>NZ_AMQU01000008.1:0-283871 GCF_000307675.1 Paenibacillus sp. ICGEB2008
TCTGGATCGGCCCGGAAGCGGAAATCTCAGCCATGGGAGAGAAGCGGATAATTGAGGGTCAAGAAGAGGGGGTAATCCAGTTATTCCGACTCGTCAAAAGTATGCTGCATCTGGGGTATGGACAGCGGACGCTGGAATGGACGGTCATTACGGTTCAAGCCCAACCAGTGAATAAGTACGACGAGGTGGATCCGACCCACGCGAGTGTACACGGATTTATCGGTTCGATGGCAAAAGAATATAGCCACTGGGGGGTACGGTTAGCGGATATGGAAGCGGGAGTGGAGTGGCCATGGTCTGAGCTGCTGTCCCTGCCGCCCAATGCAGAAGGAGACGGGCTTGTGTACCGGGAAGGAGAATGGTACCGCCAGGAACTTGTCCCTGTGACGATGGAAATGGGTTATCCGACGCGCTACCGTCATGGGGGTGTGTATGTAGTCATAGGGGGAGCGGGCGGATTGGGAACCGTCTGGAGTGAATATATGATCCGTACGTATCAGGCACAGATCGTTTGGATCGGGCGGCGAGCAGAGGATGAAGCCATACGAGGCAAGCGGGAACGGTTAGCGGAGATAGGAGCCGAGCCGATGTATATCGCAGCGGATGCGATGGACGAGACTGCCTTGGGAGAAGCGTGCCGAACAGTGCGTCAGGCGTATGGAGATATCCATGGTGTGGTACACTCGGCGATCGTACTGTCAGACCGGAGTTTGGGACAGATGGAGGAGGAGGAATTTTGTAAATCGCTGCAGGCCAAGGTAGATGTGAGTGTGCATCTGGCGAGAGCATTTCAAGGAGAAGCATTGGATTTTGTATTGTTCTTCTCTTCCTTTAACGCATTCACCAAGGCAGCGGGACAAAGCAACTATGTGTCAGGCTGTACCTTTAAGGATGCATTCGCGCACCAGCTATCTGTAGAGTGGTCGTGTGAGGTGAAGGTGGTGAACGTGGGGGTATTGGGGCCAGGTCGGGGTGGGTATCGGGGGAACGATACCGCAAGCAGATGGAGCGGCTAGGGATCCAATCCATACGGACGGAAGAGGGGATGCAAATATTGGAGCAACTGGTAGCGGGACAACTGCACCAACTGGGGATCATGCGAACGACAGATCCGTTGGAAATCAAGAAAGTGAGCTGGGAGAAGCAAATTGTATGCACTCATTAACAAGGAGGACAACCATGAAGAATGGTGAGCAATTTGACATATACCGAGAACAAATAAAAGCCGTAGATAGACTTTTAATTCAGATATTACAGGCTCAGCTGCATGCTGTGGGGCTGCTGAACGCAAATCCAGAAGATGATCGTTTGTGGGTAAGATACGGATTAAAGGATTTATATAGGTTATGGATTAAAGAAAGTTTGGATATCTTTACTCGTAATCCAGCCGTTGTCTCTACCGTATCCGATATTCAAGAAGTTTGGGAGAAATGGGAACAAAGCAAACAGCATTGGACTAAAGATGCTAATTTGAGAGCCCAAGTTCTACTGGTTGAAGCTACGTTAAAAGCACTGCCAGAGATCTTAACCGGAAAAGTTCCAGCAACTGACATTATGTTTCCCAAAGGTTCCATGCACCTTGTCGAAGGTATTTACAAGAATAACAAGGTTGCTGACTATTTTAATGAAGTGCTCTCGGATCAGGTAACTGCTTTCTTGCAACACAGACTAAAGCAAGATAGAGGAACAAAAATACGTATACTGGAAATTGGTGCAGGAACAGGAGGAACAACATCAATAGTTCTCGATAAACTAAAGCCATTCCAACAATATATTGAGGAATATTGTTATACAGACATATCTAAAGCTTTTCTAAAGCATGGGGAAGGAGTTTATGGAGAACAGAATCCTTTTCTGAAATTCGAGGTTTTAAATATTGAAGAAGCTGTAACCGAGCAAGGGATTGAGATAGGTAAATATGACATTGTCATTGCGGCTAACGTATTACATGCTACCCGGAATATCCGACGAACCCTGCGCAATGCTAAGAGCTTGATCTCTAATAACGGTCTGATTCTCTTAAATGAAATTTCAGACAAATCCATCTTTACTCATCTGACCTTCGGTTTATTGGACGGATGGTGGATGTATGAAGATTCTGCGGTACGTATTCAGGGATGTCCAGGCTTATACCCAGCTCAGTGGAAAAAGTTATTGGAAATTGAAGGGTATCACCATGTTAGCTTTTCGCCAGCGGAAGAAACCCAACTTGGACAGCAGATTATTAGTGCGCAAAGTGATGGCATAATCCAGGTCACACGAGGTATGAAGCAGGACAGGAGAAGAACGTTGATTTCAAGTCAAAGTCGACCATCATCTGGTGCCTCAATACAGACCAATCTTAAATCGAATGGAATGGATATCGAAGCATATGTGAAAGAATGCATTGTCCATACATTATCAGAATCCTTAAAGGTAATGACCCACCTAATTGACCATGATGATTCGTTCTCCGATTTCGGTGTTGATTCTATTACGGGAACTCAATTGGTTCAGAGCATTAATCGCATATTGCACATCGAACTTGAAAGCACTGATCTGTTTGATTACAGCTCGGTTAATCTGCTTGCGGCATACATCTTGTCACAGTATAAGGAAGTGTTTTCACCAGCAGTCCCTTCTCGGATATCGCCTTCATCAGGCCAGAATGTACAACACTTTGTAAAAGAAACCTTGCTTCAACATTTGTCCATTACTCTTAAAGTTGAAGTTAATATGATAGATCCTGAAGAGTCCTTTTCTGATTATGGTATTGACTCTATTACGGGAGCCCAATTTATTCAAGTAATTAACGATAAGCTTGGCATTGAATTGGAAACTACTGATTTATTTGATTATAGTTCCATTCGCCAATTGTCTTCCTATATTTTGTCACAGCATCAGGATGTAGTTGTGCGGACTTGGACCAACCGTTTTCAATCTGACGCTTTGTCTCTAAAAGGAATATCCGCTAACAAAAAGACAACAAAAGCAACTGACAATGCCCGTCCACTTTCCAGCGCTGACTCTATTTTAAATAAAAAGATTTCTGAAGGAATTCCAATACAAGATAAAAAAGATGATATCGCCATAATCGGTATGAGCGGGCGCTTTGCCCAGTCGGCATCGGTTGAGGAATTGTGGGATCACTTAGTTCATGGAAACGACTTGATTCAGAAGGTATCCCGGTGGAATTTATCTGATTATTACGATCAAGGTAAAGGGTATTGTGACTATGGCAGTTTTATAGAAGATATTGACCGATTTGATCCCAGATTTTTTAACATTACAGGACTGGAAGCTGCCTACATGGACCCGCAGCAACGTATTTTTCTCGAAGAATCTTGGAAATCCTTGGAGGATGCCGGATATGCGGGTTTGGGGGTACAGGGTAAAGACTGTGGCGTTTATGTAGGTTGTGGACCTTCCGATTATACAGAATGGATCGATGATAACCCTCCAGCCCAAGCCTTTTGGGGAAACGCCAGCTCTATTCTCCCTGCCAGAATCTCTTACTACTTAGATTTGCATGGACCAGCGATTGCAGTAGATACGGCTTGTTCCAGTTCACTGGTAGCGATTCATATGGCCTGTCAGGGGCTCTGGACGAGAGAAATAGATATGGCCTTGGCCGGCGGCATATTTGTTCAGACAACCCCCAATTTTTATGTGCATTCCAATCGTGCCAATATGTTATCCCCAACTGGACGGTGCCATGCTTTTGATGATAAAGCAGATGGATTTGTGCCAGGAGAAGGAGCGGGTGTAGTTGTTCTAAAGCGTTTAGAGGAGGCTATTGCCGATGGTGACCACATATACGGTGTCATTAAAGGTACTGCGGTCAATCAGGATGGTTTTACTAATGGGATTACAGCACCAAGCGCGAAATCTCAGGAACGTTTGGAACAAACTGTATTTGACCGTTTTGGGATCCATCCAGAAAATATACAAATGGTTGAAGCGCATGGGACAGGCACACAGTTAGGTGATCCTATAGAGTATAAGGCCTTGAGCCGGGCATTTTCCAGATACACCAATAAGAAGAGCTATTGTGCATTAGGTACCATTAAATCGAATCTTGGTCATACCCAATATGCTTCTGGTGTAGCTGGAGTGCTGAAAATATTACTTTCTTTGCAGCATCGGCAAATGGTTCCTTCCCTCCATTATCAACGTGGAAACATGAATATTAAAATGGACAATAGTCCTTTCTATTTGAATACAAGTTTCAAGGAGTGGACTGTTCCTTGGAATACAAAACGTTGCGCAGCCATAAGCTCTTTTGGATTTAGCGGTACTAATGCTCATATGGTGATTGAAGAAGCCCCTGAAACAAATCGTCATTATACACCTGCTTCCAGTTATTTAGTCGTTCTCTCTGCACGGACAGAAGAACAATTACAGCAGCAAGCCCAGCAGTTAAGTGGTTATTGCCAGAAGAAGGAAGAGCTGGATTTAGGTAATATGAGTTACACCTTGTTACTCGGTCGTAAGCACCTTGATCATCGGCTGGCATGCATTGTAAGTCATACGAATGAGCTTGCCAATATACTGGATAACTGGCTGGAAACGGGAAGAACTGCGAATATGTATATTTCCTCTCTGAATGGATCTGAGTACAGGGATGATCTAAAGATAAAACAGCATGGAAATGAATGTATTAAGAAATGCATAAATGAAAATGATAAAACTCTTTTCGTTAGAAATTTGTCTACTGTAGCTGATTTGTATGTGCAGGGATATGGGTTGAATTACCACCAATTATTTGCGAATGGAGGATATTCCAGAGTTTCATTGCCTACCTATCCTTTTGGTAAGGAAAAATTTTGGATACCCCAAAAGCAGGCTACCTCAGATGTATCCACCGTTGCTCCAAACTCGTGGAAAACTAGCGTAGATGATCATCACAGATCAAAAACTCGAAAATTATCATATACAACCAAGCAATGGGGAGCAAGTCCGCTTGTCGGAAAGAGTGATATCGTTGGTACAGTTGCAATCTTGTCCACTCATGATACAGGACAGCTTGCGGCCTGTCTGGCTTCTTATTTTTCAGATGTGCGAATATTAGGTAGAGATGAAATTAAAGATGACCTGCTAATGCAGGATCACATGTGGGATAAGTATACGGGCTGTATAGATCTGATTGGGTGTGGTTATGCTCAGGAGCCAGAAGTTGAATACATTTCCTGGTTGCAAAAGCTTATTGAGTATGGGAATAGAAACAATTTGATGTTACTTTGTGTCACAAAAGACTTGGAGTCTTATCGGAATGAAAAAATCAACTTATCAGGAGCTTTAAATGTTGGTTTGTATCGTATGCTGCAAAGCGAGTATAGCTACATCCGTTCACGTCATATGGATGGACAATCTGGAATGGCTGATAGATTGTTTGCAGATCAAATTGCATGTGAATTTATGGACAACAATGAGGATACAGAAGTTTCTTACCGCGATGGACAGAGATATTTTGCATTTTTGAATGAAGTTAATGTACAGCACGATCCTGTCCATGAACGAAAATTCCCCGAAGATCATGTTTTATGGGTAACAGGGGGGACGAAAGGTCTAGGCCTACTCTGTGCGCGTCACTTTGTACAGCATTATGGTGTGAAGAAGCTGATGTTATCGGGTAGGGAACAACTGCCTCCGAAGGAGCAATGGAATTCACTTGAGGATGTTGATAGTGCAACTGCTGCAAAGATACGAGCAATACAAAGTATCGAACGCCTTGGAGTAGAAGTATTTGTCCTGTCGGTTGAGTTATCAGACTCGGAAGCCATGCGAATTACTGTGGAAACCGTCAAGCGTTTTATGGGTCCTATTGGTGGTGTCATTCATTGTGCAGGTCTGGCTGATTTAGAAAATCTGGCGTTTATAAGAAAATCTCCACAGGTGATTAGAAAGGTATTGGATCCCAAAGTGCTGGGTCTAAATGTCATGTATCAAAGTTTCAGAAACGAGCCTCTGCGCTTCTTTGTGCTATTTTCTTCAGTATCTGCCATTATTCCAGCACTTGGCGCAGGAATCAGCGACTATGCAATGGCTAATGCATATATGGATTATTTTGCTGAGTCGGTTACAGGACCGTGTTCGATAATGAGTATCCAGTGGCCTAGTTGGAGGGAAGTGGGAATGGGAGAGGTCACTAGCAAACCATATAAACAAGCGGGTTTGCTAAGTATGTCCAACGAAGAAGGACTGAATATGTTGGACAGCCTTCTGGCAGATTCCCGTTATCGAGTCATTCTTCCTGCATGGGTAAATCCGGCTATATGGGATCCTACTCAGTTAATGAGCCGTAGACTTTCGGTAACAGAGTTCGTGAAAGAGGAGAAAGGACCAGTACAGGCTCCTGTACAAAATCTAGGAAGTGGATATCTGGATAAAATTCACCTTACTGAAAAGACACAATCATGGTTGGTTTCACTTTTTGCCAGAGAGTTGAGAATTGACAAAGCTGAATTCAAACCAGATACTCCATTTCAAGAATATGGAATGGACTCGATTTTGCTAGCTCAGCTCGTTACTAGAGTGGACTATGAATTAAAAGAAGTCTCACTTGATCCGTCCATAATTTTGGAGTATCCAACTATGAAAAGTTTGACAGCCTATCTTATTGAGAACCACCCAGATATACTTGAATCTTTTTTTAACATAGAAAGCCAAGTACAGGAAGCAACAAATATGGAATGTGAGCAGAATTCTATGTTTCCCTTATTAAAAGAAAATGTAGCGTTCTTAGATGAAGGAGGAAATGATTGGGATAAAAACGATAAAATAGCTGTAATAGGAATTGATTGTCAATTTCCAGATGCCCATAATAAATATGAATTTTGGCTTAATCTAAAGAATGGTATCGATAGTATACGTGAGGCTCCCATCTCACGGGTGGGACATATTAAACAAACGGTCGCCGGAAAGGCAATTGAAAGTGTAGGCGGATTTATGGATCACATTGAGGATTTTGATCCAGATTATTTTAACATCCATCCATCTCTCGCCATACAAATTGATCCGTTACAGCGTAAAATTCTAGAATGTGGCGCAGGTGCGATTGCAGACGCTGGGTATACAAAAGAAGCTTTATGGAATAAGCAAGTTGGTGTATTTGTGGGCGCGAGAACCAATAAATATTATCAAAAGTTGAGAGGAAATGATAAAGATACCATTATCGGTGTCGGTCAAAATTTTATTGCTGCCCATTTGGCCCATGTCTATAATCTGAAAGGCCCTAATATGATAGTAGATACAGCTTGTTCCAGTTCATTAACTGCAGTACATGTAGCGGCTAAAAGCGTATTGAACGGTGAGAGTGAGATTGCGCTAGCTGGAGGGGTAGACATTATCTTGGATGGAACCATATACCAACTTCTCGGAGCTGCTAATATCATATCCCCTGAAGGGCGTTGTAAGGCATTTAGTGCCGATGCTAATGGTATTGGTGTGGGCGAAGGGTGTGGAGTAGTCATTCTAAAACGCTTGCAACAAGCCATCAAGGATAACAATAAGATCTATGGAGTCATTGATGGATCAGCGCTCAATAACGATGGTAACACCATGGGTATCACTACTCCAAACCCTGAGGCTCAGAAGGAACTTATTGAAAAGGCGATTGCAGATGCCCATATTCATCCTGAGACTATTAGCTATGTGGAAGCCCATGGAACGGGTACTCTTATCGGTGATCCTATTGAACTAAGAGCATTGACAACTGTGTTCTCAAAGTTTACAGGGAACAAACAGTTTTGCGGAATTGGTAGTGTTAAAAGTAATATCGGACACCTGATTAGCGCAGCAGGTATAGCAAGTTTTATCAAGGTTCTACTGTCCATGAGCAGTGGGGAACTGCCCGCAACACTGCATTGCAACAATCCCAATCCTCGGTTTAATTTCGATGACTCTCCGTTTTATATTGTAAAGCGCCATTCGAAGTGGACAGATATAGCAGGAGTTTTACGTGCAGGTATCAGTTCGTTTGGGCTTGGAGGGAATAATGCTCATATCATCGTAAGTAATGAGGGTGTTCCACGTGCACTTCAGGCTGTATTGAGATCAGATGATGAAGGGATTCGCTTTAACCGCCGACGTTATTGGCCAGAGCCAGACATACCGAAATCTATAAAATCAGTCACGCGGAAAGCGGAAGTATGGAAGCATAATTTTTTTGAACCCATTGAGATTTATAGGGGGGGAAACTGCAATGAGTAAAGGAGCAACTCCCAAGACCTATGCACAGCGGCTAACATATAACAATTTAATTGTACGGGATCATCAAGTGCACGAAGTACGCACGTTGCCCGGGGTGGCTTTACTGGATATGATCTATAGATTGGCAGATTGCTATTTAGGAACTCAGGCTATCGAATTACATCATGTTCTGTTCATGCAGCCTATCATCACATCCGAGTATTTTGACCAACAGATTCTAGTTACTTTCACTCCGAAAGAACGATATTGGGAAGTGAAGGTGACCAGTACAAAAGTAAAGAATGAGGAAGCTGTAGACACATCTGAGGTTATAAATATGAATTGTTTGATGTATACAACAGAGGGTATCTCCATAAACCCTTGGCCCGATATTGCGGCCTTCACGGATGAAGCCACAGAACAATGGGACATGGAGGAGATGTATGAATTGGCCCGCCGATGTGAAATTCAGCATTTCACCTTTATGAAAACATTGGGGAACGTCTACCAACGGGGGAATCAGGAAGTAATGAAGCTCCATCTAAGTGAGCTAGCGAAAAATGATGCCGATTATTTTTATGCGCATGCCGCATTGTTGGATGGGGCATCGATGGCAGGTATGTCTTTTTCCAAAAGTGGAACGCAACATTGGGTGAACCAGGATGGTTCGCCCTATATGCCTATTTCAATTGAGCGATTTTGCATTTATCAAAGGCTTCCAAGCCCCATCTATACGTATACAGAGGAACGAGAAGTTGCAGGCGGTCTACTGATCAATCCAGATATCATAACCCGAGATATCACTGTATATAGTGAGACAGGAGAAGTGGCTGTTGAATTCCTCAATTTTTCAGTTAAACGTATACGAGACATACAACTGATTCAAAAACTGATGGAACCTGCAGTTTCTGTGGCTGAGGAGAAGCATAAAGGGCAATCTGATCAACAAAAAAAACTTGTTTCGAAAGATAAATATGTGGGAGTAGAAGAAAGCGAAATCTCTTCTTTAACTACTAAAATCGCGATTGAGAAATTCTTACGGCAAGAAATTGCCAAGGTACTCAAGGTAGATGCAGATACAATAGAAGTGTGTGAAGGATTTTACGAATTAGGATTAGATTCTATTGAACTGCTCCGATTGGTTAAAATATTGGAGGAAAGAGTGGATACGATAATGTATCCCACTTTGCTATTTGAGTTTTCCACAATCGACAGCCTGACCGGATATTTACTCGAAAATCATGCTCAAGCGTTCAATGAAAATAGGGAGGACGGGGACAAATCTGATACGCCCACAGTTCAGGATGAACGTTCTCTTAAAACCTCTATTGAACGTTATTTACAAGAGGAAATTTCGAGGGTTGTTCAGGTACCTGCCAGTGAGATTGGATTACAACAAGGCTTTTATGAGCTCGGACTGGATTCCATTGATTTGTTAAAGCTGGTGAAGGTTTTAGAGGAGAAAGTAAGCCAGGCATTATACCCTACACTTTTGTTCGAGTACTCTAATATTGCAGCATTAACTGAGTTTTTATTTGAACATAGTAGGACTGAGTTCATAGATAAGAAGGAGAAGATTACAGATCTTGGAATGAAAGTTGATGTTAATCTACAGGCTGGCTTACCTCAAACGTTGCTCTTTGAACGTGTCTGGAGCCGCGAATCAATACCTGCAGCCCAATTACAGCATCCTGAATATCTTCATATCACATTGATATATAACGGAAGTGAAAATCTGTTAACTCGGCTTGAGCGGCAATCTAATAAAAAATGGAAAATATTACCTTTAAATTCAATTGAAACACTACCCACCGATCAATTTGAGGATTGTTTTGAACAAGTTTTTCATCTTATTCAGACGCATATTAAGAAATCGGAAAGTTCTGAATTTCTGATTCAGATTGTTGCTGATGTGGATAAAGACCATAAAGCGGTATATGCTCTAGAGGGTTTGATGAAAACAGCTTCCTTAGAAAATCACAAAGTTCATGGTCAAATTATTATGATTAGAAGTATGGCTACAAGGAAAACAGCGGAAATTAGAGATATTTTAATACAGGAAGCCCGTCATCTAGAAGCTGGTACCCGGAGAGTTTTGTATCCAGCCGATTCTAATGAACGTTTTGTCAATAAACTATATGAAAAAAAAATTGCAGGAAGTGGCTTCTCCCTTTAAAGAGCAAGGTGTATATGTAATTACTGGTGGTCTTGGTGGATTAGGATTTCATGTTGCTAATCATTTAGCCAGATGTAAGGCCAAGATAGCATTGATTGGAAGATCAGGATTAACCGAGCCACAGAATAATCAGATAAGCTTATTAGTTCAATTAGGAGCAGAAGTACGATATTATCAGGCTGATGTTGGTGATTTGGGTGCTGTAGAAAAGATAATGTCAAATATTCGTGATCATTGGGGTTTTATAACGGGAGTGGTTCACGCTGCTGGTGTCGTAAAAGATCAGTTTATTATCAAAAAACAAATGCATGAAGCACAGAAGGTTTTTCGACCAAAAGTTAGTGGTATTTGGAATTTGGATCAGGCAACAAAGCACGATGTGCTGGAATGTTTCGTCATTTTTTCATCTGTTTCAGCCATTACTGGAAATTTGGGACAAGCTGATTATGCGAGTGCAAATGGATGGATGGATGCATTTGCATGGGAACGGCAAAGTCGAGTAGAACAGGGAAAGCGTTTCGGACAGACGATAACGGTGAATTGGCCACTGTGGTCCGAAGGTGGTATGCGGATCAGTGAAGATATGCAGGATCTGTTGTACAAATCCGGAGGAAGCCAAGCGTTGCCTACTTCCGATGGACTTCGTATACTGGATACTGTATTGGCAAGTGGAAACACTCATACAGTGGTACTCTATGGCGATGTCCAAGATATTAAAGAGCAGATGGAATCTATTATAACGATAGATCCAGGTATTACTGTTGGATCAACGGAAATGAACGCGGATTGGGAAGATGGAACTGGAACTGGATCAGTTGTTAAGAAAAAGTGGAGTCAGGATGACGACATCGCTATAGTGGGGTTATCTGGGAAATATCCAATGGCAGATAACATAGAACAATTATATTTTAATTTAAAAGAGGGGAGGGATTGTATCTCCGATATTCCTGCTGAGCGTTGGCGGAATAACAGATTGTCTTATGATGTTACAGAGATCTATAATTACGGTGGTTTCCTGGGTCGAATTGATGAGTTTGACCCGTTATTTTTCAATATTTCAGCTGCGCAAGCAGAAATGATGGATCCCCAGGCAAGAATGTTTTTGCAGACAGCTTGGGAAGCTTGTGAAGACGCAGGGTTCTCGCTTGATAAAAGTCATCATCAATATCCTTCCACCAGTGATCAGAGTGTGGGGGTATTTGCAGGGGTGTTTTGGAATAATTATGAACTGTTTAGTGCGGAGATGACGCAGCGTGGAACGCCGTTGGCATTTGGGATTGCCGCTTCATCGATAGCTAACATGGTTTCGTATTGTCTGAATTTTCATGGGCCGTCTATAGCTGTAGATTCGATGTGTTCTTCTTCTCTAACTGCTATTCACCTAGCGTGTGAGAGCATTAGACAGGGGGAATGTGACTTTGCTGTTGCGGGTGGTGTTAATCTGGTTACTCATCCGCACAAATATCTTTTTTTGAAGCAAGCTCAATTTCTTTCGACTGACGGCAGATGCCGAAGCTTCGGTGAGGGTGGAGACGGATACGTTCCTGGCGAAGGAGTTGGAGCAATTCTTTTAACTAGTCTTTCAAAGGCAGAAAAAGAGGGTTATCCCATTTATGGAATTATTAAAGGTTCTGCAGTGAACCATGTTGGGAAAACTTCGGGGGCTACGGTGCCGGACCCTGTAGCCCAATCGGAAGTTATTTCAAACGCTATTAAGAAATCAGGGGTTGATCCTCGAACTATAGGTTATGTGGAAGCTCATGGCACAGGGACTTCATTGGGAGATCCGATAGAAATACGTGGCCTTGAGATGGCTTTTAGAAAGTGCGGGCTTAACAAACAACAGTGTGCAATAGGGTCTATTAAATCGAATATCGGACATTTAGAAGCTGCTTCGGGCATTGCAGGATTAACTAAGATTTTGCTTCAATTTAAATATAAGGAGCTATTTCCTTCACTGCATGCCAAGGAAATCAACCCCTATATTGATTTTAAAAATTCATTTTTTCAAATTCAGCAACAATATGAACCATGGGTAGCGCCAGAAACCGAAATGAACGGAAAACATTCTTCTTTACCTAGGCGTGCTGGAATAAGCTCGTTCGGCGCAAGTGGAAGCAATGCTCATCTTATTCTTGAAGAATATGTACCATCGGAAACGAAGGAAACAAGCTTTCTTTCAGGCATGGAAACGTCTATTATTATTCCACTTTCAGCAAGGAAAGAGGAAAACCTTAAGCAGATCGTGTATAATCTGTTTCAATTTCTCAAAATTCACAGCTCATCGGAGCAGGGAGCAAGCTATGAAGGACTTAGGGATCTGGCCTACACACTACAAGTTGGGCGGGAATCCATGCCTGTGAGACTTTCATTTGTTGTTTCTTCTGTGGATGAGTTGTTTCATAAGATGGAGCAATTTATTCAGGGAGAAGAGACAATGCCAGAGAGAGCATGGACTCATGACTCAGACAAGTTAGATTTTATTTTGGAGACATACATCGGTTCAGGTAACATGGAAGGTATAGCCCAGTTGTGGACAGGAGGCTTACATGTTGATTGGAACAGGTTATATGGGGAGGATAAGCCGCATCGTCTTCATCTGCCGTCATATCCTTTCACCAAGGAACGTTACTGGGTTCCACATGAGACGCTTGATCCAGCAATTGAAGGACCTTTGTTCAATTTTGCTACAACTGCAGTTACACCATTACATCCTGTATTAAGAACTCGTTCTCTGACTGTAAAACGTGAAAATATACTGGAAAACTGCTGGAATTTCACAGATCAGATAGGAATATATTAGCTAATAAAATATAACAAAAGAAGCAGCCTAGACTTTGAAGCCAGGCTGCTTTTTTTGTGTTTCTTAGGAGTCTACCCATCTGGTGAACATTGGAGTTTTTTTGTTTCCTATTCTCATAGTATTGCAAAGTTACAGAGAAGCTTTAGAATGTCTTGACTTTGTCGAAGCAGTTCATTAAAATCATAAAATAATGAAAAATGATTTGATGACGGGACCAAGTACTCCGAACCCACAAGCGCAGAGAGGAATTTCCAGGCTGTAAAAATTCCCTTGATGAGCGGACGAATGACCTCCCCGAGAACAGGCGGCGAACAATGAGGAATCTCTGCTGAGTCATGCATGGCATATGCCAAACAGCGGACCATCCTGCATAATAGCCGTACTGCGCGTTACGGGCGTTATACGTATGAGCGGAGTCAGTGTAATGCTGACGGACACTGAGTCATTTATATGCTAGTGGTCTGGGTAAACTCCGGAATGTGGGTGGTACCACGGGTGATTTGTAAACGACAATCCCTCGTCCCTGTTAATGATAACAGGGCGAGGGATTTTTTGTTTTTATAAGAAATACAATGACGGGGGGATACGTAAATGGCCTTTCAAAAACCGACGGGAACACAGGACTTGCTGCCAGGCAGTGTAGAAAAATGGCAAGTGGTCGAGGAAAAAGCTCGTGAGATTAGCCGCCGCTTTAATTACCGAGAGATTCGTACACCAATGTTCGAACAAACGAATTTGTTCGTTCGGGGCGTGGGTGAAACGACCGATGTGGTGGAAAAGGAAATGTACACTTTTGAGGATAAAGGCAAACGGAGCATGACGCTGCGTCCGGAAGGAACGGCAGGGGTTGTCCGCTCTTATGTGGAGAACAAACTGTATGGTGAACCGGATGTAACTAAGCTGTACTATATCGGCCCAATGTTCCGGTATGAGCGTCCACAAGCTGGGCGTCAGCGCCAGTTTCACCAATTTGGCATTGAAGCATTCGGGGCGATGGACCCGGCGCTGGATGCAGAAGTTATTGCTTTCGGGTATCAGTTCTGTCGTGAGCTGGGCCTGAAAGGGGTACAGGTAGAAATCAACTCTGTTGGTAATGCTGCCAGTCGTGCTGCTTATCGGCAGCATTTGGTGGACTTCCTGATGCCCATTAAGGATACGTTGACCAAGGAGAGCCAAGCGCGCATCGAGCGTAATCCGCTGCGTGTGCTGGATAGCAAAGATGATCAGGACAAATTTGGCGGAGCACCTTCGATTTTGGATAGTTTGGACGAGGAATCCAGCACGCACTTTGAGAAAGTGAAGCAAAATTTGGATGCGATGGGCGTGGAATATACAGTGAACCCGCGTTTGGTACGAGGGCTGGATTATTATACGCTGACAGCATTCGAGTTCAAAGCCGAAGGCATTGGTGCTATTGACACGATTGGTGGAGGCGGTCGCTACAACGGATTGGTTGGAGATCTGGGCGGACCGGATCAGCCAGGGATTGGTTTTGGCATTGGGCTTGAGCGAATTCAGCTGATTTTGGAGCATCAGGGTGTCAAATTGAACGAAGCCAAGCCGCTGGATATCTATATGGTGGCTTTGGGTGAGGCGGCAGAAACGGAAGTGACCAAACAACTGTTCAAGCTGCGTCAAGCTGGATTTTCCGCAGAGCGAGATTATCTGGGGCGTAAAATGAAGGCTCAGATGAAATCGGCAGATCGCTTTAAAGCAAGATATACGGCGATTCTGGGTGATGATGAGCTGGTTAAAGGTGAAATTGCACTGAAAAACATGGAAACCGGTGAGCAACGTACCGTTAAGCTGGATCAGCTGGTGGAAGAATTAGGCTAAACAACATGATGTAACATCAGTCAGGGGGAGCTTCCCTCTGGCTGTCATATAGCATTAACTACTAAACCTAACAGGAGTGTGTATTATGAAAAGGAGTCATCAATGCGGCGCATTGACTCATGCGCATATCGGAGAAACAGTTACATTGAACGGTTGGGTACAGACCCGTCGTGACTTAGGGGGCGTACTTTTTATAGATTTGCGTGACCGTAGCGGAATTGTACAAATCGTGTTTAATCCGGCCTATTCCGGTGAAGCACTGCAAATTGCGGATCGTGTTCGCAGTGAATATGTGCTTGAGGTTACTGGTACTGTTGTCAAACGTGATGCAGAAACGATCAATACGAACCTGCCTACAGGTGAAATTGAAGTGCGTGTCACTGAAATCGAAGTATTGAATGCATCCAAAACACCTCCGTTCTTCATTGAAGACGGCGTAGAAGTAGACGAGTCGCTGCGTTTGAAATACCGTTATCTGGACCTGCGTCGTCCGGAAATGCATCAGACGTTGAAACTGCGTTCCAAAGCAGCAAAAGTATTCCGCGACTTCCTGGACGGTGAAGATTTCATTGAGGTAGAAACACCAATTTTAACGAAAAGCTCCCCAGAGGGTGCACGTGACTATCTGGTGCCTAGCCGAGTGCATGAAGGCGAATTTTTTGCCTTGCCGCAATCGCCACAATTGTACAAGCAATTGCTGATGGTAGGCGGCCTGGAGCGCTACTACCAAGTGGCACGTTGTTTCCGTGATGAAGATTTGCGTGCTGACCGCCAGCCTGAATTTACGCAGATCGACATTGAGACTTCCTTCATGCAACAGGATGACTTGCTGCCTATGATGGAGCGTCTTATGGTGAAATTGTTCAAAGAAACAGTTGGGGTAGAACTGGAAACCCCGTTCCAACGGATTACACATGCAGAGGCAATGGACAAGTATGGCTCTGACAAGCCTGACCTGCGTTTTGGTCTTGAGTTGATAAATGTCAATGATATCGTGGCAACCAGTGGTGTAAAAGTATTTGCTTCCGTAATTGAAAAGGGTGGCGAAGTTAAAGTCCTTAATGCCAAAGGATGTGGCACGTGGAGCCGTAAGGATATTGATGACCTGGGTCCTTTTGCAGCACGTTATGGAGCAAAGGGCTTGGCTTGGATTCAAGTGAAAGAAGGCGAATTCAAGGGGCCTATCGTTAAATTCTTCACACCGGAAGAAATCGAAGCCTTGAAAGAGCGTACGGGAGCCGAAGAAGGCGACCTGTTGCTGTTCTCTGCGGATAATAAAAAAAGTAGTTGCTGATGTTTT
Source organism: Paenibacillus sp. ICGEB2008 (assembly GCF_000307675.1). NCBI lineage: Bacteria > Bacillati > Bacillota > Bacilli > Caryophanales > Paenibacillaceae > Paenibacillus > Paenibacillus sp. ICGEB2008. The sequence continues at coordinate 16,285 of NZ_AMQU01000008.1, forward strand.
GGGCGCGCTTCGTCTGAAAATTGGCCGTCATTTGGGGCTCATCGACGATAACAAATTCAAATTTGCCTGGGTCGTAGACTTCCCGCTTCTGGGCTATGACGAAGAACAAAAACGTTATGTAGCGGAGCACCATCCGTTCACTCGTCCGAAGGAAGAAGATCTGGCCCTCTTGGACACAGATCCAGGTCAAGTTCGTGCTCAGGCCTACGACATCGTGCTGAATGGCTACGAAGTGGGTGGCGGCTCGATGCGTATTTTCAAACGTGAAGTTCAGGAGAAAATGTTCAAAGCGCTCAATCTGCCGCCTGAAGAAGTGAAGGATAAATTCGGTTACCTGCTGGATGCATTTGAATACGGTACGCCTCCACATGGTGGTATTGCCTTCGGTTTTGACCGTCTTGTTATGTTGCTTGCAGGTCGTACAAATTTGCGTGAAACCATTGCATTCCCGAAAACGGCCAGCGCGACAGACCTGCTTATGGATGCACCAGCCGAAGTGGATCAAGCTCAATTGGATCAGCTTCATATTCGTCTTGCTCCGAAGCCTGTTGCACCTAAAGCTTAAAACAAGCGTTGGATTTTGCAAGTGCAAGTTGCCATCTGTTGGCATGTAAATAGATTATAAAATGCCTTGAACCCGTTACCCTTTTATGGATAATGGGTTCGTGGTTTGTATGCTGGAGTTCAAGCATAGAGTTTAAACCAGTGAGGGAGGATTACCATATGCTGCATCAATTTTCACGCACGGAACTGGCCATCGGGACGGAAGGTCTGGAGGTTATGAAAAATAGCACGGTAGCTGTATTGGGTATCGGCGGTGTCGGTTCGATTGCAGTGGAAGCGCTGGCGCGGACGGGTGTTGGACGCATTATTTTGATTGATAAGGATGTCGTAGATATTACCAATATTAATCGCCAAATTCATGCGCTGACGACAACAGTAGGTCAAAAAAAAGGCTGATCTGATGGTAGAGCGTGTGAAGCTGATTAATCCTGAATGTGAAGCAATTGCACTGAACATGTTTTATACGGAAGAAACATATGAGGAGCTATTCAAGTACGATCTGGATTATGTGCTGGATGCTTCGGATACGATTATTTACAAAGTTCATTTGATTAAAGAATGCTTGAAACGGGGAATTCCGATGATCTCCAGTATGGGTGCTGCGAATAAAATGGACCCAAGCCGTTTTCAAGTTTCCGATATTTCCAAGACAAGAATGGACCCGATTGCCCGTGTCATCCGCACCAAGCTGCGCAAAGAAGGTATTACCAAAGGCGTCAAGGTTGTATTCTCTGATGAGGAGCCAATGAAGCCGCGTGAAGAAATTATCAAAAAAATTGTACCTGCCAACGCACCTGAAATCCGGAAAGCGAAGCAACCACCTGCAAGCAATGCTTTTGTACCTCCGGTAGCAGGATTGATTATGGTCAGCGTAGCTGTCAAGGATCTGTTAGAGCACGCTGGTGTATAAGCTTGAAATGTAGCATGACAGTACATTCGTTAGATTTACAGTAGTATGTTTCAACCTAAGACCTGTAGTTCTGTGCATCACTTCTTGGTGTCACAGTAGGCTACAGCTCTTTTTGTTTTGAAAAAAGCAGCTTACTGCAAACAGATTGAACAACTTGCTGGAGGGTTTTGGTATGAAGGATGGGCTATGGTCCAGAAGTCTCGGTTTCAAGCCCGAGCATCATTGGAAAAAGGAATTAGCCGCGGGTGCCATTTCTTATTTTTCCGTTGTATATATTATTATGGTTAATGCAACCATTTTGGCAGATGCCGGGATCCCTCTTCAAGGGGCAATGCTCGGGACGTTGCTGACCTCGATGATCGGCTGTCTGCTGATGGCTTTTGGCGGAAAGTCTCCCATGGTCGTTGTACCAGGGATGGGGATTAATGCCTTTTTCACTTACACACTCGTACATTCCATGAAGCTGAGCTGGCAGGAAGCGTTGATGGTGGTTGCCGTCACAGGAGTGATATTTGCCGTTGTGGCGTTTACATCATTGTACAAGCTGATCAGTCAGGCAATTCCCCATAATTTGCAGCATGGAATTACGGTAGGTATTGGTCTATTTTTGACCTTTATCGGCCTGCAAAAAAGTGGGATCGTAATTGCGCATCAAACGACTTTTGTGGCTATTGGTCATTTCAATGATCCCAAGGTGATTACGGCCTGTGTAACGTTGCTACTCGCGATTGTATTATTTGTACGTAACGTTCAGGGCGGTTTGCTTATCAGCATTTTGGCAGGAACTGGGCTTGCATACGTACTGGGAGCTGTAGAACCAACAAGCACGGTACGAACCTCTGAAACGGTGCGACAGTATGGGCAATTGTTTGGGGAGCTTTCCTTTTCAGGTATCGCTTCGGTAGCCTTCTGGATCGCTGTTTTTTTGCTGTTACTGATTGTGTTGTTTGAGAATGTTGGAATGATTACTGCACAGACCAACATGATTGGAAGACCGGATTCTTTTAAGAATAGCTTGCGTGTATTGGCTGTGACCAATATTTTTGCTGGTATTCTGGGCAGCAGTCCCGCGGTAGCCGCTGCGGAGTCGACGGCTGGTATTGCGGCAGGCGGACGTTCAGGAATGACCCCGCTGGTAACTGCAATTTTATTCGGAGCGACATTTTTCTTTATTCCACTATTGGCTTATATTCCTGACAGTGCCATTGCGCCTGTATTAATCATTATCGGAGGCCTAATGGTACAAAATGTGCGAGAGATGGATTTCAGTGATTTTACTGAATCCTTTCCTGCATTTCTGATCATGGTGATGATGCCCTTTACTTACAGTATTGTAGACGGGATGGCATTTGGTTTTATTGCATATCCCGTAGCCAAGCTGGCAGCAGGACGGGGCAAGGAAGTGCCTGTCGCATTATATATCATTTCTGTACTGTTTGTGGCTAACTTTGTGCTTCATTCTCTGGTGTAGTAAACTCGAAGATAGGTTGTACTGTTCATACCCGCGCAGAGCGCGGGTGTTGTTGTTTGAACAAGAATGGTCAGACAGGAAGCGAGGTTGATGGTTTATGGAAAAAGAACAACATGGGCGACAAGATGAGCAGGAAGATCGGATGAAGGAAAAGCCGGGTAAAAGGCCGGACAAGGCTGGTATGGGTCAGTTTATCAAACTGATTGCGAGTGCGCATCCGCCCAAGGCCATTCTGATCATCGCCCTGATACTGACCCTGGTTCAGACGATTGCTGGTTTAATCGTACCAATGATGACCAAAGGGTTGATCGATGGCTTAACCTTTTCTTCACTGAACCGTATGGTCATTATTGGTTTGCTTGGCGCTTTTGTGCTTCAAGCGGTAGCTTCGGCAGTTTCGATCTATATGTTGAACTACGCCGGGCACAAAATAGTGGCTAATTTGCGCAAGCGCTTATGGCATAAAATTTTATCTCTACCCATTCCATACTTTGACCGGAATCGGTCAGGAGATACGATGAGTCGTGTCACTAATGATACAAGCCTGATTATGAACTTAATTACCGAGTATCTCGTGAATCTGATCTCTAATGTGATTGCGATTATTGGTGGTATTGCATTGTTATTTTATCTGGATTGGGTGATGACGCTCATTATTCTGACCATTGTTCCGCTAACAGCCCTGATTTTATTTCCGGTAGGCAGAAAAATGTATCGTATCTCCAAAAAACAGCAGGATGAGATGGCAGATCTGACCTCAGTGCTGAGTCAGGTTATCGGCGAAATCAGGCTGGTGAAGGCCTACGGAACGGAAAGCAGAGAGGCACAGGCCGGGGAGGATCGCATTTACCGTATGTTCCGCTTCGGGTTGCAGGAGTCACGTATATTGGCCCTTGTAGGTCCCATTTCTACCTTTTTGCTGACTGCGGTGCTCGTTATTATATTGGGTGTTGGTGGTGTTCGCGTCGCATCAGGTGTACTAACCGCGGGTGATTTGGTGGCTTTTATTTTGCTACTGTTTCAGGTGATTACACCGATGGCCCAATTCACGACCTTATATTCACGTCTGCAAAAGGTAGTTGGTGCCACTGAACGAATTCAGACTATTTTAGACCATGAAGAGGAACCACTTGAATTGAAGCAGGAAGCGGCAAAAGAGAGCAGAGATATTGTATTTCGTGATGTCGCTTTTTCCTATACCGAAGGTGAAGAGGTTCTTCATCGTGCAAACCTGGTCATTCCGGCTAACCGAACGACAGCATTCGTGGGACCGAGCGGGAGTGGGAAATCCACCTTGTTTTCATTGTTGGAGCGCTTCTATGTGCCAGATACAGGGGAAATTCGTTATGGAGACGAATCGATATCGTCATATACACTGTCCTCCTGGCGCTCGAAGATTGGTTATGTATCACAGGAGAGCTCGATGATGACCGGAACGGTTAGAGATAATATTACGTATGGCTTGGGGCGCGAAGCTGATTTGGAAGAAGTCAGACGAGCTGCCATGATGGCGTATGCGGATACATTTATTATGGATCTACCTCAAGGCTACGATACGGAGGTAGGGGAACGGGGAATGAAGCTGTCCGGCGGGCAGCGACAACGGATCGCCATTGCGCGTGCGCTTCTTCGCAGTCCTGACATCCTCATGCTGGATGAGGCTACCTCTAGCCTGGACAGCTCATCCGAGCATGAGGTGCAGAAGGCCTTAGCGAACTTGATGGAAGGACGCACGACGATTGTCATTGCACACCGATTGTCCACAGTGGTCCACTCCGATCAAATTATCGTGTTGGACAAAGGCAATGTGACTGGTGCAGGAACCCATGCCGAGTTATTAGAAACCCATCAGGTGTACCGCGAGCTGGCTCAAAAGCAGTTTGTGGAGATGGGGGAGAGAAGTATGGAGTATTAAAGGTCGCTTCGCGTGTGATTTGATCCACCGATCACTCCGCTTCTTCGGATTCAAATCACCCGCTCCACTGGTGCCGCAAAGCTTCATACTTTTGTGAAAGAGTAGGGGATTGGGCGTATTAGGAAATAAGGTTGGATTTTTGTGTTCAAATGTGTTACGCTTACTTTCCTTTTTTTGTATCGGAGCAAGTGAATGAGATGCAGAAATCGAGACTTGATATTCTTAGGAGGTAACTGAAATGGAGAATAAGTTTCAAAGTGCCTATCAAGAAGAACAGCATAGGCTGTCGCTTGCTATGGAGGAAATTGATCGGAGATTGGAACGGCTTCGCAATACGCCAGTGTACACCGGGCATGACTTTACGGAGCAAGTACTGGAATCTGCACGGGAGGAAAAACGCCAGGCTTTGACCAAAAGCTCGCAGGAGCCTTATTTTGGGCGTATGGATTTTGACGAGCGCGGTAGAGGTCAGCGCAAGCCACTTTATATCGGTAAGATCGGGGTGGAGCGTGAAGAAACGTCAGCATATCCGCTGGTGATTGATTGGCGTGCACCGATTGCCAGTTTGTTTTATTCGTTTACAGGTGGTGAGGAAACGGCGTCCTACGAAGCTCCTGAGGGAACTGTCGAGGGCTTGGTGTATCTGAAACGCAACGTTGTCATTCGGAAAAGAATCCTGGAACGGGTAGCTGATACGTACAATCGTGAAAGTGACGAGCCTGCCGTTTCTGATGAGTTTCTCGTTTATCGTTTGGGAGAGAACAAGGATAACCGTTTACGGGATATCGTATCTACCATTCAAGCGGAGCAGGATCAGATCATCCGCGCGGCTAAAAATACAGCCCTCGTTATTCAAGGGGTAGCCGGTAGTGGCAAGACGACCGTAGCGCTCCATCGACTCGCATTTTTGCTGTATCAATACAAGAATCAGGTGTCGGCGGACAAAATGGTTATTTTCGCACCAAACCACATGTTTCTCGATTATATTTCAGATGTACTTCCAGAGCTGGGGGTTGGAAATATTCAGCAAAGTACATTTGCAGACTGGGCGTTAGGCTTGCTGGGGCTGGATTTACCTCTGGCAGATCCTACCGAAACGTTATCTTATTGGTTTGAAAGTGGCAGCTTGAGAACGGAATCTATGGATGAGGCGCCGGGTAGATTTAAGGGATCGGTTCATTTTATGAAGCTGCTTCAGGATTTTGTGGAACGACTGGAGCCTATCTCGGTGCCTGAGGGCGACTTTTCACCTTGGGATGGGGCGGTGCTGCCGCGAACTGAGATTTTGAATTGGTTCAATGAGGAATATAAGCCCTATCCGCTCGCGAAGCGGAAGGAGCGTGTGCTGGCAAGAGTCCATCGCTGGATTGAAATGGAACTGAAAAAGTCACCTTCGGCGGCTGCGCTCAAGGAAGGAAAGAAAAAAGCCGGATCTCGGGAAAAGGCGTATGCTAAAAAATGGCCACAATATGACGCACTGACGCTTTATAAGCAGCTTTTTCAGGCAACTAAAGGATTACCTGCAGAGACCGCTGCGGAAATGAAGGCTTCTTTGCCGGCTCCCATCTTTAAGGCCACACAGTCAGACCTGCGAAATCAGATCATCCGTGAAGAGGATCTGACTGCGTTGGTGTATCTTCACGTGCTGATTCATGAGGTAGAATCATCTCAACGTTTTGACCATGTGGTCATTGATGAAGCGCAGGATTTTTCACCTTTTCATATCGCTCTCCTGGATTTGTTCGTAAAAGGGCATTCCTTTACAATACTGGGCGATTTATCGCAGGGAATTCATGAATATCGTGGTGTACATGCATGGGAGGAAATGAGTTCACTATTTGTGCCTGAACAAACGGGGTATTTTGCACTTACACGGAGTTATAGATCAACTTTGGAAATTATAGAATTTGCAAATACAATTTTGGAGCAGGGAGTACGTGGCGGCATTACAGCGGTTCCGGTATTTCGTAGCGGTGATCCGGTGCGTACTGTGTCTTACGACTCGTCCATGCGTGAACAGAGTTTACTTACCGCTCTAAAAGAGCTTTCCTCCAAGGAGTATCGTACGGTTTCCGTACTGACACGTACCTTAAAAGAAGCTGTAGAGCTGCATGAGGTTTTCACCAGTGCGGGGTTGGATGTCCATTTGATTGATGGTGGTAAAAAGCAATATGAAGGCGGCTTGTCTGTACTGCCTGTATATCTGTCCAAAGGTCTGGAGTTTGATGCAGTTATTGTGGCCGATGCCGACCAGGATCATTATGGAGAACGGACTTGGGATGCCAAGCTGTTGTATGTGGGATGTACCCGTGCGCTGCATGAGCTGTGGCTATTGCATGACGGTCCACTTCCAAGTTACGTACCGGCGCAAACGGAGTAATTAGAACGCTGAAGGTCATGCCAACCAAAGAACAGCCACGAAATTCATTTTTCGTCCTAGGCTGTTCTTTCTTTTTAGTTGAATCACAGGTAAGGCTACAGTTATACCGTGACCAGGCTATCTGCAACTTGTTAACCGATATGGTAGAATAAGAGGCGGTTTATAATCGTTTTAATACAGTAGATCGATTGAATTTTCATGTCTTTTAGCTGTATGGGCGAACTTGTTTTCAATGAAAAAAGAAAGTGTTCGTTCATAAATGATAAGGAAGTGAATGAATTGGACTTATTTTCATATTCCCAGGAGTCAACGCCAAACAATCGGTTGCTTGCAGACCGCCTGCGTCCGACATCGCTGGATGAATATATTGGACAGGAGCATGTTGTGGGTCCAGGCAAGCTACTGCGGAGAGCTATAGAGGCCGATCAGGTTTCTTCTATATTGCTGTACGGGCCACCGGGATGCGGCAAAACGACACTGGCACATATCATTTCTCAACACACGCAAGGTGATTTCGTCCGTCTAAATGCAGTAGAAGCATCTGTAAAGGATGTAAGAGAAGTCATTGACCGTGCACAGACGAATAAATCGATGTATGGCAAAAAGACTATTCTGTTTCTTGACGAGGTCCATCGTTTTAACAGTTCGCGTCAGGATGCATTGCTGCCTGCGGTGGAAAAGGGAACGATCGTATTTATCGGCGCCACGACGGAAAACCCCTTTCACTACGTCAACGGCGCTTTAATGAGCCGTTCTACGTTATTTCAGCTTGAAGCGCTAACCCGGGAGCATTCGCTGGCTGCTATGCGCCGTGCCTTGAGCGATGCGGACAAGGGGCTCGGCTATATGCAGCTTCAGGTAGATGAAGCTGCACTGGACCACATCGCGTCCATGGCGAACGGCGATATCCGCCGTGCATTGAACGCACTGGAGCTAGCGGCGCTCACGACCCCTCCGCTGGCAGACGGCACGATTCATGTGACGCTGGAAGTGGCAGAGGAATCCATCCGCCGCCCGATTGTCAAGGCAGACGAGTCCACACAATATGACGTGCTGTCTGCCTTTCACAAAAGCATTCGCGGTTCCAGCGACGCGGCGCTGTTCTGGTTCCTGTATGCCGTAGAGAAGCTCGGCATGGACCCGATGACTTTTATTCGCCGCCTCATTGCAGCGAGCAGCGAGGACATTGGTCTGGCGAACCCGCAGGCGATGGTGCAAGCGGTGAGTGCGCTTGAGGCCTACCGCAATAACGGCTGGCCTGAGGCCAAACTGAACATTGCACAGGCCATTTTGTTCGCCGTGGAAAGTCCCAAGTCGAATGCCGTATACACGGCGATTTCACGGGCCATGTCGGCCATGGACGATATAAAATCGGCCGAGGTGCCGCTACATCTGCGCGATGCACATTACAAAGGCTCGGAAAAACTCGGCCATGTTGGCTATCAATATCCGCATAATTTTCCGAATCACTATGTGAGACAGCAATACTTGCCCGATTCGATAGCAGACCAGACCTTTTACCAGGCCACTGAGCAGGGAAATGAGTCTAAAATCAGGCAAAACCAACGTTGGCGGGATTCACAGTCTTAATATATGTGTGACTTTAATATACGAAGTGTGTACGACATTGTCAGGTTACACGATGATCTTGCAAGAGCGAAGAAGGGAATAAAAGAAATGAAAGACGTACTATTCGTCGCAGCAGGTGGAGCGCTCGGAACCTCTGCTCGCTACAGTATACAATTATTATTGCCTGCGGCTGGGGCAGACTTTCCATTTGGCGTCCTGTTAATGAATTGGCTTGGCTGCCTGTTTCTCGGCTGTTTTTTTACGGTGACCTTGCGATCATGGCGGATCAACCCCCGCTGGCGACTTGCCATCGGAACAGGCTTTACAGGGGGATTTACTACCTTTTCCACTTTTACAGTGGATGCTGTACGCCTCACGGTTCACGATCGTATGCTGACGGCTATATTGTACTTGCTGCTTAGCGTAGGCGGGGGCTTGTTTTTGACGTGGGCAGGTATCCGTTTAGGCACAAAAATGACACAGGTTGCCCCTAAGGAGGAGCATTTATGATTTGGTGGGCGGCAGCAGGTGGGATGGTAGGTACTTTAGCTAGATACGGGCTTGGCATGTGGGCCGGAAAAAGGTTGGGTACTGTATTCCCGTGGGGGACGTGGATCATTAATATTAGCGGTTCATTGCTGCTAGGCTGGCTGTATGGCGAGTTTGCGCAACACAATTTGTCTCCTGCACTCTGGATGCTACTGGGAACCGGTTTTTGTGGCGGCTACACCACCTTTTCCACATTCGGCTATGAATCTCTTCAACTGATGGAACACAAAAAATACCGACGTATGGCTATGTATGTATTATCTTCTGTAATAGTAGGAGTTATAGCTGCAGCAATCGGGTACAGGGTCAGTTATACCTTATAAATTTTCAAAATGACATGTGAGCACACCATAAAAGCTTCCAAACCCTCACTCAAGGCGTTATCAGCCATGAATAGGAGGGCGGAAGCTTAGTGCTGTGTTTATTTAACTATTTTTTATCTCGTTCTTTGTATAATTCAGGTAAAAGGGCTTTGAGTTCAGGTCGTGGATCAGGGTCAGACAGCTTCATTTCCTCTAGCGTTTGGACGGCAATCCGCAGTACAGTATAATCTCTGTACCAACGATTGTCTGAAGGAACAACATACCAAGGTGCTTGCTTGGTTGCACTTAGCTCTAGTACCTCCTCATAGTATTGGGTATATTGCTTCCAAAATTTCCGTTCCTGCAAATCACTCGGATCAAGCTTCCAGTTTTTGCGAGGCTTCTCAATCCGGTCAATCAGCTTTTCCAACTGGAATTGCTTTGAAATATGTAAAAAGATTTTAACCACCTTTACACCACTATCCAGCAACAACTGTTCAAAATGCTTGATATGCTTCATATTCTGCTTGGCCTGCTTATCGGATACCTGTCCGTGAACACGTGTAATCAGCACATCCTCGTAGTAAGAACGGTTGAACGCCGCAATATATCCGCGTCCTGGAGTTACGCTATGGGCGCGCCACAAGAAATCATGGCTTAATTCCTCAGTCGTAGGTGATTTGAAGCTGTGTACAGTCACCCCGGCAGGGTTAAGATTAGAAAATACCTGCTTGATCACGCCATCTTTTCCGCTGCAATCCATACCCTGGAATACAAACAAAACGGCTTGTTTTTTCTCTGTAAATAATTTACTTTGTAATTCGGCAAAGCGTTCCTTCAATTGATCTGTTTCCTGTCGGATTTCTTCTTTATTTTTAATATTCTTCGTATCCTTGGGGTCCCATTCTTTCAAAGAAACTTTCTTACCCGGTGTCAGCATTCCTAATGAATCAGACATAAAGGCACGCTCCTTTTCAATTGAAGTAATGATCTTGTCTACATCATATACCCAAATGGGGGCGTTATCAAAAATTTCTTAGTGTCGCAATCCGTTTAACAACCGATGAGCGCATGAATGAACCTCTTCACGTAAGTTGCCCACAATGAGCAAGTTGTCATTACTCACAGTCATGCAGAAAGACGATATCAACAGAAACGGTTACACTTCCACTCCTAGACGCAGCTTGAAATTTAACTCTACTTTGATCCATGTAACTCATAACAAGGGATTATAATACTTTTGACATAGTAATCTGTTTATTTCAGTCCATTGGTCACATAATATAAAAGGAAATATCAGGATAATAGATGGATGTCCCTAAACATCCCCTTCTGATAAGATTATTTCCATCAAAATTAAAGTGGGCGTGGTTAAAATGGGGAGAATATTAGTTCCACCTGACAAACTGATGGAAGTTGCTGATCAGTTTTTACAAGGAAAGCATGAATTGGAACGTATGCTGAATTTCTTGAATGGACGAATTGATTTTGTCCAACAAGGCTGGTATGGTGCCACCCAAGAGAGATTTTTTCAGGAATTTCAGGTTTCTCGACAATCCATGAGTGTAACAATTGACCGACTATCGACAGTAGCACAAGAACTTATTTTTATTTCAAAAAACTTTACACAGGTAGATGGAGAAAAAGTCGTATTGAATGTGCCCTGGCTTGGTGCCCCTGTTAAAACGGCATCCACAGGTGAAGGTTGGTTACATAAAATCTTTGAACAGATTGGACAAGCTGAGATTACCAAGGCTGAAGCTCAATTGGAAGCTAGCAAACTTCAAGGAGAAATCCTTTGGGATACTGCACAGGGAGCAAAAGGAGCTATTCAGGGAAATTTGACATTGGGGATGCTGCCAGATAAAGAACGAGATTATGATCATCCCATGGCAGCTAAAGTAGGAGAAATCCTCGGGAATGTAGCTACAACATTGCAGGGGGCTGGTGAGGTAGTAGCTGGATTGGGTGGAGAAGGATTATCAGTTGCTATATCATCTACAGGCGTAGGGAGTATAATCGGAGTGCCCGGATTAATTGGATCGGCAGCTTTGGCGGCGCATGGAGCTACAACTGCGGTTAAAAGTGCAAGTGGAGTAGGGGAAAGCTCAGCGGAATTGTGGCAGATGGCCAAAGGAGAAGGTAGAGGTTCGTCTAACTCCCCAGAAGTTAAGGTAGAAAAGGTACCTGATGGTTTTGAAGGAACGGGTGAAATTCAAAAGAGAACATATGAGCCTAGCCCTAAACATGATCCTCAAAGTGGGTGGGGGAGTCCTAACCCCATTCCAGACGCTGAGACAGGGCAAAAGTTATTGGATGCAGCCTATTCATCTTCAAAAAATAAGCAATTATATAATATTTATGAGGGGAAGCTTGTTAAATTTCAACCAGATGGTGAAACGGGTTGGCATCCATATGAGGTTACGAACCCTGCTAGGGAAGTACCTGCCGATGTATTGAGGCAGTTCCTAAGGGATGGTAAAATTACGAAAGTGGAGTACAATAAGCTATTAAGAAATAAGTGAGGTGCGTTATTCTGAGAACATTTGGAGATAAAAGTACTTTTGCTATCCAATATGAACTTGTAAATAATCCTTTTAATGAAAAGAGTTTAGCTGGTGAATCATGGGGAGAAATTGAAATTTTTGTTCGAGGAAGAAATATTTTTGAGTTCAAGAAAGAGAATGTTGTAACACCTTTTCAATGGAACTTAATTTATATTGTTGAATGGTTTAGTGAAAATCATATGCATATATTGAGTGATGAAGCATTTCCTCTTCCAGTTGAAGGACAAAACTCTCTTGAACTTATAGATAATTGTTTGTTGTTTGATTCCGACAATGACGCTGAATTTGATCAATGGTTCGATACAAAGCAAGAATGGGAGTTTAAACACTCATGGTTTTCAAATAGAGCAGGCTCATTTTTGCCTGATGTATTCTTCAGGAGAGTTAACGATAAAATAGAGATTGCATGGGATAATGAGTCTACGTACTCTTCGGAAGGGATCACTTTCATGAATCCAATTGGAGTTGAATATATTCCCATTGGTATATTTGATTCTACTGTAAGGAATTTTGTTGAAGATTTCTTGGATAATCTTCTATTGAATTCTAAGAACAAAAGTGACGCCGAAAAAATTTGTGAAAAAATAAAGGGCTTAATAGTCCAAGAATAGTTTTACTGCTTGATTAGCTTTGTGCCTCTAAGGTCTTTTTCGATGGGCTATCATTGTCCAATAAACTAATTATTAAACTCCTAATAGCCTGTATACTTTGGAAACCTTTTTACAGGAAATGTTTGTTCAGCATGATAGACATAATAAAGAGCAGATAACCAATTCCCTTCGACTTATGGCTAAAAACATGTAACAGAAAAAAAGTCGCTCCTCCCAAATCAGGAGAGACGACTTTTTTATTACGGCTATTCAATGTTAATTGTCATTCATTCAAACCGTTTCAGGCTGAAGTTTTTCAACCTTATCAATGGTTCCCCCACCCAGACAACGTTCCCCGTCATAAAATACAACTGCTTGTCCAGGGGTAATGGCCTTTTGATGTACATCAAATACGACATGCACGGTCCCATCCGCAAGCCATTGTAAAGTGACTTGCTGGTCAGGCTGACGGTAACGGAACTTGGCTGTGCAGCGGAATTCGCCGGATGGACGTGCATCTGCGCCTTCAATCCAGTTTACATCCGTGGCAATCAGGCTGGTAGAATACAGGCTGTGGTGACGATCACCTTGTACCACATACAGGATGTTCTTCTCCAGATCCTTATCTGCTACGAACCATGGTTCGCCTGAACCTGAACCGCCAATGCCCAAGCCTTGTCGTTGACCCAGTGTATAGTACATCAGACCATCGTGGCGTCCTTTGACTTCACCCGTAGCAATATCCACCATATCTCCACCTTTTGCAGGCAGATATCCACTCAGAAACTCCTTAAAATTGCGTTCGCCGATAAAGCATACGCCCGTGCTATCTTTTTTCTTGGCTGTATAAAGTCCCGCAGCTTCTGCGATTTTACGTACTTCTGGTTTCGGCAGATGACCGATCGGAAACATGGCTCGCGACAACTGTGTTTGGCTTAATGCATTCAGGAAATAAGTCTGATCCTTGTTGCTGTCCACACCTCGCAGCAAAGTAAAGCGGCCGTCTTCCTCCACAACCCGTGCATAATGTCCAGTAGCAACATAATCTGCTCCCAAATCCAGCGCTTTGTTCAGAAACTCGCCGAACTTAATTTCACGGTTGCACATGACATCTGGATTGGGTGTGCGTCCAGCTTTATATTCATCAAGAAAATAGGAGAATACTTTATCAAAGTATTCTTTTTCAAAATTGACTGTATAGTAAGGAATGTCGATCTGTTCACAGACGCGGCGTACATCCTCCGCATCCTCTTCAGCCGTACAACGGCCAAATTCATCCGTGTCATCCCAATTTTTCATGAAGATGCCGATTACGTCATAGCCCTGCTCCTTTAGCAGCAGCGCGGTAACGGATGAGTCGACGCCACCGGACATGCCGACGACGACACGGGTTTCATGATTGGCTTTAGCCATGGTCATCACCCAATTCTTTCAATATTGTTGTAGAACCCACCTATTGTAACATAAACGATAATAAGTTACGATGTTTGGATGAACAAACGACACGGCGAACGATGCAAGAAAGCTACATAAAACGGGCTAAATCTGTTGCTAATCGCTCGAAAGCAACTTTTTTTAAGATTGTTACCGTAATGTTTCCCTTTACCTGCCCTAATATGTTAACATAAGCTGAGGGTTAGGATCGGAATAGAGAGGTTTACAACTCCAAATATTCCGCGTGTTTAACGGAATTGTTAATATAAGCGAGGTGCCACAATTGAAAATATCAACGAAAGGCCGTTACGGCCTGACCATTATGATGGAGCTTGCGGCCAGGTTTGGCGAAGGTCCAACTTCTTTAAAAAGTATTGCCGAAAAAAATCAGCTATCAGAGCATTATCTGGAGCAGCTCATTGCGCCTTTGCGTAATGCAGGTTTGGTAAAAAGTATCCGTGGTGCTTATGGCGGTTATATTTTGGCGAATGAACCGTCAGGCGTAACAGCAGGAGACATCATTCGTGTGCTGGAAGGCCCGATTTCTCCAGTTGATTTTACGGAAGAAGACGATCCGGCAAAACGTCAGCTCTGGCTGCGAATTCGTGACAGCATTGCTGAAGTGCTGGATTCAACTACACTCAAGGACTTGATCACATACCAAGAACATGATGAATTGGATAACTACATGTTTTATATTTAATTTCCAATTGTGTATATAACAAGAGATATCTTGGCTCATCAAACGTTTTAGCCCCATTATATGGGGCTTTAATTCTATATAAAATACATTAAAATTGTCTATCCTGTAAATTACCAAGCTTGAGCATGTCTGAGAGTTATTTTTTACGGACCAATCCCTTTTTTGATTTCGTCATAAGCAGCTTGAGCTTTGGCCAAAGCTTTTTATAGTACAATCTCTTCGTGATATCTGTCTTCTTACACCGATAATCGGATCAAGGGGGCCTCCGTAAAAACTTGCAATGAAATGCTCTTACAAAAACTTTTAAAGTGCATTATATCAATAAAGAAGTATATAATGGAACTTCAGCAATACTAAAAACAAGATGTTCTATATTTGAGGTGGATAACATGAACAGAATTTATCTGGATCATGCCGCATCGACTCCTATGCATCCTGAGGTTGCGCAGACTATGATGGATATCATGACCGGCCAATTCGGCAACGCTTCGAGCGTTCATGCCTTTGGCCGCGATGCCAAGCGCACCGTCAGCGCAGCGCGGGATGCCGTTGCGGCCTCTTTGGGCTGCAAGCCTGAAGAAATTATATTTACGAGCGGAGGGACAGAGAGTGATAATCTGGCCCTGTTTGGGACGGCTACGGCAGATGGTCGTACTTCCGGCCATATTATTACAACCGCGATTGAACATCACGCCGTGCTTCATGCTTGCGATGAGCTGGAAAAAGCGGGATACCAGGTGACCTATGTCCCAGTCAATGGTTTTGGGCGTGTGAATCCTGCGGACATTGAGGCAGCTATTCGCCCGGATACTTTTTTGATCAGCATGATGTATGCCAACAATGAAGTGGGCGTCATTCAGCCGATCCAAGAAGTAGGACAGATTGCGAGAGAGCATGGAATTATATTTCATGTAGATGCAGTCCAAGCCTTCGGGCATATATCCATCGACTGCGGGAACCTCCCGATTGACTTACTTAGTGTGTCTGGCCATAAGATTAACGGACCGCAAGGAGTGGGTGCATTGTATATCCGTCAGGGTACACGCATTCAGCCGCTAATGCATGGGGGACTTCAGGAGAAGAAACGCCGTGCAGGAACAGAAAACATCGCCGGCATTGCTGGGCTTGCTAAAGCCGCAACTCTTGCCAATGCTTCCATTGAAGAGCGAGGAGCACACGATATGGCTCTTCGCCAAACGCTGCTAAAAGCGTTGGAAAGCTCTCTGGGCAGCGATGAGTTTATAATCAATGGCGATCCTGAACATTTTGTGCCTAATGTGCTAAATATTAGCTTTCCGGCCATTGGTACAGAGACCATGCTGATGAATCTCGATATGGAAGGAATCGCAGCTGCCAGCGGATCAGCCTGCACTTCGGGGTCTTTAGAGCTATCGCATGTGTTGCAGGCGATGGATCTTCCTGAAGATGTTTTGAATTCAGCGATTCGATTTAGCTTCGGTTTGGGTAATACTACGGAAGAAATGGAATACACGGCCAAGAAAATTGAAACTATATGGAAGCGGCTGCGTACTAGGTACTAGGGATTTCTCCGCATTTTAGTAAGAAGGGAGGAGCGGTTTCCATTTCATTGCATGAACGGAAGCAAGGTATTGACAGGCATGTAGGAAAAACACCGCACCTTCGTTCGGACTGCATAGTAAGGAGGGACCCTATATATGAGGCTTCAAGACATGATCGGACTTGCTGTTTTCGATGTCGAGGACGGGAAGCAGATTGGTAAAATACATGACTTTATGTTGACAGCTGATTGGCGAATTACAGGGATTGAGCTAGAAGGTAAAGGGCTTTTTTCATCTCATGTCAAAATGGTGGCCTGGGATGACATCGTTGCTTATGGTGAAGATGCGATCATGATTCGCAATCAGCAGGCCGTCCGTAAAACAGAGGCCCATGATATACAACATACGTACTTGCTTGGACCCGGTAAACTGAAGGATTTATCCGTGCTAACAGAGGAAGGGCTTATGCTCGGGCACATCTCGGATGTTTATTTTGACCAGGAAATGGGCAATAACATAATAGGCTTGGAAATCAGCGATGGTTTTGTATCGGATATTATTGAAGGGCGGAAATGGCTGCCCTGCACCGAAGATATGTCCATCGGGGAAAATGCTGTTATGGTTCCCCCGTTAAGCGAGCAGCGTCTGGAAAAAGCCGTATATTCTGTTAATGGATAGGGTGAGTTTATTGAGATGTCCGAATTGTAATTCCAAAGATATCGGAAAAATTGGCTCCCATCAATTTTATTGCTGGGGATGCTTTATCGAACTTCAAGTGAATGGTGAAAAAATGTCTGTCTACCAAGTGGAAGAGGATGGAACGCTCAGTTCGCTGGACGACTTATTCTTTGGAGATGAGATGGCACAACAGGACTTGCCGCAAATTCACGCTTCTTCCTAAGTTTGACTCGGGAAGTGGACAGGCTGTTTACGAAGAGGTGTGATCTTCCCCCTATGGCTTAACATATAGCTAAGTGGGTTGGATCATGCTTAATAAAAAATGAAGAGGGTGTCCCGAACGGCTATTGGCCTGGGGGCACCCTCTTTTGTATATCCTTTCTTGTGAAGATGGCTAGTTTTACAATTTAAAGCGTTTGACCTCTTCCAATAGAAGATCTGCATGAGAATCAAGTTTGGCAGAAAGGTCGGCAATATTGTTCATAGCATGACCTTGTTCTTGTACTGAGGAAGCTACTTCCTCGGTAGATGCTGCACTTTGCTCAGAAACAGCGACAACGCTGGAGATGACATCAGAAATATGTCCGGCATTTACACGCAGATGATCTGCTGCAGCAGAAACATCTTCAATTTGGGCAAGCATGTGCTGAGAAGCGCCACGTATGGATTCAAACGCCTGTCTCGTTGCAATGGCAGCATGCTCCTGCTCTACAGTTACAGCAAGAGCCTTCTTCATTTCTTCCGCGCTTTGTACTCCCGCAATTTTAATTTCTTCCAGCTTACTCATGATACTGTCACTGGAGCTACCTGCTTGTTCGGCCAGCTTTCTCACTTCTCCCGCGACGACGGCAAAACCTCGTCCGTGTTCCCCGGCCCGTGCCGCTTCAATGGATGCATTGAGGGCCAGTAGGTTTGTTTGTGCGGCGATATCGTGGATGGCCCCGGCCAGCCGCCCAATATCCTGGGTTTTCAGCGTGAGTGAATCTACCGCTTCTCCTGCCGCAGTGGTTGTTTGTCTGGACTCGGCTGCCAGTTTCGCTTGACGCTCTGCTGTTTCATAGCCGGCCAGCACAGCAGAATCAGTTTCGAATACAGCAGTTTGGGTCCGTTTGACACTTTCGCCAATCTGGTTGATGGAGCCTGTCATGTGTGTCAGCTTCTCAGAACCGGAATATACCGCCTCGGCTTGGTCGCTGGCTCCTTGCGCTAGCTCCTGAACTGCACTGGAGATTTGTGATGCAATGGTTCCTGTATCTTTGGCGTGTTGGTGCATATCATGGGAAGCGGAACTGACATCGCTAGCTGTATCTGATACCTTGCGCAACAGGTGAGAGAGATTGTCTGACATGAGGTTAAAATCTGTCCCCAGACTGGCAATTTCATCTTTACCCTTAATATCCACACGAGCGGTCATATCGCCTTCAGCTATCCGTTTGACATTTGTTTGGAGTCTGCGAATCGGCTTGATAAAGTTGTTTGCCGCCCAAATCGCCAGCAGCATAGCAACGACTAAAATGATAGCAACAGTAATAATCAACTGATTACGAGTAGAGTAATATTCCTGAAAAGCAATATCTTTAGAAATAGACAGGCCTACAATCCAGCCTGTGCTAGGCATTCTTTTAAAATAAAGCTGACGGTCACTGCCGTTGTAGCTATAGTCTGTTTTTCCCGAAGCTGTGCTGAGCAGGGTCGCGGTCGATGATCCTAACTCGGGGGTTTCCTTGAGGTTTTTGCCAGCCAGCTTGTTGTCTGGATGCGCGATTACGACTCCCTTTTGGTCAATCAGAAATGCGTAGCCCAATCCGTTCAAGTCTATGCCTTTAATCATTTTTGTCATATCGTTGAGCATAATATCCTCGCTGACTACCCCGGTGATCGAGCCGTTGGCATCCTTGAGAGGTTTAGCAATGGAAATGGTGAAGTCATTGCTGCCTGCATCAGTATAAGGTGAGGAATAGTACATTTCTCCCTTGGTTTTGGCGTCCTTGTACCACGGACGAGCGCGAGGATCGTAACCCTCTTCAAACCAGCCAGATCCATCCCAGTAAGATCCATCTTCATACCCTGCATAAATGTTGGAAATATTTTGATCCTTATAGTTTTGGAAAGCTGCTTTCAGAGATGCTATTTTGGCATCTGATGAAATATCGCTGGATTCCAGACTCGCAGCTAATGATTCAATAATTTCAGCTTTGCCGCCTGTCCATCCGTCGAGCTGATTGACGGTTTCGGAAGCTTTGCTGTTCATAAGCTCTTGGATATCATGATTGGCCTGATTTTTAACACTTGTCATGCTAATGACGGACAAAGGCCCAGCTGCAACGATTACAATGCAAGTGAAAAGGAGAATAAGCTTCATTTTTAAGTTCATGTAACGACCCCCGATGTTTCAGAAATGTGAAAGCTTAGGATAGTGCTTTGTACTTATATCGTCAGATCGAATGACTTTGTTTATTGTTTTCATCCATTTTCATCAATTTTTCGCAATGGTTATTAATGGGACATCTCAGACTGGCGGGAAGGATTAAAGTACAGGTACAGGCATATACTTAAAGGAGGCTAGTCCGGTAAGGGGGCACAAAATGGACCAATTAACGAAAAGTAGACTGTTCCGGTACGGCATATGGACGCTGCTGGGACTCGTCATTCTATATTTTATCTGGCTGCTGAGACCTTTGTTTTTTCATTTGTATGAATTTCTGAAAACAATCATTGCTCCGTTTGCGGTAGCGATGATCATCTCCTATGTACTTAATCCTGTAGTGAGTATGCTGGGCGGTCGAAAGGTGCCTCGTAGTGTAGCTGTACTGCTTATTTACGCTGTGTTTTTGGCCAGTCTTATTGTGATCCTGATGAATCTGATTCCGATGTTCATTGAACAACTGGATGAGCTGAATGAGCATCTGCCAGAGCTGACCATGCATGCGCAGGGACTAATGACGAATATGGACAGCGGTATTTTACCCCAAGGGGTGCGTACGGGGATGAATCAATGGTTTTTCCAACTGGAGAATCGGATGGCTACTGGGATTTCTACCTTTATGGACAACATCGGTGGGATGATCAACATGTTGTTTAATGTGTTCATCGTACCTTTTCTCATTTTTTATATTTTAAAGGATTTTGACGTGTTTGAACGGACGATTGTTTCTTATCTCCCGCGTTCTCGTCGTAAGGCGATTGTATCGGTGCTTAAGGAAATTGATCAGGCGCTTGGCAACTATGTCAGGGGCCAATTGCTGGTGTGCGTCATTATTGGCGTAATGGCGTATATTGGATATATGCTGATTGGCATGCCTTATGCGCTATTGCTGGCCGGAGTTGTGGCTCTTTTTAATATTGTTCCATATCTGGGCCCCTTTTTGGGCGCTGCACCGGCAGTAATTATGGCTTCTACGGTTTCCTTAAAAATGGTGCTTTTAGTGGTAGTCGTTAATTCCTGTATTCAAGTTCTTGAAAGTAATGTAATATCCCCTCAGGTGGTAGGGCGAACGCTGCACCTGCATCCGTTAGCCATTATTTTCGCTCTGCTAGTGGGTGGGGAAATTGCGGGAATTGCTGGCTTGATCTTGGCAGTTCCAGTGATGGCTGTTTTGAAGGTAGGGCTTCAGCATTTTTTTGCATATTACGTCAAGCGAAAAACAATCTAATTTCGTCTATATCCCAGATGCATGCTGTCTGAAATCGCGTTGACACGGCTAAATGACACGGATATACTGAATTGAGTATGTTTAAATGTGTTTATCCAGTAGGGAAAGCTCATTTCGGAGTGCGGGCTGAACCCGCCGGGATGCTCCCGTTACCAGTGAAAACAAGGCGATCGATCGTCCGTTAAGCAGATGTTGGTGTGCGCTTGCACATGTGGCATTTCGTACAGAGGGGACGGCGATAACCAGGGTGGTACCGCGATACAATCGTCCCTGATCCGTTCAGGGGCGTTTTTCTATTTTTTATGGCCTGTGCCAGAAACCAGTGACACCATAATTAGGAGGCTACTTATATGAAAGCTAGTGAAATCCGCTCCAAATGGCTGGAGTTTTTTGAAAGTAAGGGACATGTGATTGAACCAAGCGCACCGCTTGTTCCACACAAAGATCCTTCCCTGCTATGGATCAATGCGGGTATGGCGCCGCTTAAGCCTTATTTTGACGGACGCGTAAAACCAGAAAATCCACGTATCGCCAATTCGCAAAAATGTATTCGGACGAACGACATTGAAAATGTCGGTAAAACGCGTCGTCATCATACGTTTTTCGAAATGCTTGGGAACTTTTCTATTGGCGACTATTTCAAGGAAGAAGTCATCACATGGGCGTGGGAGTTTCTGACAGACCCGAAATGGATCGGCTTTGATCCAGAACGTCTGGCTGTAACGGTATATCCTGAGGATGAAGAAGCGTACAAGCTGTGGAATGAAAAAGTTGGACTTCCGGCTGAACGTATCATCAAACTGGAAGACAATTTCTGGGATATCGGTGAAGGCCCTTGCGGACCTTGTACGGAAATTTTTTATGATCGTGGCGAAGCCTACGGCAGCGACATGACAGACCCTGAAATGTATCCAGGGGGAGAAAATGAGCGTTATCTGGAAGTGTGGAACCTCGTATTCTCACAATTCAACCATAACAAAGATGGCAGCTACACGCCGCTTCCCAATAAAAATATAGATACAGGAGCTGGTTTGGAACGTTTTGCATCCATTTTGCAAAATGTCGATTCCAATTTTGATACGGATATCTTCCAGCCACTAATCCAGAAAACGGCTGCCATGGCAGGAGTTAAATATAACGACAATGTGGACAGTGATGTGGCTCTCAAGGTCATTGCTGACCATGTTCGTACCGTGACTTTCGCGATTGGTGACGGTGTACTTCCTTCCAACGAAGGACGGGGTTACGTCATTCGCCGTTTGCTGCGCCGGGCTGTTCGCTATGGAAAGATGTTGGGCATGAACCGTCCATTTATGTTTGAACTGGTGGAAACCGTTGGGGACATCATGGGCGTGTACTACCCTGAAGTCGTGGACAAGCGTGATTTCATCATCAAGGTGATTAAAACAGAAGAAGAGCGTTTCCATGAAACATTGACAGACGGACTAGCTATTTTGGCTGATATCAGTGCTCAGGCAAAGGCCGAAGGCCGCAATGTCATTAGCGGAGCAGATGCTTTCAAGCTGTATGATACGTATGGGTTCCCATTTGATCTCACAGAGGATTATGCGGACGAGCAGGGCTTGAAAGTTGATCGTGAAGGTTTTGATGAAGCGATGCAGGAACAGCGTCAACGTGCGCGTGATGCTCATCAAGACAATGCCAGCATGAAGATTCAGGGCGGAGCTTTGTCCGATCTGGCGGTTAAAAGTGAATTTGTTGGATATAATGACCTCATAACTGAGTCCAAAATTGTGGCAATTGTATATAATGATATGCTGGTGGAGAGTGTTAGTGAAGGGCAGTCCTGTCAAGTCGTGCTGGATGTGACTCCTTTCTATGCTGAAAGCGGCGGGCAAGTCAGTGACCATGGCTTACTGCGTGGTGGAACGGTAACCGCGAAGGTTGAAGGGCTGTTCAAGGCGCCGCAAGGTCAGCATGTGCATCAGGTCGTTGTAGAAGCCGGTGAGCTAAACGTAGGCGACACGGTAAAAGCTGAAGTAGATCAGGCTTCACGTGGAGAAATTGAGAAGAATCATACGGCTACGCATTTGCTTCACAAAGCGCTTAAAGAAGTACTGGGTGACCATGTCAATCAGGCGGGTTCCTTGGTAGAACCTGGGCGTCTGCGTTTTGACTTCTCCCATTTTGGTAGCATTACCCCAGAAGAGCTGGCAGATATTGAACTGCGGGTTAACCGTGCCATCTGGAGCCAACTGGATGTGACTATTGAACTGAAACCGATTGACGAAGCCAAGGCGCTTGGAGCGATGGCGTTGTTTGGTGAGAAATATGGTGATATTGTACGGGTCGTTAAGGTTGGCGATTACAGCATCGAGCTGTGCGGAGGGTGTCATGTCAGCAATACTTCGCAAATTGGCTTGTTCAAGCTTGTTAGCGAGAGCGGCATCGGATCAGGTGTACGTCGTATTGAAGCAGTGACCGGACGTTTTGGTTTTGAGTACATGGAAGGTCAATTAGAGCTGTTGAAGGTGTCGGCTGGGCTGGTTAAATCCAAGCTGTCCGAGGTGCCAAAACGCATCGAATCTTTGCAGCAACAGATCAAAGACCTCAGTCGTGAAAATGAATCACTGCAAAGCAAGCTGAGCGCTATTGAGGCGGGTCAACTGACTGATCAGGTTGTGCAAGCTGGCGGAGTGCAGTTGTTGGCTGCACGCGTGCAGGCCTCCAGCATGGATGCGCTGCGTGCGATTGCTGATGAGCTGAAAAGTAAGCTTCCTGCAGCTGTGCTGGTGCTAGGCGCTGCAATGGACGACAAAGTTAATTTTGTCGTTGCTGTCCCAGCTGAGCATACCAAGGCAGGACTTCATGCAGGTAAGCTCGTGAAAGAAATTGCGGCCGTATGCGGCGGCGGTGGCGGCGGACGACCTGACATGGCGCAAGCCGGGGGTAAGGATGCGAGCAAGCTGGACGAAGCACTTCAACGTGCACATGAATTGGTGTCAGCAGCCTCACAAGGATAAAGTTCGATAATTTTTGCGGATTTTTGGAAAAAAACGGACTTAGACATTTCCTTGAAGGGCTTTGCTTATGGTATGATATAAAAGAATAAGCTGGCATAAACATGTACACATGTTTTGTGGAAGCGAGGTGTCAACAATGGATTCCATGGACAAAACGGTCAAATTTAATGTCAAGGCGGATGAGAAGGAAGCTTCTGCTCAGGAGATTTTGTTGACCGTATATGATGCGTTGGTAGAAAAAGAATACAATCCGATCAATCAAATCGTCGGGTATTTGCTATCCGGTGATCCGGCTTATGTGCCACGGCATAATAATGCTAGAAGCCTGGTGCGTAAAAAAGAACGCGATGAATTGATTGAAGAGCTGGTTCGTTTCTATCTCGCTAAGCATCGTTAGGAGACAGGCATGAAAGTAATGGGATTGGATTACGGGGATCGCCGAATTGGGGTCGCCGTAAGTGATGCCTTCGGCTGGACCGCCCAAGGATTGGAAGTCATAGAACGACGCGGTGACGACAGCGAGTTCGGTAAAATTGCAAATTTGGTTCGTGAACATGAAATTGGTGAGGTTGTTGTAGGCTTGCCGAAAAATATGAACGGAACCGTGGGTCCACGCGGTGAGATTTGCATTGAGTTTGCGAACCGGCTCAAGGAGTTACTGGGTTTACCCGTTCACCTTTGGGATGAACGGCTGACGACGCGTTCGGCAGAGCGTGCGCTTCTGGAGGCCGACGTCAGCCGCAAAAAACGCAAGCAGGTGGTAGATAAACTGGCCGCAAGCCTGATCTTGCAAAATTATTTGGACGCACACAGTACAAGGTGAGGGGGATTTCGTAATGGCTGAAAATCAATTGGGTATGGAAGAAGAGCCGGAAATTATTTATATTGCCGATGACGAGGGCAACGAGGAAGAGTTCGAGGTCATTATGAAGTTTGAGGTAGATGGTTCCGAAGCGAAGTACATGATGGTTGCGCCAGTGGACCCTGAAGCTGATGAGTCCGATGTGTACGCCTTCCGTTACGAGGAAGAAGGCGATGATATTAAATTGTTTGTGATCCAAGACGATGCCGAATGGGAAATCGTCGAAGAGACCTTTAATACATTTGTAGAGGAAGAAGAAGAGGAAGACGGGAAATGACGAGCTATTCACGTGAAGACCTGAGCTGGACCTCTGATTTGAAAGAAGCTTTTGATGGTGACGTAGAGTTGCAGGATGAACAGGGTCATGCGTTACGCATGGAGTTGGAAGCAGAGTTCAAGGTAGGTGAGCAACGGTACGCCGTATTGCGTAGACCTGGCGCTGCTGCTGGCGAACATGAATTATATCATGTAAGCTCATCCACAGACGGCGAAATCTCCATCACCACCATTGAAGATGATGATGAGTGGGAAGATATTTCTGAGCTGTACGACGAATGTACGTTGCCGGAAGAGCTGTAAGTCTGGATAACGAGGAGATCAAACCTGAAAGGGCGGACCAGTCCGCCCTTTTTGGCTGTGAAGGAGTTGGGTGGATGTGAAGCGAAGGACAAGGATGCTTACGTTGCTTCTCCTGCTTGTTTGCATAGCAGGAGGTGCACTCCTCTATATATGGAATGCCATGCAGCCTGTTCAGCCGAAAACACAACCCGTTGCTTTTACGGTGGTAAGAGGTACGGGAACATCGGCTATTGCAGATACGCTGGAGCAAAAGGGACTTATACGTAATGCGCTCGTGTTTAAGGCTTATGTAAAATTCAAACAGCAAGGAAACGCATTTCAGGCTGGAAAATATGAAGCGCAGCCTGGCGCAACCTTTGATCAGTTGATTGCCAAGCTATCGGCTGGGGATGTAGTCAAAGAGGAAATGATTCGTTTTACAATCCCGGAGGGTTTTACGATTAGACAGATGGCAGATAAACTGCAAAAGGAAGGACTGGCGGACCGGCAGCAATTTTTGCAGCTGGCCAACGATCCGTCCGCTTTTGACGTCGCGCTGGTGCGGGACATACCAAAGCAGATGGGGCTTCGCTATGCGCTGGAAGGTTATCTTTTCCCGGAAACCTATGAACTGAAAAAAGGAAGCACAACCAAGGATATCATTCAGACGATGCTGGAGCAGACGCAAAAACGTCTGGATACCATTTCTGACTTGGATGCCGGGTTGCAGCAACGGGGTGAAACACTGCATCAGCTGCTGACAGTTGCTTCTCTGGTAGAGCGCGAGGTAGTTGTAGACGATGAGCGGCCTATCGTAGCTGGCGTTATTTATAACCGTCTTCAACAGGATAAAAAGCTGGAAATTGATGCTACAGTTCAATATATGCTGGACAAGCAAAAGGAACGACTGTATTACAAGGATTTGGCTGTAGAAAGTCCTTATAATACGTATATGCATCAGGGACTTCCGCCAGGACCGATTGCAAGTCCTAGTCTGAAATCAGTAGTGGCGGCTCTACAGCCAAAATCTACAGATTATTTATTTTATGTGACCAAAAAAGATGGGACACATAAACATTTATTTGCCAAAACGTATAAAGAACATTTGCATAACATTCAGATAAGTAACCGTAAGACAAATTAGGAGGTGAGCCTATGGCTTACAAACCCGAACTGCTGGCAACTGCCAGCTCTCCGGAGGATGCCCGCCATATGCTGGAGGCTGGAGCAACTGCATTGCTGATTGGAGATGACCGCTTTGGCATGCGACTGCCAGGACATTTTACCCCGGACCAAATCCGTGAGGTTGTGGAAGAGGCACGGAAGCATGCGGCGCAGGTATATGTATCTATGACGAATTTGATGACGAATGAGCTATTGCCACTTCTTCCCGAATATGTGCAGACCATAGCTGGATGCGGCGTAGACGCCATTGAGTTTAATGATCCAGCAGTGCTCATGGCTGTGAAGGAATATGCCCCTCATCTGAAACTCTTCTGGAACGGAGAGATGATTTCTACCAACTTCGCAACCGCCAACTACTGGGGTGAAAAAGGGGCATCACGTGTCATCTTGGCTCGTGAGCTCAGTATGGATGAGATTACGGAAATGATTCCAAAGTTGAACATAGAAGCACAGGTTCAGGTACATGGAATGACCAATATTTATCACTCCAAGCGTAAGCTTGTTCAAAGCTATATGCTGCACCAAGGTCGCACGGTAGAAGGTGATCTCGGCAGAGGGCGTGGCTTGTTTCTGATTGAAGCAGAGCGGAAGGAAGAGAAGTTCCCCATTTACGAAGATATCAACGGGACACATATTATGAGTTCGGATGATTTTTGTATCATGGAGGATCTGCATATTCTGATGGAGGCGGGCGTGCACAGCTTTAAGATCGAGGGCTTGTTGAAACCCACAGCTTACAATGAGGCAGTTGTCCGTGCTTACCGTAAAGCTATAGACAGTTATACAGCCGACCCGGATGCTTATGTTTATGATGAAAGCTGGCTGGATGAGGTTCGCCGCCTTCAAGACCCTGAACGGGAACTTTCCTTCGGATTTTTCTACAAAGAGCAGGTTTATTAATTACAAAATGAATTTACAGAGGGGGGAACGTCATGGGAACGATCACCAAAACGAGAAAATATACAGGTAAACGAAATCGTTTGGATAAGCCGGAGTTGTTGGCTCCTGCCGGAAATCTAGAAAAGCTGAAGTTTGCCGTTCACTATGGCGCGGATGCTGTATATATAGGTGGGCAAAAATACGGTCTGCGTTCTAACGCCGATAATTTCAGTTTTGAAGAAATGCGTGAAGGTGTGGAATTCGCCAACAAGTACGGCGCTAAGGTGCTTGTGGCGACTAATATCTATGCTCACAATGAAGATATTGCCGGAATTGAGGAATACTTGCGCAATCTGTATGAAGTAGGAATTCATGCTGTTATCGTCGCTGATCCGGCTATTGTATCCGTGGCATTGCGGGCAGTTCCCGGATTGGAAGTGCATTTGAGCACACAGCAGTCCACGCTGAATTGGCAAGCGGTAAAGTTCTGGAAAGACGAGGGACTGCCGCGTGTGGTACTTGGACGTGAAACCAGCTTGGAGGAAATCGAAGAAATTAAAAAGCATGTGGACATCGAAATCGAAGCTTTTGTCCACGGTGCAATGTGCTCTTCATTTTCCGGTCGCTGTGTGTTATCCAATCATTTTACAGACCGAGATTCTAATCGTGGAGGATGTTGTCAGTCTTGCCGCTGGAAATATGATTTGTTTGAGGATGCCCGACCAGGTGAGGTTTGGATATCTGAGGAAGAGGCACAGGACAACAATGTACTAAAACAGTTCCAGCTTGGCGTTAACCAGCTTCCATTGTTTGAAGAGAGCGATAATGCTTTTTCTATGGGTTCCAAGGATCTGTGTATGATTGAAAATATTCCTGATCTGATTGATGTGGGTGTAGACAGCTTTAAAGTGGAGGGACGTATGAAGTCCATCCACTATGTGGCTACGGTCGTGAATGTCTACCGTCAAGCGATTGATTCCTATATGGCTGATCCGGAAAATTATGTACTCAAACCAGAATGGATTGAAGAAATTAACAAGGCAGCCAATCGTCCGTTAAATACTGGATTCTTCTATGATACACCGGATCATGAGGATCATATTTATGAGCCGGAAGAAAAAGCGGTCCCTTATGATTTTGCCGGACTGGTCATGGACTACGATGCTGCAAGTGGCATCGCAACGATTCAACAACGCAACCATTTTAAACCAGGTCATGAAATTGAATTTTTCGGTCCGAACGGAACATTTTTCAAGCAAACGGTCGGAACGATCTGGGATGAGGAAGGCAACGAATTAGATGCTGCACGTCATCCGCTTCAACGAATCAAAATGAAGGTAGATCAGCCTGTATCATATTTTGATATGATGCGTAAAAAGAAGTAAATAAGTCTTAAGTCACAAGTTAAAAGATTCAAAAGCCTCTCCTATCGGTTGGAGAGGCTTTTTTTTGAATAGTTTTCTAGGAAAAAAGTTTCACAAAATTTAGTGGGTACTCAAAGGAAAGCTACATTCCTTGTCGAATAGTTCCGATAGAGACTATATAGATAATAGATACATAATGGATGACGTGGAACAAGAAACTAATTATATAGTGGTAGGTGAGAGGAATGGGTTTTCGGAAAAAAGAGGGGAATACAGCAAAAAGGCAACCCAAGAAAAAGGATCAAATGAAAGGTTTAAAAGGAAGTAAAGTAACAACGGATAAAGGGGAGGAGACGGTTGTGATGTCTTCGAAGGGTACTCCCTGGGTAGCTGAGGTCTTACGTAAATGCACAAACAATTTAAAGCGTTTACTTAAGCCTGAAAGATACAGTAAGGATTTTATGCATTTAGTCAAAAACTATAATCCGATCCGTTCGGTTGGGATGAAGTTGTTTCTGATCTTTTTTGCGGCCATTATGTTATTTGTGGTCAGCTTGGGAATGCTCTCGTACTACAGAGCTAAAAGCACGATTGAGCAAAATGCAGCTACAGCGTATCAGCAAACGGTTCAGCAAACTTCGGAAAAGCTTGATATTATTTTAGAGCGCTTTCAAGACACATCGACACAGGTATTTTTCGATACTGAATTAAGTGATCAGTTGCAAAAGGCTGTAAAGCAAGATAAAAATCCCTTTGCATCTTTTGTTGCTATGGGAGAAGTAAACAAGAAATTAACCAATATTGCTTTTACAAATAAAGCGATTGATTCATTGTATTTGTACCCGGAAGAAACCAGTTTAGCTGCAATGGGTACCGGAACACAAAAGGATGTACGGCAGGAAGCATGGTTTAACGATATTTTGAAAAACAAGGGAATGGTTTGGCTACCTACGCAGGTGAATGACAATGGCAGCAAGACCTTTCGTCTGGCACGATCCATGAACAGCATGTCCGGGTTGGGAGGGACTTATGTTCTGGTTATGGATTTAAAGGCCAGTGCGGTGGAGGACGAGTTGAAAGGTGTTAATTTGGGCTCAGGCAGTATGATTAGCCTTGTGACAGACAAGGGGGAGTTTGTAGGTTCTAACAATGAGAGCTTGGCCGGGGGTAAGACAAAGCTGGATTACGTTTCCAAGCTTGAAGGGATCGAAGGAAATCAAATTATGGAGCAGGTAGCAGATGGCAAAGAGCAAAGTGTGCTTACGGTTCATAATACACTGGGAACTTCCAAATGGATTCTCGTGGGTGTAGTACCTGTATCCGAGCTGGTGAGAGACGCTAAGGGGATTCTAACTACGACCTGGGTATTTGCTGCGGTGGCTGCACTCATTGCATTGTTCATCGGCCTGTGGATCGTGCGCCTCGTGGCTCGTCCACTGACACACCTGAAGGATTTAATGATTGAAGGCGCCAAAGGCAACTTGCAAATCCGAACGAACTATAAGGCTCAGGATGAAATTGGGCAGTTGTCCGCTAGCTTTGATACAATGATGGAGCAAATTACACTGCTGGTAGAACAGACGAATGCATCAGCACAGGAGGTACTGAATACAGCGACGGAACTGAGTGATGCCTCGAAGAAGACAGCCGTTTCAGCCAAAGAAATTGCAGCTGCGACGGAAGAGATTGCTCATGGTGCCACCAGTTTAGCAACAGAGGCGGAACGTGGTAGCGGATTAACGGGGAATATATCCCAGCAAATGGATACGGTTATGACTTCTAATTATGAAATGAGTCTGGTCGCACAAGAAGTTGAACAGTCCAGTGAAAAAGGGACAATTCAGCTGAAAAATCTATTGAGCAAGACTAAGGTTACGGAAGAAACTACGCATGCTTTGGTAGGCAAAGTAGATGAACTGAAGAAGACAACTTCCGATGTCTTTAAGGTGCTGGACGTATTGCAGGATATTGCTAAACAAACGAACATTCTATCCCTGAATGCGACGATAGAAGCGGCACGAGCAGGGACAGCCGGGCGTGGTTTTATGGTGGTTGCAAATGAGGTCCGTCAGTTGGCAGAACAATCACGTCAAGCCATTCGTACAGCTACAGGTATTACGAATAATATCGTCAATGAGATGAATGAAACGGTACAGGCGTTATCTGAAGTGTACCCGCTGTTCCGAGAGCAGATGGGAGCCGTACGAGAAACGACGGACATTTTCCAATCGGTGCAGCAGCAAATGGGCGAGTTCGCGCTTCGGTTGGGAACAGTCACCGCCTCCATTCATCATCTGAGTGAATCGCAGACTACTTTGTCTGAGGCAATGACCAATGTTAGTGCGGTGGCCGAGCAATCCTCTGCTACTTCGCAGGAAGTCGCTTCTCTCAGTAATGAGCAGGCCAATATCGGTAATCAGCTGGTAGGCTTGTCTGATAAGCTGGAAGGAGTTTCAGTGAATTTGAAAGAACAGCTTTCAAGGTTTACAGTGTAGGTGTTGTAAAATCAAGGTTATCAGGGAAATCTCTTGAGAAGGAAAGCAGATTATGAATAGAAACACAAAGTGGGCCTGGGTGGTTCTAGCCATTACTATTTTTATAACGGTATATTATTCGTTAGATGAAATTTTAGGTTGTAGCCCATATTCATCACTAGATATCCAATAAATTCGGTAACCCATTCAACATTACATGTTGAGTGGGTTTTCTTTTTCCATCACCGGACATACTACTGGAAAAATGATGAAAGGAGGATGGATGTGTCTAGGCGTCATAGCAGTTTCATTCGTCAACGTCGAATTGCATATATAGCCCTGGGGATCATGGTATCGCTACTGATTTTATGTTTCCGACTGGCTTGGATTCAGGGAACAGCAGGCATTCATTTGTCATTTTATGGGGGGCATTCGCTTAAAGAAATGTCAGTACGTCAGCGACAGGAAGGAATCGCTATTGATACTGGGCGTGGACAGTTTACGGACCGACACGGGCAGCCCTTGACTGGAGGAGTCGTATGGACGCCAGTGCTTTTTCCCGATGTAGATGGCCGAGCAGCTTCGCATGGACAGGAGCTGGCCAAGTTATTGCATACGAGTAAAGGGCAACTGTTGACGCAATGGAAGGGACTGCAATCTCCGCTCATATGGAGGGATGGACGTGGAGAGCCTGTACAAATCCATCCGAATGAAGCGGGCAGACTGCTGAAGTTAGCCCCTTCGCTCATAGAGCTTGTACCGTATGCGCAACGTTATAGGGACTTGCCCAATGGCAGACAATGGCTTGGTTTTATGTATGAACGTGGTGAACGAGCAAGTGAACTGCCGATGGGGGCAGCTGGCCTGGAAAGAACGCTAGAGCCGCTGCTAAGCGGCGTTGGTGAGACATTCGTCTCTCGGTTTGTAGATGCCCAACGTCGTCCATTGACTCATGTCCCGCTTCGTGTCAGTGCTCCATCCAATAGTCACTATCCATTACAGGTGCAGACTACAATTGATCTCCCGTTGCAGGAACAGATTGAGAAGCTGACAGAATCTAACCACTTGGCAGAAGGAGCAGTCGTTGTGCTTGATGCAGGTAACGCGGATGTGATGGCGATGGTGTCTCGTCCTTTCTATAATCCCGCTCATGTTGATCCGCAGCAGAAAACAGACTGGTCTAATCGTGCTCTCAAAGCAGTAACGCCTGGTTCAATTTTTAAGTTGGTTACGGCTGCGGCTGCACTTGAATCAGGTGTGGTTCAACCGCAGGAGCAATTTCATTGTCATGGAGCCTATGGCAAGTACGGCTTGTCATGCTGGAAAAAAGAAGGACACGGAACCCTGAACCTGGAGGAAGGGCTTGCCGTATCCTGTAATAGTGTGTTCGCCCATCTCGGCGAACGGCTTAACGCCGAGCAAATTCAGGCCGCAGCCTCTGCACTAGGATTGAGTCGAACCGTGGGCTGGCAGGACCGGGATCTGGCAGGGCTAGCTCAATTCAGACCGATGGATCACGAAGAAAAGGGAGCCGTATTCGGCTCCCATACAAATGCATCTGATCCAGGCGTACGTGTGCAGACAGCTATCGGCCAGCGTGATGTGCTGGTGACGCCTCTCCAAGCAGCTAACCTCATCGTCACCTTGCTGCACGATGGTCAAGTACATGCACCGCGCATCGTAAAACGCGTCAGCTACGCAGACGGAAGCACCTTGCTGGAGCTACCTGCTCACGCTGCTCCTTTACCCCAAGGCAGCCGCTCGATTCGCACATCCACGGCTCATACGCTTCGTGAAGCAATGGAACAAGTTGTGACACACGGTACAGGTGCCTCCTTGTGTAACAAAACCTGGAAGCTGGCCGGTAAATCGGGTACGGCCCAAGCTTTAAAAAACGGTCGCCCCATAAATCACCAGTGGTTTATTGGTTACGGTCCGATAGAGCGGCCACGTTATGCGGTTGCCGTTCTTGTGCAAAATGCTTCAACGCATGCTGCAAATCAGGCCACAGCACTGTTCGGCCAAGTCATGGATCTGCTAGCTCAATCCTCTTGAGTCCTGCGAGTAGCTTCACGCTCTTCCTCCTGAATTTTGACGATAAAAGGAGGCTCGTCAAATTCCTCAGTCGGAAACCGAATCCATTGCTGCAAATAACCTTGCTGCCACAATTCCTTGAGCAAAATGATCAGAATGGGGGATAGGATTAATCCGGCCAATCCGAAGATGGATAACGATATAATGGCAAAGGAAAGCATTAGATAGGCAGATGAGACGCCGATGGAATTACCAGTAATTTTGGGCTCCGCCAACTGGCGCACAATCACGGTGACAGCCATGACAATAAGCAAGCCTACAGCCAAGCCGGTATTCCCCGTGATGAACAAATACACTGCCCACGGAATAAAGATAACAGGCACACCCAACAACGGCAGAATATCAAACAAAGCTGCTACGAGCGCCAACGATAGGGCATTATCTACTTGCAAAATGAGTAAACCTATAAATACGAGCACAAAGGTAATTCCTACCAGTAAGGCTTGAGCCTTGAGAAAGGCGGAAATGGCTTTAAGTACATGATTTTTTAGAAAAAGGTACGCCGTTTTTAGTGTCTTCGGTGTTTTACTGCGGGCAATTCCTTTCCAGAGATTAATTTCCATACTCAAAAAGAACGCTAAAATGATGGCAACCGCAAAGTTGCCCATAAAAACAGTGAAGGAGCTGAGAAATTGAATGAAAAAAGATAACCCTAGCTGTGCCCATTTCGTAGCAATGGTGGTAGCAGTCGCAAAATAATCATTTACACGTTCGGTAACACCCGGAGGCAAGGCAGCAATTTTATCTTGAGAAAGATGAAGAATCCGCGTGAATTCCGTTTGGATAATCTGGGTATAATGTGGGAGGTTTTGCGCGACTTTTGTAAATTGAGTAACCAGGATCAGGCCCAATCCGAAAAAAATAGCCATTAATAAGATGATAAACAGCAATACGGAGAGTGCGGAGGCAAAAGGCTTTTTCATGCCTTTGCGATGAAAATAACGGGCAGCAGGTTCAATGCACCAAAACACGACGAATGAAAGGAACACAGGTGCGGCTAGCTGATACAGTTTGCTGGATACGAACATAATTAAATACACGGTTAATACGATCAGACCGATATCAA
Organism: Paenibacillus sp. ICGEB2008; assembly: GCF_000307675.1. Lineage (NCBI taxonomy): Bacteria > Bacillati > Bacillota > Bacilli > Caryophanales > Paenibacillaceae > Paenibacillus > Paenibacillus sp. ICGEB2008. The sequence continues at coordinate 50,556 of NZ_AMQU01000008.1, forward strand.
AAACAGTACGCCAATATTTTTTGTACAATGGAAGCATATGTATACAACGACTCCTTTAAGATTTTTATTTATTGTACACTAAATTGAATCTCAATGCTGACCAGTAGCAATGGCAAAATCTCGGCATGCTTACATCATTGTGATAACATATAAGTAAGTGAGTTTTCCTCAGGAGGCCTGCTTGGAAGTTCAGAATAGAAAAGTGGGGATAAAACGTGCAGACTTTGCTGTTATGGATGTTTTACATTTCAACTTTTTATGCTTTTATTCCGGCGCTGGTGAGTCGTATATTTGGTTTCCGGGTGTTTAGGCGTGGAAAAAGTGACCAAGAATATGCACTAACCTTTGATGATGGTCCTGATCCAGTCTATACACCACAGTTGCTCGATTTACTCAAGCGTTTTGATGCCAAGGCTACTTTTTTTGTTGTAGGGTTGAATGCCGAAAAACACCCTGAGCTTCTGAAGCGCATGCATGATGAAGGTCATCTAATCGGTATTCACAATTATGTGCACAAATCGAATTGGCTTATGCGGCCTGTTACTGTTAGAAGACAAATTGCCCAGACAGAGTCAGTCATTCGTCGAGTAACTGGCGAAGGAACGACCTTTTATCGTCCACCTTGGGGGATTGTGAACTTTTTTGATATTTCCAAAAACAATGGTCGTCGAATCGTATTATGGTCCTCTATGTTTGGTGACTGGAAGGCCAGCATTGGAGCGAAACAATTAGCAGAAAGAATGCTCAAAAAGCTGAGGGGTGGCGAGGTGATGCTGCTCCATGACTGTGGTACGACATTGGGGGCAGACGCAGAAGCGCCACAGAATATGCTCATTGCGCTAGAGAAGCTATTGAGGGTCGCCCAGGAACGGCAATTACGCAGTGTCCGCGTGGATACATTGTTTTGCCGTCAATCTGGCTATCATTCCACTGTCTCCTGCTTGTCCAGTACAGATTGGATGAAAAAAACGATGGTATTCGGATGGCTACAATACGAGCGCCTTTTTCACGCCTTGTTCCGCCTTCGTCCTGTTAGCAAGAATAACACGATCTTTTATTATCGTCGCCGTATCTATCATGGACCCAATATTAACATGGAGAACGGTAGGTGGCTGGAAAAGGGGGACCCCATAATTGAGCTTCATTTTGACAATAAAATGTTGTTTCAATTGGGAGCGACGGCAAAGTCCTTGGTACATCTAGCGATTCAATTGATTCGGGTTGTGAAAAGACAACTGCCTGATCTTACCCAACGGGTTGTACATGATTCTGGTATGAAGGGTGTAAAGGCGATCTATGCAGTAAGTATGATTCATCGAGGGCCTGAAAAATTAGGCTTTCAAATTCAGGAGCTTCCCCAAGGACTGTTTAAGCATGCATCTACTGTATATTTAAAGCTGTTATTTCGTGTCATCCATCCTTCGGGTTCAGAACAATTGAGTGAAAAAAAAGAGGTCATGGTACCGAAACTAATCGTGATGCCCATTGATACCTTGTTTGAACGTTTTCAACCGGGGGATTCGCACCGGGCAGACCAGGCTTTTGATCCAACTGATCAAAGGGATGTGGTTCATACACTCAACAGTGAAATGACCGAAGAAGGGGAGCCTATGCATACTTCGATCAGGGCTTCACAAACAGCGGATACAGGATCAAGCAGTTGACCTAATAAAAAAAGCCTCTCGATCCTTTGTAGGAGTCGAGAGGCTTTTTAGTGGTTCATACAATAATCTATCTTGGCAAAGCACTTAGATTTTCATAATTCCGCCGTTACTTGCGTTCGTCACCAGCTTGGAATAACGCGCCAGGTAGCCTGTCTTCACTTTCGGCTCGAAGCCTTTCCAGTTGGCACGACGACGGTCGAATTCTTCGTCCGTAATGTGAAGCTCAATCTTACGATTGTTCAGGTCCAGCTCAATGATATCGCCGTCCTCAACAAAAGCGATAGGTCCGCCTTCTGCTGCTTCGGGGGAAATATGACCGATGGAGATACCACGGGAAGCACCTGAGAATCGTCCGTCTGTAATCAGACCAACCTTGGCACCAAGCCCCATGCCCACGATTTGTGAAGTCGGAGCGAGCATTTCAGGCATACCAGGTCCGCCCTTAGGACCTTCATAACGAATAACAACAACATGTCCTTCGGCAATTTTACCGTTAGCGATGCCAGCCAGTGCATCTTCCTGTGAATCAAAGCAGATGGCAGGGCCTTTGTGATAACCGCCAACAGAAGGATCAACCGCACCGACTTTAATAATGGAGCCTTGTGGTGCCAAATTGCCGAATAATACAGCTAGACCGCCGCGCTCGGAATAAGGGTTGTCCAATTTGTGGATGACGTTAGTGTCCAAAATTTCCTGACCCTCTACGTTTTCACGAAGGGTTTTCCCAGTTACAGTAATACAGTCACCATGCAATGCGCCCGGTTTCTTCAATAGCTCATTCAGCACTGCGCTTACGCCACCTGCATTATGAACATCCTCAATGTGATAGTCGGAAGCAGGTGCCAATTTGGACAAATGAGGTACACGGTTCGCGACTTCATTGATGCGTTCGATAGGGTAGTCAACCTCAGCTTCATGGGCAAGTGCCAATGTATGCAATACGGTATTCGTAGAACCACCCATTGCCATATCCAGTGCAAATGCATTATCAATGGCTTCTTTAGTCACGATATCACGTGGTTTGAGATCAAGCTTAATCAATTCCATCAATTGGCGTGCAGATTGTTTGACGAATTCTTTGCGTTCTTCTGCTACGGCGAGAATGGTACCGTTACCTGGCATAGCGAGTCCCATCGCTTCTGCGAGACAGTTCATAGAATTCGCTGTGAACATTCCTGAACAGGAGCCGCAGGTTGGACAGCCATATTGTTCTAGCTCAAGCAAACTTTGATCATCGATTTTGCCAGCCTGGAATGCACCTACACCTTCGAAGACGGAAGTCAGGGAAATAGAGCGTCCGTTCTTATCTTTACCAGCTTTCATAGGACCGCCGCTGACGAAAATAGTCGGAATGTTAACACGCAATGCCCCCATCATCATACCAGGGGTAATTTTATCGCAGTTAGGAATACATACCATGCCGTCAAACCAGTGAGCGGAAACGACAGTTTCCAAAGAGTCTGCAATAATTTCACGACTTGGCAGAGAATAACGCATACCGATGTGTCCCATGGCAATGCCGTCATCTACACCAATAGTGTTAAATTCGAAAGGTACACCGCCTGCTTCACGAATGGCCTGCTTGACAATTTTGCCAAATTCCTGCAAATGGACGTGGCCCGGTACGATGTCAATATACGAGTTGCATACCGCAATAAACGGTTTGTCAAAATCTTCTTCTTTGACACCCGCTGCGCGCAGCAAGCTGCGGTGAGGAGCGCGGTCAAAGCCTTTTTTAATCATATCGGAACGCATTTTCGTCTTAGCTGTCATGATGCTGGTTTCCCCCCAAAGTATAAAAATGGTATGGCATTCAATTGAACGCCGTAATAGCGCAGATGTTTTCTAAAGAGTCTATCATAGTTGTGCGCATATTTCTACATATATGAGGATTTTGAAAAAAGTATAGAAGTGTTCTGTAAGCAACAATATATAGATAGGAACAGTTTTATTTATCTATATATTGCATCTGTAAGGATTTGAATTGGATTCTTCAAAACTCTGATATCCTGATATATTAGCCTATCGGATAAATAGGAAAAGCCCATTCCGCTATAAAACGGATGGGCTCAGGCTTGTTTTTATGTTAAAGGAGGGTGGAATATGAAACTATATTTTAATTTCTGCCACCTTTACGACCGATGTCTCTGTAGAAATTTTTGTCATGCGACTCAGCTGTAGCATCGCCGCCCTTTTTGCCGATTTCCTGATAAAACTCTTTATCATGTGAGTTTGCGGTTGCTTGTCCGCCTTTCTTGCCAATCTCCTGATAAAATTCCTTATTGTGCTTCTTGGAGGTAGCTTCCCCACCCATACGGCCTGCTTCTTCGCGACTCATTTTACCCTGATTTTGATTACGTGCCATTACAAATCACTCCTTATTAAAAAGTTGTTTTTTGTTGCGCGTATCATTTACTTACCACATCTTGCCTGTATGAAACAGGCACTATGCGCGAAGTAAAGAGGGGGAGACCCACTTCCATTCTCGTCTGTAAGTGGGTTGTCGCGTCCTGATTGTGAAATATCAATGGATAAAAAGTTACGCAGACCGTCTAAAAAGATAAGGAGCGGGCTTCAACATCCACTCTACCTGTGGCTCAATCAGAGGCCGTGTTGCAGTTCGAACCCAAGGCATGGTCAACAGACAGCACAGACCTGTGGCGCACACTAGAATCAACATGACTTCCACAGGAGTATCTATATACTCGTAGACCCCCTTTGCAACAACGGAACGGACGATTAAGCCATGCAGCAAAAAGACATATAATGTACGTCGTCCCATCTCGGTTATACGTCCTGTGACGGCTGGAACAAAGCTTAGAAACGCCATAGATGCTATCCATTGAACTCCATAAATGCCGATACGGTAAATCCCTGCGTACCATTCGGTATGGCCCAGTTCACCATAAGTCATGTTGCCATATAGCCAGCCTGCCGGGATACCAAAATACGACGTTCCCGCCAGTACCATAAGTAAAAGAGATACAATACCAGCGATGATACGGACAGGTGTTGTGAAGAAGCGTCGAACGTCGGCATAATTCAAATGATAACCTGCTACAAAGTAAGGCAAATAAACAAAGGTTCTGCATACGCTTAGCCATATACCGTCTACGGGGAGATATCCGACAAGGATACCCAGTAGCACGGATATGCCCAGTTGGAAGACTGGTGGTATTTTCTGAAAAGATAGCATCAGCAGTCTCCAGCAGATGTGGCTGGCAAGGAACCAAAGCAGCAGATAAGGAGCAAAAAAAGAATGATGGATATGGGGAACGTGAAAGATTACGATATCCAAAATTGAATAAAGGGATTGGAAAATCAGATATTGCATACCGATCTGAAGCAGAACCTTTTGTCCTGCGAGACCCGTCAAAGTGGTTTTGGCAAAGTAGCCTGTAACGAGTACAAACAACGGCATATGAAACATGAATATCCAGCTGAACCATTGTTGGGCAAGATGAAGTGAACCGACTAATGGCTCCAGGGCGTTTCCTGCAAATACGCATATAATCAACAGAAATCGCAAATTGAGAAAAAAGCTTTCCCCTTGTACATCATGGCTTGTCGTCATGTGTTTCCCTCCGAACGGCTTCTGCCGACTAAACTATTTAAAAAATAATTCTTTACATGGAACAAGGTACGATACTCTGGATTGTAACATTGTGATTTTATTCACAATAGTAAGCGTTATCATGTCCTTTTTATGTGGCGAAAGCTTGAACACGGAATAAAGATGGGCTTATGTCTGGAAACGTGTGCTAATTTGACCCTGTACAGGCAACGATGTTACCCTAACAAGGTTATAGTTATGCTAACAAATACAGCGACACCATTTAGATTCAAGTTGCGAATCACGAGGTACGAAAGGCGAAAGGAACTTATACGATGAGAAGAAGAACAAGAAGATCATACAACTCCTATGGAACACGCGGATCTCGGAAAATATGGAAAATTCTTTTAGGCATCCTAATTGTCATTGTGCTAATCGTGGGTTGGGGAGCATGGAAGGTATTTACGCCTTATCAGCCTGACGAGACGGCTGCTGCTGCATTAGCCGAAATAGCGGATACTGTGAAAGTAAATGAGCAAGAGCATTGGTTAAGTTTTGAGCCTGCCAAAAGAAGTGGATCAGGAGTCATTTTGTACCCAGGAGCGTTGGTTAAACCCGAAAGCTATGCGCCCTTGGCACGCCGTCTGGCAGAAAAGGGTCATCATGTGATTATTGTAAAAATGCCACTGAACCTTGCATTGATCTCACCGGATTTGGCGAATGAAGTGCTAAAGGCGTACCCGAAGGAAGTCTTTGTTATTGGCGGACATTCGTTAGGTGGTGTGATGGCGGCCCGATATGCAGCTGCACATCCTGATCAGGTTAAAGGTGTATTTTTCCTTGCTTCCTACCCGGATAACAAGGGTAATTTAAAGGATAAAAATCTGCCAGTGATTTCTCTACTAGGAAGTGATGATGGAGTCATCCAGATGAAAAATGTCCAAAGTGGGAGAACTTATTTACCTGCCAACACGCTGTATTTTACAGTCGAAGGGGGGAACCATGCCCAATTTGGCAGTTACGGTGCCCAGAAAGGGGATAATCCTGCGAAAATTAGCGCCGTTGAGCAATGGAATCAGACGGTAACGGCTTTACAGGACTGGATGAAAGAGAGTGTAGATTCAGCTTCTAAGAACCCGTAAAGGAGGTGTGATGCATGTCTGAGCTGATCGTGCAGGGGAAGCGATATTCATGCCGTGGCATCTTATTCGATAAAGATGGCACACTACTGGATTTTATTCAGTTGTGGGGCCCTTGGGCTCGTTCTATACTGGATATGATGGAGCAGCATCTTGTCGTGGCGGGAGCTGGTTTTACGATGGAAAAAGGCAACATTCTAGGCACTGTTCACGATCAGGAGGGACGTGTGATCGGTTACGATCCTTCTGGTCCGCTGGCAATGGGGACGGTGGATGAAAGTACAGGTGTGCTGGCTTGGCAGCTTTATACTGCCGGTGTCCCGTGGAATGAAGCTGTGCGGCTTGTCCGCGAATTTAATAAAACAGCGATGGCTGACGTCCGCCGACATCGGGCAGCGAAGGTGTTTCCGGGGTTGCGGACCTTATTGGAGCAGAGTCGCCGTGCCGGATTGAAGCTGGCGGTTGTGACCTCTGACAGTACAGAGGCTGCACAAGAGCATCTGGAGTGGATGGGGCTGACATCCTATTTTGACGAGATCATCGGACATGATAGGGTTACATACGGTAAGCCTGACCCGGAAATGGCTGAAAAAGCTTGCGCGTTACTAGGACTGTCGCCAGCGGACGTGGTAGTGATCGGAGACAGTAATGGGGATATGCAGATGGGCAAGCGTGCCGGAGTACGGCTAGCCATTGGATTTGCTCCGGAACCGGAGCGTTCCGGTCATTTGCTGGATGCGGATAAGGTGGTTCGTGGATATAAAGAGCTGGAGGTGCGTAGAGCATGAAAGTTAATACGTTGGCGGATTGGATACAGCAATCGCAGAATATTGTTTTTTTCGGCGGAGCAGGGACATCGACGGAAAGTGGTATTCCAGATTTTCGTTCAGCAGCAGGCTTGTATCAGAGCGAGGAAAAATTACCTTATTCTCCCGAGGTTATGCTTAGCCGCTCTTTTTTTGTGAAGCATCCTGAGGTATTCTTCGGTTTCTATCGCAGCAAAATGCTGCATCCCGATGCGAAGCCGAACGGCTGTCATCATTTCCTCGCGTCTTTGGAAAAGCAAGGCCGTCTTAAAGCGGTTGTGACGCAAAATATTGACGGATTACACCAGGCTGCAGGAAGTATGAATGTACTGGAGCTTCACGGCTCGGTACATCGCAACTACTGTATGGAATGCGGTCGCTTTTACGATCTAAATGAAGTGATGAACAGTTCCGAGGTTGTACCTAAATGTCCGGTAGATGGAGGAATGATCAAACCGGATGTCGTTTTATATGAGGAAGAGTTGAATCAAGATACCCTTATTCAATCCATTCAGGCCATTTCTCAAGCAGATCTGCTGTTAATTGGAGGAACGTCACTGACAGTTCACCCTGCGGCAGGCTTGATTGCTTATTTTCGCGGTAAACATACAGTTCTGCTGAATACAGACCCCACCTCATATGATCACAAGGCGGATCTTTTGATCACTGAACCGATCGGTAAAGTTATGGAAAAACTTGCTCATCAATTGGGCTTGTAATCGTTTTCTTGTCAACGCCCGGATAAAAGCGCTATGATGATGTTGTGATGGACATAACAATGTTTCGAGAGAGGCTGTGATAGCATGGTTTATTTAGCTGGCGAAGATCGTTATGAAAGTATGAAATATAACCGTACAGGGAGGTCAGGTCTTAAGCTGCCCGCTATTTCGCTGGGCTTGTGGCACAATTTTGGCGGGATTAACAACGCGGAGAATGGTCGCAGCATGATTACTCGCTCCTTTGATCTGGGCATTACGCATTTTGATTTAGCTAATAACTATGGTCCTCCTGCGGGTTCAGCTGAGGAATTTTTCGGACAAGTGTTAGCCAGTGATATGAAGCCGTACCGGGATGAATTGGTTATCTCCACCAAAGCAGGCTACCATATGTGGGAAGGTCCATATGGTGACTGGGGATCTCGCAAGTATATGATATCCAGTCTGGATCAGAGTCTGAAGCGAATGGGGCTGGACTATGTCGATATATTCTACTCTCACCGCTTCGATCCGAATACGCCGCTGGAAGAAACGATGGGAGCACTGGATCATATCGTACGTTCCGGTAAAGCGCTGTATGTGGGTGTGTCTAATTATAGTGCAGAGCAAACGGCAGAAGCAGCTCGTATTTTGAAGGAGCTTGGCACACCGATGTTGATCCATCAGCCGAGATACTCTCTGCTTGACCGCTGGATTGAAAATGGATTACAAGATGTACTGGACGAAAACGGGATAGGCAGCATTGCCTTTTGTCCACTGGCTCAGGGACTGCTGACCAATAAATATTTGAACGGAATTCCCGAGGATTCACGTGCAGCAAGCACATCGGTTTTCCTGAATGAGAACCATGTGACGCCTGAAACTCTTCGCAAGGTGCGCGCCTTGAACCAGATGGCTGCTGCACGTGGACAAAGTTTGGCTCAATTCTCACTGGCATGGGCTCTACGCGGTGAACGTCTGACCTCTGTCCTGATTGGGGCTAGCCGTGTAAGCCAAATCGAAGAGAATGTTGAAGCCTTATCCAATCTGGAGTTTTCACAGGAAGAGCTGGACCGGATTGATTCGATTCTAAATGCCGGGAACGGACAAGACAGCGGCACAGCCTAATGACAAAAGGCATTTCGGAGTCATTGACCTAATTTCACATTCTCTTATACGATATATACTTAACAGCCCGCATTCGCTTGAAGGATGCGGGCTGTTTGTTATTGGCAGGGAGCTAGGGAAACCTGCCAAAGCTTACTTTACAACTGAGGATACTGCTTAACCTTGCTCCGGTACTCGGTTGGAGACTGACCACAGAAACGTTTGAATTGACGTGAGAAGTATAAAGCATCGGTTAAACCTACAGATGCAGCCACTTGCTCGACCGACAGCTCAGGACGTTCACGCAGCAGTTGACGTGATTTGTCGATCCGTAGTTTAAGCAAATAGGTGACGGGGGAGATGCCCGTTTCTTTTTTGAATATCCGTGATAAGTATGCACGGTTATAACCAAGTCCTTCAGACATTTGCTCAATGGAAACGGGGTGTGCGTACTGAGTGGACATGTATTGAACCATCTGCTTGACTGTACGTCGAATTTGCGAATCCGCCCCAGACGGATCAGTCCAGTCACTTAGGTAATTACTTGCTTCCCCCATAATTAGGTACAAGTAGCCCAAGGCTGAGAGATGGGAGCTAGATTTTCTGCTGTAAAAGGCCAATTGCATTTGTTCCAGATAACCGGGAATAGGACTTTGATCGGCAGCATGGAAAACAGGCTGATGAACACGCAGTCCTGCCTCTTGCACCACCTGCTCCGTATGGTGTCCGGTAAAAGCAGACCAACGATAGCGCCATGGTTCTTCTTCATCAGAGGTATAGCTCACCAGCTGACCGGGATGAATAAGGAAAAAATCGTTTTTTTTAAGCTGATATGTGTGCTGTTCTGTTCGAAAGATGCCTTTGCCCGACTCTACAAAGTGGAGCAGATAGTAATCATAGATTTTCGGCCCCACAGCATGACCGGATTTGGTCTGGCTCTCTCCTGCAAAAAGCACATGCAGCGGGCTATTTTCATAAAACACCGGATTAGAGGCGACAGCATAACTATATGAATGCGCTTGCAAAATAGAGTCATCCTTCCTGCATTTGTGAATAGTTTAGCGGATGCGGTATACTTACATTGTACATGTCCAAGTCACATTTATCCATAGCTTAAACACATGGATGCATTACATTGTGTGACGCTTTCATTTATACTGAAATCATAAGAGATGTCAACCTGATTAAGATATTACAGGGAAATCAGGGAGACTTTTACTAACGGTGAATGAGGTGGATGCGGATATGAACTCTACTGAATTAAAGAAACATTTTATTGAAAAATATGGTGAAAGCAGCAATGAACTGCTGATATTTCATGCACCTGGGCGCGTCAATCTGATTGGAGAGCATATCGACTATAATGGTGGTTATGTACTCCCGGCTGCGCTGGAATTTGGTACGACGCTGATCCTTCGTGCGCGCAATGATGACCAAATTCATTTTGCTTCGACAAACCTGTCGTACGAAGTGTCTATCCCCCGCGGAGAGATAGGTAAAAGCAAAACGGATGAGTGGGTGGATTATCCGGTGGGTGTGCTGGTGGAGTTGGCTCAAAAGGGAGTGTATCCTTCTAGCGGATACGATCTGCTCTATCATGGAGAAATACCGAACGGAGCTGGATTATCCTCCTCAGCCTCGATTGAGGTCGTGACCGGCTACGCTTTCCTGACTACCGAGAAGCAGAAAACCGACACAGTCGAAATTGCTTTGTTATCCCAGCGTGCAGAAAACAATTACGTGGGTGTCAATTGCGGCATTATGGACCAGTTCGCTGTAGCGAACGGAGCGGCTGATCATGCAATTCTGCTGATGTGCGATACGCTGGAGTACCGTAAAGTGCCATTCCGCACGGGAGCTTATAAGCTTGTGATCGGCAATACAAATAAGCGCCGCGGTTTGGTGGATTCAGCCTATAACGAGCGTCGCAGTCAATGTGCGGAAGCACTGTCCATTTTGCAGCAGCAGGAGTCGTCATTGGAGTACCTTGCACAGCTGGATGAGGCTCGGTTTGGAGAGCTTCAGCATCATATTGCAGATGAAACAGTTCGCCGCCGGGCACAGCATGTGGTGGAGGAAAACGCTCGTGTGCTGGCCTCTGTCGAAGCTCTCGCGGCGAATGAACTTGCAGCTTTCGGTCAGTTAATGAACGCTTCACACGATTCATTACGTGACCTGTATGAGGTCAGCTGCACCGAGCTGGATGTTATGGTGGAAGAAGCACGACGCATTCCTGGCACGCTGGGTGCTCGCATGACAGGGGCTGGGTTTGGAGGTTGTACGGTTTCATTGGTTCATGAGGACGATGTGGAACGTTTTGTGAAGGAAGTCGGCGAAGCTTATCAGACCCGTACAGGGCTGGAAGCCAGCTTTTATGTATGCAAGGCAGGAGACGGAGTTAAAGAACTGAAGGAGGACGAATAACATGGCCATTTTAGTCACAGGTGGAGCTGGATATATCGGTTCACATACCGTAGCAGAACTGTTGGATCTGGGAGAAGAAGTTGTCGTGCTGGATAACTTGCAAACCGGACACAAAGGAGCATTACTTGGAGGCAAGTTGTATGAAGGTGATTTGAGAGATAAAGAACTTCTGTCCAAACTGTTCTCTGAAAATAAAATCGACGCTGTTATTCATTTTGCAGCCAACTCGCTGGTTGGGGAAAGCATGCAAAATCCTGGGAAGTATTATGACAACAATGTATTTGGTACGTTGAGCTTGCTGGAGGCGATGAAAGATGCCGGCGTAAGCAAGATCGTATTTTCCTCGACTGCCGCTACTTATGGCGAACCGGAAAAGGTGCCGATTGAAGAAGGTGACCGTACTGAGCCAACTAACGTGTATGGTGAAACAAAGCTGATGATGGAGCGCATGATGTCCTGGTTTGATAAAGTATTAGGCATCAAATACGTGTCTTTACGGTATTTTAATGCAGCTGGTGCCCATGAGAGCGGCAAAATCGGTGAAGATCACCGACCAGAAAGCCATCTGATCCCATTGGTGCTCCAGACAGCATTAAAACAGCGTCCACATATCGCTGTGTTTGGTGAGGATTATGCGACACCTGATGGTACGTGTGTCCGTGATTACATTCATGTAAGTGATTTGGCGGATGCTCATGTGCGCGCAGTGAATTACTTGCGTGAAGGTAATGACAGCAACATATTCAATCTGGGCAACGGGCAGGGCTTCTCTGTGAAGGAAGTTATTGAAACGGCACGCAAGGTTACTGGACTCGACATTCCAGTTGTGACAGAACCCCGCCGTGCAGGCGATCCAGCAATATTGGTTGCATCTTCTGACAAGGCCCGTTCGGTGCTGGGCTGGAGTCCAAAACGTACCCAGCTGGAGGATATTATTAGCGGAGCATGGGGATGGCATCAGTCGCACCCTCAAGGCTACGGCGACGAATAGACGGGAGACGATGACATATGAGCGAGCGCCAATCTGTAGATAAAGGCCAAGACCGGGAACTTTCCCGGCACCTGGCCCATGACATCGACGAAACTGTACAGCAATCGGCTCTATATGCGGTGGAGCAACTGGTTGCTTTCGCACATAAGAAGGGCTTGATTGGTCTGCAAGATACGGATTACAGTCGTAATCTGCTATTGGAGCAGTTCGGGTTTTCGGAGCCTTATTCCGGTGGGGAAGCAGGGGGCATTATTGCCCCCGAAGCTCTCCAGCCTGTGCTTAATGTATTGATAGATTATGGTTTTGCCATAGGGCTTATCCCTGAAAACACGGATACGTATCGTGATTTGCTGGATTCCAAAATCATGGGCCAGCTAATGGCGAGACCGTCTGAAGTCATCCGTGACTTTCATCAAACGGAGGCTGAACGTGGTATAGAAGCGGCTACAGATGCTTTTTATCAATTATCCATCGATTCGAACTACATTCGAATGGATCGGGTGGCCAGCAATGTGTACTGGAATCAGTCAACGCCTTACGGAGATATGGAAATTACGATTAATTTGTCCAAGCCAGAAAAAAGTCCCAAGGAAATTGCAATGGCGAAGCTTTTACCGCCGCCTGTTTACCCCAAATGTCAATTGTGCCGTGAAAACGTTGGATATGCCGGAAGGGTAAACCATCCGTCCCGCCAAAATTTGCGTATTATTCCGGTCGAATTGAATAGGGAACCGTGGTTTTTTCAATATTCACCTTATGTGTATTACAACGAGCATTGCATTGTGTTCCATCATGATCATGTACCCATGAAGCTTACAAAGGATACGCTGCGGCGGTTGCTGGCCTTTACGAAAGCGTTTCCGCATTATTTCATTGGCTCTAATGCGGATCTGCCTATTGTCGGAGGGTCTATCCTAACTCATGATCATTTTCAGGGTGGTCGTCATACATTCCCAATTGAAAAAGCGGGTGTGGACGGCGTATACCATAATGAAGAGTTTCCGCAGGTTACGGCAGGTATTGTAAACTGGCCGATGTCGGTCATTCGTTTTACGTCAACAGATCCCGACGCACTGTTGGAGGCGGGGAATGCTGCTTTTGAAGCCTGGAAGGGTTATAGTGATCCATCGGTAGACGTTCTCTCTCATACCGAGCTGGAGGGGGAAACGATTCCGCATAATACAGTAACGCCGATTGTGCGCCGGGATTCTGAAGGAAGATATCAGATGGATCTCGTACTGCGGAACAATCGAACGAGTGAAGAATATCCGGAAGGTATTTTCCATCCCCATCGCGAGATGCATCATATCAAAAAGGAAAATATCGGTCTGATCGAGGTGATGGGGCTTGCCATCTTACCAGGTCGACTCAAGGATGAGCTGGATGGAATTGCTGATATCTTGTGTGGGGACGACGAATTGGCCGTGGCTATGCAGCAGGAAGGACATCCACTGTTTAAGCATGCAGACTGGATTTACCAGTTGAATACCCGGTTCGGTCGCCTGTCTGATAAGGAGACGGCTGTTCGTACCGTACAAAATGAGGTTGGACTGAAATTCAGTGAAATTTTAGAGCACGCAGGAGTGTATAAACGGAATCCATCCGGTCAGCAAGCGTTTGGCCGTTTTATGAAACAATTGGGCTATACCTTGGGAGAATAAAGTTGCTTATGTTGCCACATAATACAATACGAGAACCCTCCCAAGATGTGAAATGTAACCATACTCCTTAAGGGGTATGGTTTTTTTCTGAAAATAAAGCAATTTGTTTCCTGTAACCATAAAGGTTATAATAGAGTAGTTTCTTAACATTAAACTTTAGAATTATTGGAGGCGAACGTTTGCGATGAAAGCATTCGAATTTTATAATCCTACACAATTGATCTTCGGTAAAGGACAATTGGAGGCTCTCAAGCGTGAAGTTCCTAAATATGGAAAACGTGTACTACTTGTATATGGCGGCGGCAGCATTAAGCGCAGCGGTTTGTACGATAATGTAATAAAATTGCTTGGTGAAATTGGTGCAGAGGTAACAGAACTGGCGGGTGTAGAACCAAATCCTCGCTTGTCTACGGTACATAAGGGTGTTGAATTGTGTAAAACAAATCAAATCGACCTTGTACTGGCTGTGGGCGGTGGTAGTGTACTGGATTGCTCCAAAGCTATTGCTGTCGGTGCAAAATATGATGGGGACATGTGGGATTTTGCAGAGCGTAAAGCGGCTCCCAAAGCAGCCTTGCCATTAGGTACGGTTCTGACCATGGCTGCAACCGGCTCTGAGATGAACGCAGGTTCTGTTATTACAAACGAAAAAACTCAGGAAAAATTGGGCTGGGGTAGCGTACATGCGTTTCCTGCGTTTTCCATTCTTGATCCGGTGAACACATACTCTCTGCCACAAAATCAAACGGTTTACGGAATTGTGGATATGATGTCACATACGCTCGAGCATTATTTCCATTTGGAATCCAATACTCCGGTTCAACTGGGCTGGTGTGAAACGATTTTGCGTACGGTCATAGATGCGGCGCCGGGACTGGTTAACGATCTGGAAAACTACGAGCTGCGTGAAACCATTATGTATTGTGGTACGATGGCACTGAACGGCTTCCTGAACATGGGGCTGACAGGTGACTGGGCTACTCACAATATTGAGCATGCTGTGTCTGCTGTTTATGATATTCCGCATGGTGGAGGACTGGCTATTCTGTTCCCGAACTGGATGAAACATAACCTGCATGTGAAGCCTGAACGCTTCAAACAGCTGGCTGTGAATGTGTTCCATGTAAACCCAGAAGGTAAGAGTGATGAAGAAGTAGCGTTGGAAGGTATTCAAGCGTTGCGTGATTTCTGGAGCTCGATTGGTGCACCAAGCCGTCTGGCTGATTACGATATTGATGCGTCCCAAATTGATGTAATGGCTGATAAAGCTGTGAAATTCGGACCTTTCGGTGGCTTTAACAAGCTCAATCGCGAAGATGTAGTCGAAATTTACAAAGCATCCCTGTAAACAGCATTTGGATCATAATAGGCACGTTTGTGCGTCATTAGACGTACGAACGTGCTTTTTTGGGTTTAATTTGGAATATTGGAGGTAAATTTTGAAACTTTTTAAGGTTGAATACGTAAACATAGTTATAGACTGGAAACCAGGCTGAAAAGGTACATGGAAGGAGGAGTCGCATGGAAACCTTATTTTGGTGGTTGTTGGCAGGAGGCGCAATCTTTACTGTGGTTAGTGTGTTGATCGGGGATGTACTCGGTAGCTGGCTGGATGGGGCGTTAGAGTTGCCGGGCCTTGATTGGTTCAGACCTGTCGTTCTACTTGGGGCTATGACTGCTTTTGGCGGGGCTGGAGTACTACTGACAAAGTATACTGGGCTGACCATGGGCTGGGTTGTTGTGCTAGCTTTAGGGATTGCACTTGTTATTGGAGTGCTAGTGTTTTTTGCATTTATCAAGCCCATGGCGAATTCAGAGGTATCCAGCGGCTTCTCGATGCGTGAACTAACTGGCAGAATCGGTGAGGTTACCATTCCTGTACCTGAGGTTGGTTACGGGGAAGTTATGATCCGCTTGGGTGCAGGCAACACCATACATACAGCATCTAGCTTTGATCACAAACCGCTAGCTGCGGGAACCCGTATTGTCGTGGTTGAGGTCGCAGAGGGCGTCGTCCGCGTAGCGTATCTGGACACATAGACGGCGCATTCGCTTAACTTGAAGGGAGCGTGATCGGGAGTGTCAAGTTTGCAAGATATTGTGTTGATCCCTGGAATTGTTGTCATTGTTATCGTCATATTAGGGATTGCTTTTTGGGCCCGTTACAAAACGGTAGGACCGGATGAAGGAATGATTGTGACAGGTTCTTTTCTGGGAAATAAAAATATTTCCGAGGATGATTCTGGTCGCAAGATTAAAATTGTACGTGGTGGGGGCGCTTTCATTTGGCCTATTTTCCAGCAGTCCGAATTTATCTCTCTGTTGTCTCACAAATTGGACGTAACTACACCGGAAGTATATACAGAGCAAGGAGTACCCGTGATTGCGGATGGTGTGGCGATCATCAAGGTTGGCAGTTCCATTGAGGATGTAGCCACAGCAGCCGAGCAGTTCATCGGAAAGCCGCTGGAAGCGCTTAGAGGAGAGGCTCAAGAAGTGCTGGAGGGACATTTGCGGGCAATCCTCGGCTCCATGACGGTAGAGGAAGTATATCGTAATCGGGATCGGTTTGCGCAGGAAGTACAGGGCGTGGCTGCGCGCGATCTAAAAAAGATGGGTTTGCAGATCGTTTCATTCACCATCAAAGATGTGCGCGATAAACATGGGTATCTGGATGCGCTTGGTAAGCCGAGAATTGCTGCTGTCAAAAGGGATGCAGAGATTGCAGAAGCCGAGGCAGTGCGGGATGCCCGAATTCAGAAGGCACAAGCAGAACAGGAAGGACAGAAGGCCGAGCTATTACGGGATACGAATATTGCCGAGGCGGCCAAGGAGAAGGAATTGAAGGTGGCTTCGTTTAAGAAAGAACAGGATACAGCCAGGGCAGAAGCCGATCAGGCTTATCACATTCAGGAGGCCCGTGCTAAGCAGACTGCTGTCGAGGAACAGATGAAAGTTGAGTTGGTACGTAAGGAACGGGAGATTGATATTCAAGCCAAGGAAATACAGGTACGTGAAAAGCAATATGATGCGGAAGTGAAAAAGAAGGCGGAAGCCGATCGGTATGCAGTAGAACAAGCGGCGGAAGCCGACAAATCACGTAAAATGCGTGAGGCGGAATCGCTGCAATACTCGATTGAAACACAGGCTAAAGCGTCAGCTGAACAAAAACGTCTAAACGGGCAAGCAGAAGCGGATGCAGAACGGGCCAAAGGTACAGCCGATGCAGATGTCATCCGTTTGCGTGGTCTCGCGGAAGCTGAGGCCAAGGAAAAACTGGCGGAGGCGTTCCAGAAGTTTGGAGAGGCTGCCGTGCTCGATATTATCGTGAAAATGCTGCCGGATCTGGCAGGACGCATTGCCGAACCGATTGCATCCATTGATAAACTGACTGTTGTGGATACGGGTAAAGGGGAAGGAGCAACTCGTGTCAGCAATTATGTCACGGAACTGATGGCGACGGCTCCCGAGATGCTTAAGAGTGTATCCGGTATTGATGTAGAGCAGTTGATCAAGGGACTAACCACTGGAAAAAAAGGCATTCATTCCGTACCTTCCTCCGATGATGCGAACAAGCTACACAATCCACCCTTGGTTGAGGTGGCACTAACGGATAAAGAATAACGATAAGCCTCTGGGGAGTAGATTCTCAGCCTTCAAAAGACCGCTTTTCATCACAGCATTTCCTGGAAATTGTGATGAAAAGCGTTTTCTTTTTATTGACCTTTAGCGGAATATTTGGTACTTTAACGTGGATTCCTCTGAGCTTCATGCTATAATTCTTAGGATCAAGGTTCTGATAAAAGAGGTGCGGATGTGAGCAGCCTAAAAGTGGCCAAAGCGCTGAATAACAATGTGATTATAGGGATGCATCCCGAGCATGATGAGGTTGTCGTGATTGGAAAAGGAATCGGTTTCAATCGCAGACCCGGCGATCTAATGCCGTTGGATTCAGTTGAAAAATTATTTATATTAAAAAGCCATGAAGAGCAGGAGCAATACAAACGATTGCTTCCTGAGCTGGATGAAAAGCTCATTGAGGTCATCGGTGAGGTGCTTCATCTTGTTCAGCTTCAAGCAAAAAAGCCTCTTAATGAGCACATACTAATTGCTTTAACTGACCATATTGCCTTCTCCATCAACCGTCATAAACAGGGGATTACGATTCATAATCCGTTCTTGTATGAAACTAGGGAAATATATCCTCAGGAATACAAGATGGCTGAGCAGGCTGTTGCTTTGATCAAGGATAAGATGGACGTGGATCTGGGAGAAGATGAAATCGGATTCGTAGCTCTGCATATTTATAGTGCTATGACGAACCAACATATCTCCGAGGTTAGGAAGGATTCTCGTCTGATTGCTGACATGGTTCAGGTCGTCGAGACGACACTCGATTACCGAATTCCTATCCAATCCCTTGATTATTCCCGTCTGCTGACTCATCTGAGATTTGCGATTGAACGTGTACGACGAGGAGAGATTGTGCAGGAGATTTACCGATTGGACAAGCTTTTGAATGAAGAATATCCAGAAATGTATATGCTGGCCTGGAAACTTACGAAGATTATGGAGAAAAGGCTACGTAAACCGGTGTATCCAGCTGAAGTTAGCTATTTGACGATGCATCTGCAGCGTTTGTCCCAACGCAAGCAGGGAGAGCAACAAACCGTGATAAAGCCCGAATAAAAAAGTATTGCCTCGCATTTAGCGTGGTGCTATAATCAATTTTGCAATGAGGAAGACAACAACTAAACATTTTAACGTGTTACTGATTCGATCAGGCATGAGTTGTTTTAAGTTATGATTGTTTACAGCCTAGTGGGGTATGCTATATCCCAAGGTTGTGTTCAAACATACTTAAATCGGCTCATGCCTTTTTTGTTGTTTTACCTCTGTTCTAAATTTCAGAGAAGGATGTGGATGGTATGTTTAAAAAGCTTTTCGGCGTTTTACAGCGTGTCGGTAAAGCGTTAATGCTTCCAGTAGCCATTTTGCCAGCTGCGGGGCTTTTATTGGGTATCGGCAACATGCTGGTCAATCCTGATTTTCTCCAGTACATCCCTGCGTTAAATGCGGGCTGGGTTCAATCGGTAGCGACAATCATGATGAACGCCGGACAAATTGTTTTTGATAATCTGGCGCTGTTGTTTGCAGTCGGCGTAGCCGTCGGTCTGGCGGGCGGCGAAGGTGTAGCAGGTTTGGCTGCGATCATCGGTTACCTCGTAATGAACATTACGCTGGGTACAGCTGTAGGTGTTACACCTGGTCTGATTGCTCAAAAAGTACCGGGTTATGCGAATGTGTTGGGTATTCCTACACTTCAAACCGGGGTGTTCGGCGGGATTATCATCGGTATACTGGCCGCTGCTATGTACAACCGATTTTTCAAAATCGAGCTTCCTTCGTACCTGGGCTTTTTTGCGGGTAAGCGCTTCGTTCCAATTGCAACAGCAGTATCTTCACTGATTGTCGGACTGGCACTGGTTTTGATCTGGCCCCCAGTTCAACAAGGACTTAACGCTGTATCTCACTTTATGGTGTATTCCAACCCGACCTTGTCGGCGTTCCTGTTCGGAGTTATCGAACGTGCGCTCATTCCGTTTGGTTTGCATCACATCTGGTACTCACCGTTCTGGTTTGAGTTTGGTGAATATGTGAACAAAGCAGGTCAAACCATTCACGGTGACCAGCAGATCTTCTTCAATCAGCTTCGCGACGGTGTGGCACTGACAGCAAGTACGTTCCAAGTAGGTAAATTCCCATTCATGATGTTCGGATTACCGGCAGCAGCACTTGCGATGTATCATGAAGCAAGACCGGAGCATAAAAAATATGTAGCAGGCATCATGGGTTCAGCAGCCTTGACTTCATTCCTGACAGGTATTACGGAGCCACTGGAATTTTCCTTCCTGTTCGTAGCTCCATTGCTGTTTGCAGTACACTGTGTATTTGCAGGTTTGTCATTTATGACGATGCAAATTTTGAATGTTAAAATCGGCATGACGTTCTCTGGTGGATTTATTGATTTCCTGATATTCGGGATTATTCCAACCCGTACACCATGGTGGTATGTAATTATCGTCGGTCTGATTTTGGCGGTTATTTACTACTTCGGATTCCGATTCATCATACGGAAATTCAACTTGAAGACACCAGGACGTGAAGAAGCTACAGATAATGTGGAGGGTGCAGCAAGCGGTAGCAGTGACGAGCTTCCACATAACATTTTGGCTGCTTTCGGTGGTTCATCGAATATCAAGCATCTGGATGCATGTATCACACGTCTTCGGATCGAAGTTAATGAGAAATCAAACGTGGATAAAGCTCGTCTGAAACAACTTGGCGCCTCAGGTGTCCTTGAAGTAGGTAACAATGTACAGGCGATCTTCGGTACCCGTTCCGATACGATTAAAACTCAAATGGCTGATATCATGGCAGGACGTACACCTGCACCTGCTCCTTCAGAACCAGCTCCACAAGAGGAAAAGGAAGCCGGAGAACAAAAGCAAACGATCGTTGTGGAAGATATTGTGATGCCAGTAAACGGTGAATTGGTTGACATCTCGTCCGTTCCCGATCCGGTCTTTGCAGAACGCATGACAGGTGATGGATTTGCAGTTGTGCCAAATGATGGAACAATTGTTTCTCCTGTTTATGGTAAAGTATTCAATGTATTCCCAAGCAAGCATGCGGTTGGTATTCAATCCGATGGTGGTAAAGAAGTGCTTGTTCATATCGGGGTGAATACAGTGAAGCTTAAAGGTCAAGGATTTGACGTTTTGGTGAACGAAGGCGATCTTGTGTCAGCCGGCCAGCCT
This sequence comes from Paenibacillus sp. ICGEB2008, assembly GCF_000307675.1. Taxonomy (NCBI): domain Bacteria; kingdom Bacillati; phylum Bacillota; class Bacilli; order Caryophanales; family Paenibacillaceae; genus Paenibacillus; species Paenibacillus sp. ICGEB2008. The sequence continues at coordinate 71,417 of NZ_AMQU01000008.1, forward strand.
ATTATGAAAGTAGACCTGGAATACGTGAAGGCAAACGCTAAATCCATCATCTCACCTGTCATTTTTACCAACCTTCCAGAAGGATCTTCGGTAACTTTAAATAAAACTGGAGTATTGAAGGCTGGCGAAGATGGTATAATTACGATAAAATAAACTCTATGTGTTTCGGATTAGTTGATTAGGCGGCTTAGGCCGTCTGATCAATTATCCGGTATGCTGCGTGTAAACAAATATTATTTTTAGGAAAGTGGGAGGAACAAATTATGCAAACAACTTTTAGAATTACGGATGAAGACGGTATCCATGCACGTCCTGCAACTGCGCTGGTAAATACAGCTAACAAATTCAGCGGTGCTGAATCTTTCGCCGAAGCTAACGGTAAAAAAGTAACTTTGAAATCCATTCTGGGTGTATTGTCTCTGGGTCTGGAACAAGGGGATACTATTAACATTATCTGCGAAGGCGCTGAAGCTGCTGAAGCATTGAAAGCTCTTGAAAATGTAATCGTTAACGAAGGGCTGGGCGAAGTTCATGCTTAAAATTTCCGGGATTGCCGCTTCGGCAGGCATAGCCATTGCCCGGGCGTTTATCTTGGAGCATCCGAATTACGCTGTAGAGAGACGCGCGGTTGGTGATGTTGAAGCTGAAATCGCAAGATTGGATGCGGCTTTAGCAGAATCTCAAACCGAATTGGAATCGATTAAGGAGAAAACGCTTCGTGAACTGGGTGAGAAAAAAGCAGAAATTTTTGCATCTCACCTGCTGATTCTGAATGATCCTGAATTGATCGATCCGGTTAAAGCTAAAATCAGAGACGAGCAGCTCAATGCTGACTATGCTTTGAATGAAGTAGCTACACAGTTTGTTTCCATGTTTGAAAACATGAAAAGTGCATATTTGCAAGAACGCGCATCGGACATGCGTGATGTAACCAAACGGGTGCTTAATCACCTGCTTGGTGTTCATTTTGTCAGCCCTGCAGAAATTGCCGAAGAAACGATTGTACTTGCGGAAGATTTGACACCTTCCGACACAGCTCAGCTGAATCGTGAATTTGTTAAAGGCTTTGCAACAAATATCGGCGGACGCACTTCGCACTCGGCTATTATGGCTCGTTCATTAGAAATTCCTGCTGTTGTAGGAACAAAAAATATATTGTCTCAAGCTAAAAGCGGCGATTTGATTATCGTCGATGGTCTGGATGGTCACGTGTTCGTGAATCCTACCGAAGAAATCGTTGCAGAATACCGTGCTAAACAGGTGGCATATGACAAGCAACGCGAAGAGTGGCGTAAGCTGCGCGGCGAAGCTACGGTTTCCGTCGATGGTGTCCATGTCGAATTGGCAGCCAATATTGGTACGCCTAACGATGTAGCTGGTGTTCTAGACAACGGTGGTGAAGGCGTTGGCTTGTATCGTACGGAGTTCTTATACATGGGACGCGACAAGCTCCCATCCGAAGATGTACAATATACAGCTTACAAAACGGTTCTGGAAAGAATGGAAGGCAAACCGGTTGTAGTCCGTACTTTGGACATCGGTGGAGATAAAGAACTTCCTTATCTGGATCTGCCGAAAGAAATGAATCCGTTCCTCGGATTCCGTGCTATTCGTCTGTGTCTGGATCGCCAGGATATTTTCCGCACTCAATTGCGTGCTTTGTTGCGTGCAAGCGTGCACGGTAACCTGCGCATTATGTTCCCAATGATTGCTACGCTGAACGAATTCCGTGAAGCTAAAGCTGTTTTGTTGGAGGAAAAAGAAAAGTTGGTAGCCGAGGGTGTATCCGTATCTGAAGAAATTCAGCTGGGCATCATGGTAGAAATTCCTTCTACAGCGGTATTGGCTGACCAATTCGCTAAAGAAGTGGATTTCTTCAGTATTGGTACTAACGATCTGATTCAATACACAATGGCAGCGGATCGTATGAACGAGCGGGTTTCTTACCTGTATCAACCATATAATCCATCCATTTTGCGTCTGGTGAAAATGGTTATTGATGCCGCTCACCGTGAAGGACGTTGGGTTGGTATGTGTGGTGAAATGGCAGGAGACACAACAGCAATTCCGTTGCTGCTGGGTCTGGGACTGGATGAGTTCAGCATGAGCGCAACTTCCATTCTGCCAGCACGTAGTCAAATCTCCAAGTTGTCCCGTGCGGACATGGAGAAATTGGCTGCAAAAGCTCTGGATATGCAAACAGCCGAGCAGGTTGTTGAATTGGTTCAAAGCATCGAAGCATAAGGAAGGGTATCACATTTTCAAAGGTTATATCTTTTTCCAACAAAAATTGCTGTATACATACAGCAGCCGGTATCTCAACAGATACCGGCTTTTTTGTATGCTTGGATTGTTGTGTTTGAATTTAACCTTAACTACATGCGCAATTCAGCACAGGCTTACGGGCTGCAGTGGTTTCATCCAGGCGTGTGAGTGGAGTGGTATAGGGTGCATTGAGCACCAGCTCAGGGTTCTCCTCGGCTTCGCGCGCAATATGAATCATAGTGTCGACAAAAGCATCCAGCGTCTCTTTGCTTTCTGTTTCCGTCGGCTCGATCATGATGCATTCCTCTACATTTAGCGGAAAATAAATGGTAGGCGGATGGTAACCGAAATCAAGCAATCGTTTGGCTACATCCAGCGTGCGTACTCCAAATTTCTTCAAACCTCGCCCTGACATGACAAATTCGTGTTTACAATGCCCAGGATAAGGCAGGTCAAAGTGCGGAGCCAGCCGATGCATCATGTAGTTGGCATTGAGTACAGCGCATTCGGACACCCGCTTCAAGCCATCAGGACCGTAGCTGCGGATATAGGCATAGGCTCGGACGAGAATGCCGAAGTTTCCGTAAAAGGCTTTGACCCGCCCAATAGAATCTACGTGCTCCCGATCCCAGCGGTACACACCCTGCGGATCACGTACGACAAACGGCTTGGGCAAATAGGGAATCAGTCGCTGCTTTACGCCGACGGGTCCAGCGCCCGGGCCCCCTCCACCGTGCGGAGTACTCATCGTTTTGTGCAAATTGAGATGCACCACATCGAAGCCCATGTCCCCGGGGCGGGTAATCCCCATGATGGCGTTGGAGTTTGCCCCGTCATAGTAGAGCAGACCACCTGCGTCATGCACGATCGCGGCAATGTCAGTAATTTGCTTCTCGAACAAGCCCAGCGTGTTCGGATTGGTCAGCATGAGCGCAGCGGTGTCGTTGCCTACCGCTTGGCGGAGCGCGTCCAGATCCACCAGCCCCTCAGGGGTGGAGGGAAGGGTGATTGTTTCGAAGCCCGCTACGGTTGCACTGGCGGGGTTCGTACCGTGCGAGGAATCCGGCACGAGCACCTTGGTACGTCGCTCACCACGTGCCTCGTGGTACGAGCGAATCATCATCAGCCCGGTCCATTCGCCATGGGCGCCAGCAGCGGGCTGGAGCGTGACGGCATCCATGCCGGTCAACGCAGCCAGATCGTTTTGGAGCGTATGCAGCAGATCCATAGCCCCCTGGATGCTATTCTCCGGCTGATATGGATGAATTTTAGCGAAGCCTGCGTAACGGGCGACATCCTCATTCACTTTTGGATTGTATTTCATCGTACACGAGCCAAGCGGATAAAACCCGTTGTCGACGCCGAAGTTGCGCTGGGACAGGGCGGTATAATGGCGAATAACATCTACTTCGTATACCTCGGGTAATGCCGCAGGTTCGCTGCGCAGCGCATAATCCGGCAAAAGCTCTGCCACGGGGCGACGAGGAACGTCGCACTCGGGAAGGGAATAAGCGATGCGACCCGGACGGCTCAATTCAAAAATGAGCGCTTGATCGTGTTCCTTCAACAGCTCTTGTTTCTGATCCGGTCCGGTGTGTGTCATAGCAATCCCTCCAAGGTGTGTATAAATTGGTCAATCTCTTCTTTGGTTCTTTGCTCCGTCACGGCAATCAGCATATGACCTGCAAGTTCCGGATAGTCCCGGCCCAAATCATAGCCTGCGATAAATCCGGCAGCTAGCAGATTGTCCTGAAGTTGGCTCATATTCGTACCTTCAGGCAGCCTAAGGGCGAACTCGTTAAAGGTCGGTGCGTGAAACGAGGCAGTTATGCCATTCAAGCTCAGCAATTGTTCTAACGCATAGCGGCTTTTATGCAAATTCAGCTCGGCTACTTCCTGGATACCCTGTTTACCCATGACAGACAAGTACACAGATGCAGATAAAGCAAGCAACGCTTGGTTGGAACAAATGTTAGACGTGGCCTTTTCGCGGCGGATATGTTGTTCCCGCGCTTGCAAGGTCAGCACGAAGCCGCGTTTGCCGTTGCGGTCCGTGGTTTGGCCTACGATACGCCCAGGGATACGACGCATATGTGCCTGAGAAACGGCAAAGTAACCGCAGGTTGGACCGCCGAGGGAGGACGAGATCCCAAGCGGCTGCGCGTCTCCTACAACAATATCCGCGCCCTGCTTACCGGGCGCCTCCAGCAAGCCAAGTGCCAATGGGTTGGCACTGACGACCATTAGCCCCTTGTGTGCATGGATCAGGTCAGCCATCGGCTTCAGATTTTCCACGGCTCCAAAAAAGTTGGGGCTTTGGATCAAGACAGCCGCCGTCTGTTCCGATACGGCCGCGGCAAGCGCATCGACATCCGTTACGCCGTCCGAACAGCCGATCTCCACGATGTCCAAGTCCAATCCGCGCGCATAGGCTACCAATACCTGGCGTGCCTCTGGATGGACAGACCTTGATACGATAAGCTGTTTACGGCGCGTGGCTGCGGCGGCCAGTGAGCCCGCTTCCGCCAGAGCTGTCGCTCCATCGTACATGCTGGCATTCGCTACTGCCATGCCTGTCAATTCGCAAATATACGACTGGAATTCAAAAATGGCTTGCAGCTCGCCCTGGCTTACTTCCGGCTGATAGGGGGTGTAGGCTGTGTAAAATTCGGAACGTGAGGTGATGTGCTGAATGACGGACGGAATATGATGATCATAAATACCTGCACCAAGAAAGCTGGCATGTGTGTCTGTATTGGCGTTGTGTCCGGCCAGCTCGGCCATGTGGCGAGTTAAGGCTCTTTCGTCAAGCCGAGAGGAAAGAGGGAGTTCCCCTTGGTATCGAATTGCCTCTGGAATGTCACTGAATAAATCATCAATGGATGATACGCCCACCACACGCAGCATTTCGGCTTGATCTTGTTCGGTCATGGGGAGATAGCGATGCTGCTTCATAAGTTCTGGCTCCTTTCGAAAAGCAAAATTTAGATAGTAAATTAGCTAATACATAATCGTAGTTGGAAAATCCAGAATTTCGTATCTGACATGATCATTTTTTTGAAATGAAGAGGATTTAGGATCAGCGTGGCCGCTTATAAAAGGGGGCTGCGACCACTTCCGCACGCAGGCGTTTACCTCGAATTTCGACCTCTAACGGTGTAGATAGGGTGCTAAAACGACTGTCCACCAGGGCTAGCCCCAAATTACGCTTCAAGGTGGGCGATTGAGTCCCCGTTGTGACCTCACCAATGTGTTGGCCTTCCGCGAAGACTGGATAATGAGCGCGCGGGATACCGCGGTCAATCATTTCCAGCCCGATCAACTTGCGAGGAATTCCTTGTTCTTTCTGGTGTTGCAGTGCTTCTCTGCCGATAAAATCTCCTTTATTCAGCTTGACGAAGAAACCTAAACCAGCCTCAAGCGGTGAAATGGTGGCAGATAACTCTTGTCCGTACAGCGGCAGCCGTGCCTCAAACCGTAGTGTATCGCGAGCACCAAGCCCAGCGGGAATTAGCCCATACGATTCACCGCAACGAAGCAAACCATTCCACACGGCGGGCGCTTCCTCAGCAGGTATATAAAATTCAAAACCGTCTTCGCCGGTATATCCGGTTCGGGAGACGAGTGCTTTTGCTCCGAACAATTGCACGTTCTCATGGAATCGGAAAGATGCCAGATTCGTAATATCTGTATCTGTCACGGCTGCGGCAATATGTGCTGCTTCCGGACCTTGTAATGCCAGCAATGCGATCGCATCAGACACATTCTCCAGATGAACCGATGCAGGTACGTGGCGCATGAGCCAATCCCAATCTTTGTCGATGTTGGAGGCATTCACAACGAGCATGTAGCGCTCTGGTCCTTTGCAGTATACAAGCAAGTCATCCACTACGCCTCCATCGGGGTAACACAGGAGTGAATATTGTGCCTGGCCCGGTTCCAACTGGCTGACATCATTCGTGGTTACCCATTGCAAAAAAGCCTCGGCTTCTTTGCCCTCAACCAAAAACTCGCCCATGTGCGAGACATCGAATAAACCCGCGCGTTGCCGGACGGCCTCATGCTCTTTTTGGATGCCGTTAAACTGAACGGGAAGCTCCCACCCGCCAAAGTCAATACAACGAACCCCGGGCTGCGTCCCGTAAGACGAAAATAATGGTGTTCTTCGCAAATTAGACATTTTTTCACTCCTATCCAGTGTAATCGGCTAAACAAAAAAGACAGGCTGAAAGAAACGTATAGACGGCAGTCCATACTCTTCTTTCAGCTCTGTCCTTGATACCAGAAAGTTACCCCGGTGTGAACCAGGTTTCCCCTTGGGTGATCCGCTCTAATCGCGAATGCTCTCCAGAGATGCGTCCGGCAGAGGTCCTTTTGCCTGAGAGATTCACCTGCAATGCAAGTTTACTCCTTCGGCGCTACCTTTTGGATCAACGGTAGGTTACCCGGTTTTGCAGGTAACAAGTTGATCCGAGTTCGCGTGCACAACTGTCTCAGAAACGACAACAGCTATGCGAATTTTTTGGGTAGTCTCTCCCTCCGCGTTCATCCGCGTTTGCAGTTGTCGGGGTATTTCCAAAAGCATTTGCTATAACCCATTAATACGCAAATTCATTCAAAATGTCAATAAAAATGTCATATAAAACAATCCAAAAAACATTTAATGTATAAATAAGGATATGTAAGCGTTTGTTACAAGTTATCATTTTTTAATATTCTATGCTATATGAGATAACATGAAGTATTTTTGTTAGTATTATTGACATGATTGCTCATGTTGTCATAATCTTAACCTGTCTAATACAGGTGATTAAAAGCATTTTATTCATGTGGAAGTGAGGCGAAAGCAGGATGAGTGAAGTGAAACGGGAACTTTGGTATACAGACGAACATGAGTGGGTTCAGCGCACAGCAGACGGGACGTTGCGGATCGGCATTACAGACTTTGCACAGCATCAACTGGGTGATATTGTTTTTGTGGAATTACCTGGGGCGGGAGCAACGATTGAACAGGGGGCAGAGATTGGTACAATTGAATCGGTGAAGACCGTATCCGACCTTTTTGCTCCGGTGGCGGGAACCGTATTGAAAGTAAATGAAGCTCTGGAAAGCACACCTGAGCTGGTGAATGAATCTCCCTATGAAAAGGGTTGGATGATTGAAGTAGAGATGGGCAATGATGTCGAGGAAGCTCTGAGCAAGCTGCTGTCTGCGGATCAGTACGAGCAGTTGATTTCGGATGAACAATAACGAGCAATATAAGATGGAATATTAGCGCTTTATTCTAAATTTTTATATGGATATTGAATTGAATAAAAGCATCGTTAGTCCGCTCGTTTTGTGTATAAAATAGTCGCTATGATCTGACATGGCGGCTATTTTTTTGTTGTCTTTTAGAAGACGTAATTACGTCGATTTATTAGATTTAGAGGTGAGCTCCTCTATATAAGTGTGCAGATTTACAGCACTGTTTTTTCGACTAATTTCTATTGTTATCGGTCATATTAAGAAGAATTATGCAGGTATAATACGTTGTCCGTTATTTTAAATTTAAATGTTGTCATCAACGTTCATGACGAAAGTACGTTTTCATTTCGTTGATGAAGATAGCGCTGTCATTTAGTATGAATTTTAAGAAAAGGTAGTGATGCTATTTACTCACAAGGAGGATATGAATATGAGCACAGTGGACACAAAGTCCAGTTCAAACGGTGGCGCTCGTGTCGCCGTACAACGTTTTGGCCGTTTTCTCAGCGGTATGGTGATGCCGAATATGGGAGCCTTTATTGCGTGGGGATTAATTACAGCACTCTTTATTCCGACCGGGTGGTTCCCGAACGAGGGTTTTGCACAACTGGTTGATCCGATGAAAAATTATTTGCTGCCGCTGTTGATTGGTTATACAGGAGGCACGATGATTCACGGACAGCGTGGAGGTGTGATCGGTGCCATTATGACGATGGGTGTCATTGTGGGGGCCGATATCCCGATGTTCCTGGGAGCAATGGTAGCTGGCCCGCTGGCTGCATGGATCTTGAAGAAGTTCGATAAGGCCATTGAGGGCAAAGTCAAATCAGGTTTTGAAATGCTGGTCAATAATTTCTCGGCCGGGATTATCGGTGCCATTCTAGCACTGCTCGCTCATGTGGGGATTGGCCCGGTCGTGCAAACCATCAGTCAAGTGTTGTCGGCAGGTGTACAGTTCCTCGTGAACGCAGGGCTCTTGCCGCTTGTCAATCTCATTATTGAGCCCGGAAAAGTATTATTTCTCAACAACGCACTGAATCACGGAGTATTGAGTCCGATTGCGCTAGAGGAAGCTGCAAGAACAGGAAAATCCGTTTTGTTCATGCTTGAATCCAATCCTGGGCCGGGGCTCGGCATTTTGCTGGCCTATTGCCTGTTCGGTAAAGGCTCTGCGAAGTCGTCTGCTCCTGGTGCAGTTATCATTCATTTTTTCGGCGGGATTCATGAAATTTATTTCCCTTACATTTTGATGAAGCCGATTCTAATTCTCGCTGCTATAGCAGGGGGCGTTGTGGGAACCTTCTGTTTTATGTTGACAGGTGCCGGACTGGTTGCTGCTCCTTCACCAGGCAGTATCATTGCTTATTTCCTGATGACACCAAAAGGCGGATATTTGCCGATGCTGAGCGGTGTGATCGCTGCTGCAGTCGTATCCTTTGCTGTTGCCGCAGTATTGCTCAAGACAGGTAAGCAAAAGGAAGAGGGGCTGGAGGAAGCTGCATCCCGCCTGAAAGATATGAAAAATCAAAGCAAGGGTGCAAGTGCTAACGCCACTGTAATGGAAGATAACCACGCATCTGATCGTGCTGCTGAGATTGCCGCAGATCGAATGCTCAAGGATAAATCCGAAGTGAACAAAATTGTCTTTTCCTGTGATGCAGGTATGGGTTCAAGTGCCATGGGAGCTTCAATTTTACGCAAAAAAATGAAACAGGCGGGCGTGGGCGTTACGGTAACAAATACGGCAATCAGTGAAATTCCACAGGATGCGGACATTGTCATTACGCAAAAAACATTAACAGACCGGGCTAAAACGGTAGCCCCGAATGCTGAGCACATTTCCATTGACAATTTTCTGAAAAGCCCTGAATACGAAGCGCTGGTTGACCGTCTGAAATCCGACTCTTAATTCCTATAAAGTCAGCCGTCTGTGTACAGTTTGTATTTCCTGCTGAAAGGGAATAGAGCTTGGGAAGGAACGGTATGCGCTTATGAATATTACGAAACGACAATCTGACATCGTGGAGTATCTTTTGGAGCAGCCCCATGAGGTTACGGCCGGAGAAATTGCCGAGAAGATTAATGTCAGCACAAGGACGGTCCATCGGGAACTTGGCGCAGTCGAGTGCTGGTTGGCGGCTCATGAGGTAAAGCTGGAGAAAAAATCAGGGATCGGTATCTATGTGGATGCCGACCCGAATCAGCTTGCAAGTCTACGGGAGCAGTTGCTGCAAACGAAGTCAGACGATTACTCGGCTGAGGAGAGAAAGATTGTAGTGCTGTGCATGCTGCTGGATACACAGGAGCCGATCAAGTTACTGGCGCTGGCATCGGATTTGAAAGTCACAGTAACTACGGTCAGTCATGATCTGGACGAATTACGAGGCTGGATTGCAGATCGAGGGCTCGTGCTAGTGCGCAGACGGGGATACGGTGTCGAGATTACAGGACGGGAGATAGACAAAAGACGGGCGATTTCTGAGCTGGCTCTCGAATATTTGGATGAATCGGCTCTGTTTTCCGGTCGTGAGGAGCTTCGTCCGGTGACACGTGTCACTGAAAAGTTGCTGGAGATGATTGGCAGGGAGAACTTGCTAACCGTGGAGAACGCCCTCTGGCAGCCTCATGATCAATGGCTGAAAAACATGGTGGAAAGCAAATATATGGAACTGCTGATTCAAATTTGCGTTTCTCTGGCACGTCTGCGCCTTGGGTACGTTGTGGATCATCGTCTCTCGTATTCGAAAACAGATTCAGAGGAGAATATCATGCTGCGCACAGCTATGGTGGAGCGTATATGCGCAGAGTTGTCAGCGGCGCTGGATATTGAATTTCCAGAACCGGAACGATGTTATTTCGGGTTGCTGTTCCGTGATGCTGAGGATCATTCCACCCGCTTGCTGCCACTGGATGATCTTGTACTGCTGGAGTCGGTTCATGAGTTGATTCGTCGTGTAGAGGCAGAGACAGGCACACCATTAGCAGAGGATCGTGTCCTGCGTGAAGGCTGATTGCCCATATGGCTCCAGTATTCAAACGTTTGAGGGAAGGGAGAGCGATCCGCAACCCTCTCCTTCAGCAAATCCGCAAGGATTACGGCAGCTTGTTCGACTCGGTCAAAAAGGCTGCGGCGGATATGACAGAAATGGAAGTACCAGATGAAGAGATCGGATTTCTGGTCATGCATTTTGGCGCTTCGTTGGAGCGGCTGCGACAATTGCAGCGGGAGGTTCGAGCAATCGTAGTCTGCACGAGCGGAATTGGGTCTTCCAGACTTCTGGCAACAAGACTGGCCAAGGAGCTGCCACAGATCAAAATCGTGGATAGGGCCTCATGGTACGAGGCAACGCGGATTCCCAAGGAGGATTATGATCTGATCATTTCGACAGTGGAGCTGCCGCTTGAGCCGGATCGGTATCTCAAAATCAGCCCGCTGCTGACGCAAGAGGAGAGTGACCGCCTGCGTCATTTCATCCAGCATATTACACTCAATCAACTCAGTGATCATCGTCAGGAACAGGCTGTTCTCCCCGGCCAGGGCATGGAGTGGCTTACCGGTCTACGGAAAAGCCTTGAGGAGATTGTACACATTGTACAGCAATTTCAAGTATACCCGCTGGAAAATCAAGGGGTGGATATGTCAGCCACTATAGAGGCTATCTGCATGTTGGAGGCAGTGCGGGGAAATGTCACAGAGCCTTCTGTTGTTGCTGAACAACTTGTAGAAAGAGAGCGTCAAGGGAGTCAGGTGATTTCTGATACCTCCGTTGCTTTGATTCATACGCGCAGTCCCTATGTTCGCCAGCCTTCGCTGACCTTGTATAGGCTGGCTGAGCCGCTGCTGGCGGATGTAGATGAGCAGGTAGAATGCGTTCTGCTGATGTTGGGACCTCGTGAGTTGCCGAAAGAAAGCTTGGAGGTATTGAGCGAGATTAGTGCATTACTGTTGCAGGAAGACATGATTACGCTACTGGAACACGGTAGCAGGGATCAGATTGCCAATTATATATCGAGTGAGCTGGCTGAATTTTTCCACAGTAAATTAGGGACAGGGAGGAATCTAACGTGAGTATTATGACGATAGACAAAATAAAAATGAACGCAACCGCCAAAGACAAATATGAGGCGATTCGTATGGCAGGACAAATTCTGCTGGATGCAGGACATATTACAAGTGAGTATATTGACAAGATGCTTGAACGCGAGGAGATCGTATCCACCTATATTGGGAACGGGCTGGCTATTCCACATGGTACCAAGGAATCCAAGACGCTTGTTCAATCCACTGGCATCTCCATCGTTCAGTTCCCGCAAGGCGTAGATTTCGGGGAAGAAAAAGCATACATGGTGATCGGTATTGCAGCCCAAGGCGGCGATCATATGGAGATTTTGACGAGTATCGCTGTGGTATGTGCGGAGGAAGAGAACATGGACAAACTTCGCAACGCAGTGGCTCCACAGGAAATTATAGATCTGTTCGAAAGTGAGCTGGAGTTATGAGAGCCGTTCACTTTGGAGCAGGAAATATCGGTCGTGGCTTTATTGGGCTGATTTTGTCGCGTGCAGGCTATGAGGTTGTCTTTTCAGATGTCAACGAGACCCTAGTATCTGAGTTACGCCGCCGCAAGCAGTATACGGTAGAGTTGGCGAATGATACGAAGGATACGGAGACAGTTACGAATGTAACCGCGATTGACGGTAGAGATGCATCGGCTGTAGCGGACGCGGTAGACCATGCTGATCTGGTCACGACCGCGGTAGGGGTTAGCATCCTCAGGCATATTGCAGCAGGTATTGCCGAGGGCATAGCGCGGCGGGTAGAGCGAGGGGCAGGCCCGCTGCATGTGATTGCTTGCGAAAATGCAATTGGAGGCAGCGCCCAACTGAAAGAGCATGTTTTTGCGCTACTGGATGAGGCGACTCGTGCCAAGGCAGAGGTTTCGGTTTATTTTCCCAATGCCGCTGTAGACCGGATTGTGCCGATTCAGCATCATGAGGACCCGTTGCATGTGCAGGTAGAGCCTTTTTATGAGTGGGTTGTGGATCGCTCGCAAATGGCTCCTGTTCATCAAGAAATTGAAGGCATTCTTTACGTGCAGGATCTGGAGCCTTACATTGAACGCAAGCTGTTCACGGTGAATACGGGCCATTGCGTGGCAGCCTATATTGGTTATGTCGCAGGTTATGCCACGATCCAGGAGGCCATGAAGGATACCAAGGTGGTGGACTCCATACACGGGGCGCTGGAGGAAACAGGAGCGGTGCTTGTGAAGAGCTTCGGTTTGAATCAAGGGGAGCATAAGAAGTACATCGCTAAGATTCTGGATCGCTTCCGCAATCCTAATCTGACAGACGAGGTTACTCGGGTCGGACGTTCACCGCTTCGCAAGCTGTCTCCCAATGACCGTCTTGTACGTCCCGCGCTGCAAGCACAGGAGTATGGTATCCGGACCGATCATCTGGCGTTAGGAATGGCTGCTGCCTGCAAATTTGATATTACGGAAGACCCCGAAGCAGTTGAGCTTCAGCAGGTGATTCGCAGCCAAGGGGTGAGTGAAGCGCTGACACGTTATACGTCCATACCTGCAGATGACCCGTTACATCGACAGGTATTGGAGCAATATGATATTATAAGTTCATAAAACAACGTAATAACACGCACTTATTTCGATTATCCTCTTGAAGACAAAACATCTATATGAGCACAAAAGTGTTCTGTAGAGTTGAACTTCAAGAGGATTTTTATATGCGTGATTTACATCACATAACAACCTGACTAAATTATATATATTGATAATGATTATCATTATCTATAAAATATCATTAACAGTATATATATTAGGGGGATTACAGTGAAACCGATTTATATTACCTTAGGGTTTTTATTTTTGGCACTTGGAGTGATTGGCGTAGTGGTGCCGTTGCTGCCGACTACACCGTTTCTGCTGCTGGCAACCTTTTTCTTTATGCGGGGGTCTGAAAGGATTCATCAGTGGTTTTCGAATACATCTTTGTACCATAAGTATCTGGAAAGTTTTGTACAAACCAGGTCGTTGAAGCTGTCTACAAAAATTACGTCATTGGGCTTAGCGTCAGCTATGCTCATTACAGGCTTTATCTTTACCCCCATTGTGTGGGGCAAGGTGCTCATCGTCTTGGTCATCCTTTTTAAATACTATTATTTTATATTTCGAGTCGGAACTGTGAGGGAAGGTAAGGCGGAAACTCCGTCTTCATCTGAAGCCGTCCCTACTCCGAAAAAAAGGTCTAAAATGGTCGACAGTCGTCTACTAGGCCTGGTGGAGCATTCCCGAAAATATATCATCTTGGGTGTGCTCGTACAGTGGATCGGTCTTTTAGGGAGTATAGCCGCCGTTTTGTCTATGGCCTTTGTGATGCAGCAAGCATGGGAAGGACAAGTAACTCGCCAGCTAATTCTATCCATGACAGTCATTGTTATTGCTGCCATTGCCGTTCGCTTCCTGAGTAATTATGCAGCCAGTATGTTGTCCTATCGGGCTTCAATCAATGCTAAAAAAACGCTGCGCTCACAGATTTACAGCAAGCTGTTAAAGCTGGGCCCCTCTTATACGGATCATACCTCCACCTCAGGGGTTATTCAGGTTGCTGTAGAAGGGGTGGAGCAGCTTGAAACCTATTTTGGTAGATACATGCCTCAGCTATTTTATAGTCTGCTTGCACCTGTAACGTTGTTCATCACCCTCTCTTTTGTCAGCTTCAAAGCGGCTATCATTCTATTGATCTGCGTTCCCTTAATTCCAGTGTCCATTATTGTTATTATGCGAATGGCTAAAAAGCTGTTTCGGAAATATTGGGGCAGCTACGTCAATTTGGGCCACAGCTTTTTGGAAAATGTACAAGGTCTGACCACGCTCAAAATTTACGGGACAGACCAGAATAAACATCAGGAAATGAACACAGCGGCTGAGGATTTTCGCAAAATGACAATGAAAGTCCTGACCATGCAGTTAAACTCCGTAGCTGTCATGGATCTTATCGCATTTGGTGGTGCCGCCGCAGGTGTGCTGGTCGCTGTTAGCGAATATTCATCGGGTCACATTGGCTTGGCGGGAGCGCTCATCATTGTGTTGCTGTCGGCAGAGTTTTTCATCCCGCTTCGTCTGCTCGGTTCCTACTTTCATATTGCCATGAACGGAATGGCAGCAAGTGACAAAATATTCAAAATGTTGAGTACAGAGGATCTTGTACAAGGACAACAAAGCATAGAATCTACAGACATTCGATTGGAACGGGTAAATTTTGCTTACGACGAAAGAGATACCTTGCGTAATATAACCATGGACATTCCTCAAGGCAGCTTCGTTTCCATTGTTGGAGAATCAGGCTCAGGTAAAAGTACGGTAGCCGGATTGATCGTTGGACATCATGAGGGTTATCAAGGAAGCCTGACGATCGGAGGAACCGAACTGACCTTCATTTCGGAAGAAAGCCGCATGCGTCATATGACCTGGATCGGTTTTAACAGCTATATTTTTAAAGGCACCGTCGAAGCAAATTTGAGAATGGGCAATGAGCACGCGGATGAGCTACAAATGCTGGAGGCGTTGCGACAAGTGAAGCTGTATGATTTCATTCTCTCCGAGGGAGGATTGGAGGCAGAGATAGAGGAGCAGGGAGCGAATCTGTCAGGAGGACAGCGTCAACGTCTAGCACTGGCCAGAGCGTTGCTGCACGACAGTCATGTATATATTTTTGATGAGGCTACTTCTAACATTGACGTTGAGAGTGAGGAAGGAATCATGGAGGTCATACATGCACTGGCAGGTCAAAAAACAGTGATTCTCATCTCTCACAGACTGGAAAACGTGATCCAATCTGACTGTATTTATGTGCTGCAAAATGGTTTGGTGGCAGAATCCGGAACGCATCAGGAGCTGTTGAGCCAGCAGGGACATTATGCGGAGATGTATCTCAGTCAGCATCGGATGGAACAGTTTGTGAAAGGGGGTGCTGTATATGCGTAGACCCGGTTTACGAATCATGGGTCAATTGTTGGTCTTGGCAGGACCTCTTTTACCTGTGCTGCTCATCACGATTGTTACAGGGGTGCTCGGCTTTGTGTGTGCTATTGGCATTATTGTGTACGGGGCCCTTGCCCTACTGACAGCAACGGGCATCACGACAGGCTACAGCATGACATTTTTGCTGACTGCCATCGTGCTATGTGCTGTATTGCGCGGTGTATTTCGTTATGGCGAGCAAATGAGTGGTCATTATCTCGCTTTCAAGCTGCTGGCTGTGCTGCGAGACAAGGTGCTTCAAGCCTTGCGTAGATTGGCCCCAGCCAAGCTTGAAGGCAAGGACAAAGGGAATCTGATATCGCTGATTACAAGTGATATTGAGCTGCTGGAAGTATTTTATGCGCATACGATAGCGCCTGTTATGATTGGCATCATCACTTCACTGCTCATGGTATTTTTTATAGGCTCTTATGAGCCTTTACTAGGCTGGATCGCTGCGCTTGCTTACATAACCGTCGGTTTGTTTATTCCCCTACTTACGACACGTATGGGCAAGCGCCAAGGGATGGAATACCGGAGCAGCTTCGGCCAGCTGAGCAGTTATTTTTTGGACAGCTTACGTGGGATGAAGGAAATTGTGCAATATGGGCAAGGGGAACAACGATTAAATGAAATTAACCGTCGTACGGATCAGTTGGATGCCAAGCAGAAAGAGTTGAAGCATCATGAAGGCATCACAAGAGCAGTCACAGATGCAGCTGTAGTCGGATTTTCATTCTTGATGCTGCTAGCTGGATTGTATAGCATGTCTAAAGGACAGATGGATTTTACAAGTATGCTGATTTCAGTCATTGCTCTGTTTAGTTCATTTGGTCCGGTGGTCGCACTGAGCAATTTGTCCAACAATTTGCTTCAAACGCTGGCAAGCGGGGAGCGAGTGCTAAGTCTGCTGGAGGAGAGCCCGGAGGTAGAAGAAAATATGAATGGAATGACCGTTGGCTTTACTGGAGCGCAGATAGACAAGGTGACTTTTGCATACGATGGTCAAACGGTGCTGAATGATGTAAGTCTCACGATACCACACAAGCGAATTATAGGTATTCAGGGTAAAAGTGGGTCCGGTAAGTCAACGTTGCTGAAGTTGCTGATGCGATTCAGGGACCCGCAGAAGGGTGGGATTTTACTATCTGACCACGATTTGAAGGACATTGAGACCCGACATTTGAGAAGCTTGCAAAGCTACGTCGATCAGCATACATTCCTGTTTGACGATTCCATTGCAGCTAATATCAAAATTGGAAAGCCGGATGCTACACATCAACAGGTTGTGGAAGCAGCCCGTAAGGCATCAGTACACGATTTTATTATGACATTGCCTCAAGGATATGACAGCCGGGTCGGAGAGTTGGGGGACAGGCTGTCTGGTGGTGAACGCCAGCGCTTGGGGCTGGCCAGAGCCTTTGTTCATGATGCGCCCCTGTTACTGCTAGACGAACCAACTAGCAATTTGGACAGTTTGAACGAAGCGATTATTTTAAAATCGTTAAAAGAACAGCAGCAAGACAAAACGATTATCCTTGTTTCGCATCGAAGCTCTACTATGCGAATGGCTGACGAAATTTTTCAAATGGATAACCGCCGACTCTCCTGAACGTGATGAAAGCTGGGAAATAAATGTGATGCTTTGAAGGCGAAAGCTGTAGCCTGTTCATCGTTTTGTCATAAAATGGAGTGTGCGTGTTGAAATGGGAGCGTCATCCTTATTTAAATCATCCAGCTTTTCAAGCTTGTCTTATTTTGATAGCCTATGAGGTGAGGATTTTGCAAATCCTGAGGTATATTGACAAGTCATAAACATCATAAATGATGGATGAACAGAGGCTATAAGCCGATGTATAGAAATGGGTGGTGAACAGGAATGTCTAATTTCAATCAGCTCAAGGGACTTGAGCACACAGCATATCCCATATATGAAGGCTATGATTTGGGTCTTACTTATACGCCTGCGGGCAGCAAATTTAAGGTATGGGCACCGACTGCACAGCAGGTTCATATCGCGTTGTATACCGACGCAGGGGTGTACGATCATGAAGGAATCGTTCAGGAGCACGGCGGTGGTCAGGAATTTCTCATGAATCGTGATGGTCACGGAGTATGGTCTATAGAGCTGGAAGGCGACTGGAACAGATATTATTACATGTACAGGCTGGAGTGGGCGGACCACAGCATTCATTATGCTACCGATCCATATGCCAGAGCGGTATCAGCCAACGGGCAACGTACGGCTATCATTGATTTGGATCGAACGAACCCGGATGGATGGGAACAGGATGAGGGACCCGTACTTGAGCGTACGACAGATGCTATTATCTATGAGCTTCATGTGCGTGATTTTTCGATGGACCCCGATTTTAATACGGGTATAAAAGATTTATCTACTGCTCAGGGGCGGTTTGCAGCCTTTACGTATACGGGATTAATGGATTCCGAGGGTAACAGTGTCGGACTGGATCATTTGCTGGAGCTGGGCATTACACATGTTCATTTGCTTCCAGTGGCTGACTTTCATACGGTGAATGACTTTTCGGAATTAGGAACTGAATATAACTGGGGCTATGATCCGCAGCATTATAATGTGCCGGAGGGATCTTACTCTTCCAATCCAGCTGACCCGGAGATGCGTATACGAGAGCTGAAACGGCTGGTACAGTCTCTGCATACTGCTGGCATTGGTGTCATTATGGATGTTGTGTACAATCATACGTATTCGGTGGAAAAGGGTCCGTTTGAGCCGATTGTACCAGGATATTATTACCGTACGGATGAGCAAGGGAAGCTCACCAATGGATCAGGTGTAGGTAATGAACTGGCAACCGAACGTCCGATGGTGCGCAAGTATATCAAGGATTCACTACGCTATTGGGCAGAGGAATATCACATAGATGGCTTCCGGTTTGATTTGATGGCGTTAATTGATACACCGACTGTAGAGCAGCTTACCCGAGAGCTTCGCGCTGAAATACGTCCCGATCTGCTGATCTATGGTGAGCCTTGGACGGGTGGGGAGTCCCCGCAGCCTTTGCTTACATTAAAAGGAACGCAGCGGGATAAGGGCTTTGCCGTTTTTAACGACAATTACCGCTCTGCCATTAAGGGAGATAGCGACGGTACCGGGAATGGGTTTGCCACGGGGGCGGAAAATCAGGAGGAACGGGTACTTCAAGGTGCTTTTGGAGCTATCTATGATTTTACAGCTCATCCATCAGAGACCGTCAATTATGTAACGGCCCACGATAATCTCAATTTGTGGGATAAAATTTTGACGGTGAGACATGTGCGGGAGAACTGTCGTTTTCCGCAATGGGAGCAGGGGAACCCCAAAGATGGAAGGACAGCCGAACAAGCCGTAGCTGAAGCAGACCCGTATCAGGAACTGGATGAAAGTAACCTACTTGAAAACGAAACTGTACGTAAGTCTCTGTTGGCTAACGGCATGATTCTGACATCGCAAGGTATTCCTTTTATCCATGCAGGGGATGAACTGCTGCGTTCCAAATATGGAGACCATAACAGCTACCGAAGCTCTGATGTGGTAAACGCTATCCGGTGGAATAACAAGGCGAGGTTTCGATCCGTGTTTGATTACTACCAGGGCTTAATTGCTTTGCGGCGCAGTCATCCGGCATTCCGTATGGATCAGCGTGAGCTGGTGGAGCAGCATATGGAAGTCCTGCAAAGCAGTGGGCATGTGGTGGCTTTTGCATTGAGGCATCATGCTAACGGCGATGCCTGGAATCATATTGTGGTGATTTATAACGGTTCGGATACAGAGCAGACAATATCATTGCCTTCGGAATCGGATCGTTGGCATGTGGTCGTGGATGCACACGGGGCCGGGAATGAGACACGCTATGAAGTGGTAGGCCATCGTGTGACTGTATCGCGCTGGTCGATGATGGTGTTGTATGATCAGGCTGGACCTCCCCAGGCCTCCTTTTTGACTGAGCAAGATCAAGCTAACGAGCAAGTGGATAACGAAACGAAGGGCTTAGATGAGGGGACGAATCAAGAGATTGCAGGTACAGCAATGACAGATGCCCAGCGAGGAAACGATAGAGCGGTTATTCCGTTTCGTACGATTGAACTGATCTACGAGCGTGCAGACCGGCAATACTCTGGCTGGAATGTGTGGGTATGGGGCACCGGACACCAGGACGGACATGTTGAATTTCACGATTGGGATGATGGTCGGGCAGTAGCCCGCATTCGGGTGGCTCCTGATGTACAGCGAATTGGCTACATTGTCCGACTGAATCACTGGGATGCCAAGGATGTGGAGGCAGATCGATATATTGATGTAGATCCGACCCAGTCTGTGATGCAGGTATTGATTCATAGTGGCAGAGAGGAATATTTATTACTGGTTAACGATAACCGGGCGGGATAGACTTGTATGCCTGGTTGCCATATATACACGAGAAATAGCATTTTTCGATCATTTCGAGAAATGCTATTTTTTTATGCAAATGTGCGTCAGTTTCAGAAAAAAGGGGTAAAATAGAATTATGGACTTGTTTAGTTTTGCCAGCTTGCTGGCTTATATTCTGTAGTACGACTGGTAAACAAGCAAGATTCTTGGAGGAAAATCATTTGTAAGGTAACCTGAAGGAGGTTGTATATCATGAGTTCTAATGGAGGAAGTATTCAACTAACCGCCCAGCCGAGAACAGAGAAGAAGGGTTCGGCCATTCGTGGATTGAGGTTAAAAGGACGGATTCCAGCTGTGGTTTACGGCTCTGAAATCGAGGGAACCCCTGTACATGTCGATGCCAAGGAATTTAATAAAGTAATCAGAACCGGACGTTCAGAGGTTTTTAATCTCACAGTAGAAGGCGGAGAAACGATTCCAGTCATTATTAAAGATTATCAACAGCGTGACAACCAATGGTTGCATGCCGACTTTTTGAAGATCTCCAAAAACAAACCGCTTCGCGTGCGTGTTTCGATTGATTATCAGGGTACGCCTGTAGGTACAAAATCAGGCGGTATTCTGCAAGTTCAAGAAACAGAAGTCGAGGTTGAAGGTTTGCCTTCTGACTTGCCGTCCACTATTGAAGTGGATGTATCCGCACTGGATATTGGCGACAAGCTGAGCGCAAGCGACTTGAAGCTTCCTAAAGGCGTGACGCTGCATGTCTCTGAAGAGGAGTTGCTGGCATCCGTGATCGTTCCGCGTGCAGTCGAAGTAGAGAATGCTGCTGTGGAAGGTGAGGCAGCGGCAACTGAAGGTGCTGAAGGGGCTTCCGAAAACAAGGAATCTTAATGGATTCAGCAGGCACATTGAACGTCTGCCAATTAAAGAAGATGATCAAACCGTGAATTAAAACCGTTCCCTGTTAGGGGGCGGTTTTTCTCTTTAAAGTACGACCATCATTCAATACGCGTTCAGATATGACGATATATATAGTATGGTATTTACATTTTTATTTTATAAATACCTAATATATCTCTAAGGAGCGCGTACACAATCATGGACAGAACGAATGAATTGTTGTGGCAAAGAAACAAATTGGTGATCATTATTTTTTGGATTATGACTTTGAGCAGCATCGTCCCGGCAATATCTAATCCCTCGATGTGGATATCTAGCGGTGTAGGATTAGTAGTCGCGGCAGTTTTGACGATTCTGAATATACAAAAGATAGGAATCCGGCTTATTCCTTGGATTATTACATTTTATAGTGCATTAATATGTATATTTGTGAACTTATCTAGTGTGGAGGTAGTGACTACGATCTTTATTTGTTCATTGTTGCTACTCTACCCATCTTATCCATATTTTCTGGTAGCTATGACTTTAAATTTATGTAATATTTTTATACAAATTACGATCGGTACGCCTGCAACTCTGCCAGCTACCGGTTCTTTGCGTTATGTACATGAATTTATTATTGTAGGGCTGATTGGGTTACTATTGTTAGTGGTATCGGTGTTAAACCAAAAGCAGTTTAAGATAACGGAGGAACAAAATAAAAATATGGATGCCACAAGGCAACGTATTGAATTTCTATTTGAGCAAGTGAGGCAAGCTGTAGCGGGATTACATAGCTTTACAGAACGATTCAGGAATCAAGTGGATGCTACAGGCATTGTGACGAATGAAGTCGCCATCGGGTTTCAGGAGGTTGCCGAAGGGGTAGAGATGCAGGCTTCGAATATCACTGAGGTAACCGATAACTTGGCTCAGTCTGACCGGCATGTGCGCGAGGTTGCCGATCATTCCCGGGAGCTGAAGCAGCTCTCTGAAGATACGAAAAATGCCGGCGGTAGAGGCAGCAGTCAACTGCTTGCATTAACATCTCAAATTAAAGATTTGGGTCAGGTGATGAGTCGTACCAAAGAAGAATTGGATGAGTTTAAATTGCAGAGTGACAATATGTCTGCCATGCTTAAAGATATTACTCAAATCTCAAAGCAAACCAATTTGCTGTCCTTGAATGCATCCATTGAGGCCGCCAGAGCGGGAGAGCATGGAAAAGGATTTGCGATCGTGGCTGGAGAAGTGCGTAATTTGGCTGAGATGGTTGGGAACACCTCAGTGGCGATGGAGGGTATTTTGGAGCAGCTGAGGACTCAGATGGATTCCGTCGTAAGCCAATTTGACATGGGACAGGAAAGATTACAGCAAAGCATGGAGTCGGCACATTCGACCGAAATTGTACTGGAAGATATCCTGCAAAATGCCAATAAAGTATTGGTGCAGGCTGTGGAGGTAGAGTCCAGTACGAATAGTATGCAACAATTTTCGTCTCAGGTCGTTCAAGAGATGATGGAATTTTCCAGTGTGACAGAACAAGCAAGTGCAGCGTCTGAACAAATTTTGGCTGGAGTAGAAGAGCAGCAAAATATAACCTCCAATATGGTGGCGGGATTTAGTGAGCTGGAGGCATTGATTATTCAGTTGAAAGAGCTGGTCCATGATCAGAATGAGAACAACAGCTCTAGTGAAATCGGCAAAAGTAAATAACCGAAAAGCATCATCATCGGACTAGAGATCCGGGGCTTATCGCTAACAAGCGGTATCCCCGGTTTTTTACTTCTTATTGGGAAGAAGGGAATGAAGTGGGAAGTTTTAGAAGCTATAATTAGATGGAAGTTGATGGTATAATTTGTGGCAGTTTAAATGCTTTGGAACAAGGGGGAATGACGATGATGATGGGAAAGCAAGCACCTAAATTAAAAGCAGGAGACGAGATACGCATTCTTTCGCCATCCCGAAGCTTGTCTATTGTTTCTGAGGAAAATCGACTGATTGCTCAGAGTAGACTGGAGGCGCTTGGGTTTAAAGTGAGCTTTTCACAGCATGTGCTGGAAAACGATGATTTTGCATCTTCTTCGATAGAGTCTAGAGTAGCTGACTTGCACGAAGCTTTTGTCGATCCAAAGGTAAAGGGCATTCTGACCTCAATTGGGGGCTATAATGCCAATCAGCTTCTAGCCCATCTGGATTATGATCTGATCGGCGCTCATCCTAAACGATTATGTGGCTATTCGGATATAACGGCGTTAAGCCATGCGATTTATGCCAGAACAGGGCTTATCACGTATGCAGGACCTCACTTTTTGACGTTCGCCATGTTGCGAGGAAATGAATATACGACGACTTATTTCCAAAGGTTAATGTTGGAAGAGGGTAGCATTCAAATCCAATCGTCGCCAGAGTGGAGTGACGATGCTTGGTATCAGGATCAGGATCAAAGAAGCTTTCACCGCAATGCGGGTCCATATGCGATTCATGAAGGCGAAGCAGAGGGTACGATTGTGGGCGGAAACTTGTGTACTCTGAATTTGTTACAGGGAACCCCATACATGCCAAGTCCAAAAGGAACCATAGTGTTTGTTGAGGATGATTACGAAAGCTCTCCCGCTACATTTGACCGGGATTTGCAATCATTGTTGCACCAGCCTGAATTTGATCAGGTTAAAGGAATCATCATAGGTCGATTTCAGAAGGCTTCGCATATGACAGAAGAATTGCTGCGGCAAATCATTCGTTCGAAAAGAGAATTGGCCTCTATACCGGTGATTGCAGATGCTGATTTTGGTCATACCACGCCGCAGTTTACATATCCGATTGGCGGGAAGGTGCTTATTCGTGCCCGTAATGGCAGGGTAGGAATTGAAATATGTGAGTAGTGGTTTTTTATTAATACAACCTATGTAGGCATATCCGTTTTTATTTGGGAGGAACGCATGTGAACGCCTTGCTGGAAATGCTGATGCAGCTCTTTGAGCGCGCAGCATTGTTGCTGATTTGTTTGTTTTTTATTACACGTATCCCCCGATTTAAGGAAACCTTGCAGAAGAACAGTCATTCTCCGGCAGAGCTGACTTTACTAACATTGATTTTCTGTATGTTTGCCCTGTTTGGTACCTACACCGGGATTGAAGTTGAAGGCTCGCTGGTTAACGTTCGAATCATTGCAATTATGGCGGGCGGTATTTTGTTCGGACCCTGGGTTGGGATCATTACAGGTATTGTATCGGGGATCCATCGTTATCTAATTGATATCGGGGGAGTGACCTCGATTCCGTGTCTGATTACAAGTATTCTGGCAGGTGTGGTGTCAGGATATATCGGCCGCCGGGTCAATCGTTCCAAGAGATGGCTGGTCGGCATCGCTGCAGGTATGGTCTGTGAAGCGTTGACGATGCTGCTCATTCTGGTGATGGCAGAACCTCACGGCCTTGGTGTGGACATCGTTTCCAAGATCGGTCTACCGATGATTATCGGAGAGGTCAGTATCGGTTTAATCGTTCTATTGATCCAAAGTGTAGAGGGGGAAAAGGAGAATATCGCAGCAAGACAGGCCAAGCTGGCATTGGATATTGCCAACAAGACGTTGCCTTATTTTCGTTCGATTAATGCGGAATCCTTGCATACGATTTGCTCAATTATAAAAGAAGACATCAAGGCAGACGCGGTGGCGATTACGGATACCCGAGATGTACTGGCTTACGTTGGATTTGGCGAAGAACGCTATCATATCGGGGATGAAATTATTAGCGATGTGACTAAATCGACGATCCGCAGTGGTAAAATCACGATCCGCAACCATATTGCTGACGACAAAACGCCCCAAATCCAGTCTCTGCTCATCATCCCGTTAGAGGAGCGGGGAGAAGTAACCGGAACCCTAAAGATTTACTACCGAAAAGCTTATAAAATCACGTATCCGTTGCAGACGATGGCGATTGGCTTGTCTCAGATCATTTCCACGTTAATGGAAGTGTCGCGTGTGGAGCAAATTAAGGAAGCGGCGAATAAGGCCGAGTTAAAGGCACTCCAGACGAAGATCAACCCTCATTTTCTGTTCAACGCGTTGAATGCCATTGCCTCGACGACGCGCACCAAACCGGATAAGGCGCGAGAGCTGATCATCAATTTGTCAGGCTATCTGCGTTATAATTTGGAGCTGAATGATGATTTGATCGAAATTCACAAGGAGCTTCAACAGGTGTCGGATTACGTAGAAATTGAAAAAGCTCGCTTCGGCAATCGGCTTCAGGTGGAGTATGTAATGGATGAGGTGTCCGTGCGTATTCCGAGCCTAATTATCCAGCCCCTAGTTGAGAATGCGATTAATCATGGAATCCTCAAGAAAAAAGGGCCAGGTACAGTAACCATTTCTGTAAAAGACCGTGGCGAAAAGGTGCGTATTTCTGTAGCTGATACCGGGGTGGGTATACGGGACGATGTAGTGGATAACCTATATCATGATCAAGTTCCGGCTAAACAGATCGGCTTGTACAATGTGCACAGAAGACTCAAGCTTATGTACGGTGAAGGAGTCATTATTCTTAAACATGATCCGGGCACCGAAGTATATTTTGACATACCAAAGGAGAAGTCATGAAGGCCATAATTGTAGAAGACGAACTTCCAGCGCGTGAAGAGCTGGAGTATCTTATTCAGACTCATAGCAGTATTGAGGTGACCGATAGTTTCGAGGATGGACTGGATGTATTCCGGTTTCTGCAAGATCAGGAGACGGATGCGATCTTTCTGGACATTAACATTCCTTCATTGGACGGGATGCTATTGGCACAGAACATTAGCAAATTTGCTAAAAAGCCCTATATTATTTTTACGACCGCCTATAAAGAACATGCGGCGCAGGCTTTTGAACTGGAGGCGTTCGACTACATTCTCAAGCCATATGATGAAAAACGGATCGCATCCATGCTGCATAAGCTCGAAAATGCTTATGAGCAGCGAAACGCTCAGATACAGGAACCTGTCCAGGCTGGGCAACCCCGAGCTGCTGAAACCAGTACCGTTGCTGCTCCGGGGCGTATTAATCTGCTGAAAAATGACAAAATTATCGTAACGGATGCAAACGATATTTACTATGCGTGTGCGCAGGAAAAGGTAACTCGTGTCTTTACAAGGCATGAAGAATATACGATGCCGATGAGCATTTCGGAATTTCATGCCCGCCTGCCGCAGCAGGACTTCTTTCGCTGTCACCGATCGTATACGGTTAATCTGTCGCAAATCCGTGAAATTGTACCTTGGTTCAATCATACGTATCTCTTGCGCTTGCGTGGACTAGAAGCAGAAATTCCGGTGAGTCGCAGTAAGGCCAAGGAGTTTCGGCAAATTATGCGACTTTAAAGGCATTTCATTCCGCTATATGTGCATTTCATTCCTCAAACGATTTCTAGCTGACATGCAGGGTTATAATAACCGTGTAAACAGAATCCTTACAGAATTGCTCTTTCACAGGCGCAAAGCGTACTGGATTCACGGTTATCATCATAACAAATGGATGCTGTAGAGCCGGAATGAAAAGAGGAGATCAATATGAAATCAAACAGCGGAAATCGCCTGCTGGTCGTACTGGGAACGATTATTGTCCAGATGGGCTTAGGTACCATTTACACATGGAGCTTATTTAATCAACCGTTGGTGGACCGCTTTGGCTGGAACCTCAGTTCGGTCGCTATTACCTTTTCAATTACCAGTTTTGCACTCGCGTTTGCTACGTTATTCGCAGGCAAGCTACAGGATAAATGGGGACTTCGTCGTCTGATTTTGTGTGCAGGTGTCGTACTAGGGGCAGGGCTCATGCTTAGTTCACAGGTAACTTCGTTATCCCTGCTGTACATTTTGGCAGGTATTGTCGTAGGTTTTGCGGATGGAACGGCATATATTACATCATTGTCAAATCTGATTAAATGGTTTCCCGAGAAAAAAGGACTTATCTCCGGTATTTCAGTTGGGGCCTACGGAACAGGCAGTCTGATATTCAAGTATATTAACGGTTCGCTGATTCAGTCTGTTGGCGTATCGCAGGCATTTTTGTATTGGGGTATCATCGTGCTGATCATGATCGTCGGTGGTTCTTTCCTGGTGAAAGAAGCAGTAGTTGTGAACAAACCTTCGGAACAAAATGGGGCTGTACAGCGGGACTATACCGTTAAAGAAATGCTGCGCACCAAGCAGGCATACCTGCTGTTCGTCATGTTCTTTACCGCTTGTATGAGTGGTCTCTACCTGATCGGAGTGGTCAAAGATATCGGCGTACGGATGGCTGGCTTGGATGTAGCAACAGCTGCCAATGCGGTCGCTATGGTCGCTATTTTCAACACGGCGGGTCGGATTATATTAGGTGCGCTATCGGACAAGGTAGGTCGTCTGAAAGTGGTAGCAGGTGCACTTTTAACAACAGCAGTTGCAGTTACAGTACTGAGTCTGGTACCCCTGAATTTTGGTTTGTTCTTTGCCTGTGTAGCAGGAATTGCTTTTTGCTTCGGTGGCAATATTACCGTCTTTCCTGCCATCGTAGCTGATTTCTTCGGTCTGAAGAACCAAAGCAAAAACTATGGTATTGTGTATCAGGGCTTTGGCCTTGGTGCGCTGGCGGGGTCATTTATCGCTGCCTTGCTCGGCGGATTTATCCCGACCTTTACCACAATTGCTGTGCTGTGCGTCGTATCGTTCCTGATTGCCCTCACCATTCGCACTCCAGAACAAGGTAAAGGCAAACTGCGCAGCGAACGGAAGAAAAATACCAACGGTGTACGCAGTATGAAGCCAGGTACAAAATTAGGTTAAACGATTTGAGAAAATAGGACCAGATGAATGCCAAAAGACCTGTCATCATTTCTCTAAGGGAGATTATGGCAGGTTATTTGTTTTTCCAATAACCTGATTTACGGTATAATAAAAAGACGTGTAATAAGCCGATATATACAAAAGACATAAGCTAAGAACCTGACAGGAGGACGAGTCATGATCGTGGATACAAGCGGGAATCTGCTTGCCCGCAATACGAAGCTGCGAAATACATATCAAATTCGAAGCGCCTTGTCCCGCAGTGAGCTGGCCATCGTGTATACGGCAAGGCTGTTGGATAACCGAGAAAAGGTGATTGTAAAGGAATTTTTTCCGAATGCGCTGGCTTTGCGGGGGATGGATCGAAAAACGGTCACTTGTAGCGCTTCTATGCAATCCAAATATGTAGAGTTTATGCATTATTTCTTGCGTGAAGGGCAAATGTTGAAGGAATTAAATCATCCGGGGGTTGTCGGTTATATAGATCACTTTGAGGAAAATGGAACTGCTTATCTGGTCATGGAATACTGTGCAGGCAAGACGCTGGATCGAATGATGAAAGAAGAAGCTGTGCCAACGTCTGATCCTACTTTTTTGTACCAAACGCTGCTGCCTTTAATTGATGCCTTGGAGTATATTCATAACAAAGGAATTATTCATCGGGACATTAAGCCAGGCAATATTATGGTTGGGGAACATGGCAACATCAAGCTGATTGATTTTGGCTCTGCTGTGCATTTCGAAGGCAAGGAGCATCCGATCTTCACGACGGCAGGCTATTCTCCACTGGAATTTTACTCTAACCGTTCGCGGCAGGGACCTGTGTCGGATATTTATAGCTTGGCCGCAACGCTGTATTATTGCCAAAAAGGATCACCTCCACCGGACGTGCCAGGCAGATTATTTGCAGATCGGACCGAACGGATTCGGATCGAAAATGCAGGGATTTCACTACTGCCGTACGTGATTCGGCGTGGCCTGGAGGTACAGGCTAACAAGCGTTGCCGCTCACTTCGATGGTTTAAAGCCGCACTACGTGCGGAATATTGGATAAAAAAAGGGAAGCGCCCTACTCTTACGGTTCGTTAATCGTAAGAGTAGGTGCTTCTCTTTTTTTATTCCGACGGGCGTTATCCTGTCGGAGCTTGAATATGGTCGGTGTACACTGAAGTGTTCGGCTTAATCGCCTTGTACCGCAGCTCAATTTCAGTGACGCCGTCCTCAAACGTGATGTACAGTTTATCACCATACGCCATGACCGCTTTTTTGTTACGGCTCAATCTGATTTTTCCATGCTGCAGGGCGCAACGTGTATCATGTTTCACGATCAGAGTCCCTTTTTTACCTGCGGAAAATAGGATTCGTTCCGCTTCTGGTAATGGTTCGTGAACGTCAAGCGTACGGAATAACTCCTGCAAGCTGACCTTATGACCCGGAAAGGAGGTCAGCGGCCAAGATTTTACCGGAATCTCCTGTCCACTCGCTGTAGCGAGAAAATATCCTTCGATTCTTCCAGCAAACTGCGGCTTCGGTCGCAAGAACCAATACAGAAGAGCAGCTATCACAATGCTGATGGCTATCGTCCATTTAATGGCTGTATACCGGGATTGGACTGAAACGGTCAGTGTAGCGCTACTGGATGCACCTTCTGGATCGGTAGCGGTAATCTTTAGCTTCGTGTCACCTGTGTGAAGCTTGGATAGCAGCAGATCATTACCGTTAATCTCGGCATTAATTGTATCCTCAGAGGCTCCTGAATCCAGCTTATAATTCAGCTTGTCATGATTGGGATCAACAATAAAATCCTCTAAACTTCGACGGGAGTCACCGTCTTCTTTTACCAGATGTATCGTCAGGTCTTTTAAAGCTTGTGGTGCTGCATTGGTGGCGTGAACTTTATGTACAATTCCCTTACGGTACCACTGCGGACTATCCAGAGATAGCTGCCATGTATAATCACCCGTTTGTGGGAACGCATATTCGGTATGAAAGGCTCCTGACTTATAGGTCATAGGAACCTTTTTTAGCTGTACCGCCTTTTACAGGGGTAACTATAATATGGGCTTCAAGAGAAGTATATACGGCCTCATCTGTAAGATTTTGGCCATCCGGTAATAGGAGCTGAGCTTGAAATGGTGTCGCTTGTCCCTTCAGCAATTGCATAGGCTTGTCGCCATGAGTTGCTGTTGTTTGCGTTCCTCCTATAGTAGCTTCAGCTTCCAGTCGGTAGCTGCCAAGTAAATTGATTTTAACCAAATCTCCGCGTATGCCCCGTAATTTCAACTTCACTTTACCTGCTTGTGGATGCTCAATTTTCAAAATTGCATATCGGCTCGACTTGTACCTACGGACATTTTCTGAATTGGAGTATAGCTGGGTTTCCAGCAGGGGATGCTCCGACAAAAGCACCAGATTGGCTTCCTCCATACTAGAGTCCGGTAGAGTCACCGTTAATTCTTGCATCTCGCCAGTGGTCGTAATTGCAGCAACTGGAACGAGCTTGGAGCGAATTTGACTGGCAAAAATACGATTCAGAATTTCCGGCAGATCCTCAGCACTACTCGTAATAAAAGAAGCTCCTCCCGTTTGAGAAGCGATCCGTTCGAGTTCTTGCCGGTTTACCGTGCCATCATGGTTCAGGCCAATCGTATACACCGGGTATCCCTTGTTCTGTGCAGATTTGATGACAGAGGATACATCGTTATTCGAGTCACCCTTGGACCGAGAACCAGAAGAGGCACCAAAATCAGTCTCTCCATCTGACAATAAAATCATAAAAGGCTGACGCCCTTGGGATGCTCCGGCAGCTAGCAGTTCTGAGCCTTTACGCAGCCCAAGTCCCAAATCTGTATAGCCAGAACGGTTCAACATTCTGATTTCCTGCTGAATTTGCGATTTTTGCGCTGCCACGCCAATCGAGGTAAGTGGTTTTGAGGCGACAACATGATGGTTGTAGGCGACGAAACCCACGCGTGTACGGTCTGCATCACTTAAGTCCATAAACATACTAATGACTTCGGCGGCAATACCCTCGGGATCCGTGTCTCTCATGGAATAGCTGGTATCCAGTACAAAAACAGCATCGTAACCCTCAATCGGAGCAGTCCCCGAAGATGCTGCATTAGCCTGATTTACAGTGCAAATGACCCCGTTTAAGCCCATTTGGAAAAATAGTACAAAAGTCATGAAAATGATAATTCCTAGTTTCCTTATTCTGAACATAAGCTCCTCCATCGGCGAGACCAATGTGGGCGTGCCAACTCTCCTAATCCTTGGGATATAAGGGATAAAGGATCAAAACAGCTGAAAACCCTCACATTAGCCATGAATTTGATACTTTTACGCTTATCAGAAATATCCAATGAACTTCTATCGGCAATTGGATTCCATTTGTGAATATTTCCCTGAAGAAACAGGTCTAACATATCATAAAAATTACGTAATCACGCATAAAATGAGCCAAAATGCCCTATTTCAATCTGAGACTACAGAAATTGACAAAACTAAAGGGTGCTTTGTATGATAGCTCTCGTATCAACGGCAAAAATTGGGATTGAAGTTAGGAATACGAAATCATAAATTTGAAGTTTCTGTGTTATATGACTTTTGATTTTGAATTTTATCTCATTTGAATGCCTTGCCGTTAAAAGCCGAATAGCGCTTCGGACCGATTTTCGAGGTTATATGCCTGTACCGTAAATGTGGTATAAGCTCAATCCTTTGACGAATTTAAATGTTAAGTAGGGGGGAGGAGGCAAATGAACTAAAAATGAATATTCGTCCGTTTCAAATTGGACATCCCATGTCCGAATATGGAGCAATGGACCTATACTCAAACTTTATTCATTTGTCGACAGCGATGGAAATCATTTATCAAACCAACCGGACAATGCTTTTTGAAGAGATTAACCCGGAAAAGCTGGACCTGATCACCATTGTAGGTGATGTGAAGGGTATCGACAGCTTGAGCGATGAGAAGATCAAGGAAATTAATCAGCACCTTCTGGTGCGCAGCTTTGACGAATTTTTGGATAAGTTTTCACCGACCGTGTATTCATTTTTTAACGCGGCCAATCAAAAGGTCGTCTACACCCTTAAAAAGCCTGAGGGAATTGATGAGGATAGCATTTCTGAAATTCGTATCAATCAAAGCAATGATTTTCTGAAAATGTTGTTTACGCTCATTGATACTAAGCGCAGTCAAGGAATCACCAATGTAGATTTCAAATTTGAAAATCTGCTGGATATGATTTCACCGAAAAAGGTTATGGACGATATTCGTCAAGTCCGCAAAGAAATTCACTATATGTACGGTGAATACGACAAGCTGGATGATGGCGATCCGAAGAAACTCGATATGGGTGACAAGCTCAATGCCATGTTCGAGGAAGCGAGCCAGAACTATAACAACGTTATGGCTATGCTGCCACTGGCCATTGAGGACATCAAAACCCGACTTCTGCTCGGTGGGACCCAAGAGGAAAACGCCGGTGAGTTGATCCAGGTGGGTATGCTCTCCATTGGGGAAAGCGGCGAACTGAAAATTATTGAAGCGCCGAAGAGCGAAAGTACTGAGCTGATGCTGTTGGATGAGAACAGCACTGGCGATCTCTCCCAAGTATTCGAAGAAGATTACAACTCTATTACAGATACGCCTTCTGACTATGTAAAAGACTTGGTGGTTCGCACGTTTGTGCCACTGCCAGCTGTTCAGACCAAGGTTGACACAGCGGTTGAAGTTCAGAACTACAACACGTATCTGGAGTTCTATAAAAATGCCAAGGATGATTTCGTAAAGGCGGTTAAGCCTCTGGTAGAAAAAATCCTCGGTGTCAAAATGTTCTTCGATCAATATGCGACGAAGAGCAAAGGGATGCTGCCGACAATGCTGGTAGCGAATAACAAGCTGGACATGCTGGTGAAAAGTAGCAATATCCCGCGTCTGGAAACGTACCTGAACACCGTAAATGCCAAAAATGAATTCAGCGACACCATCTGGTTCGGGATCGTTCCATCTATCGAGCTTGAAGCAGCCGGTAAGGTAAAAGTTTCTCGTGAACGCTTTAAGGGCAACGAGAAGGTCGTAAAGCAGGGCGGAAATTCGATGGAATCGCTTTCGATGCTGCTGCAAGTCGTGAAGGATTACAAAATTCAAATGTTCTTTAACTTTGAATCCGGTGAAGAGACGACCTTCAACAGTATGGCGACAGCAGGCATCGATAAATATGTCGATAAATGCGCCAGTCTTGTACGCAGAGAATATAGCGAATTTGCGATTCCTTGTGTACCAAACTTTACCATTATTCCGAAGGATAAATCGGGTGTCATTATTGATAGCAAAATGCTACAGACCGAAGACGGTGTGCAGCTCTCCAAGGAAAAAGAAGATATTCTCAAGCTGTGGATTGAGGGCGTATATGTGGGCGCTGCCTATGTGGCCGCTGGCTTGGTCGCTTCCTATCAATGTCCTGAATACCTGCGTGAGACGTTCAAAACGGTCAATAAAAACTTCCCGGGTGTACGCTTCGACATTGAAGCTGGAGACAACAGTCTGCGCACGGTGACGACGATGGCCAAGGAAATCACTGGGTTCACCAACACGATCAAGGATGCCATCAACCGTAAAAACTTTGGCTTTGTATTCTCGTCCGAGAATGCTCAGATTCAGGATAAGGATATCCGCCGGATTACTGTCTACAAGGCAAGAAGCATGGCGATGTCCGAGGACGGCTTTGACTCTATCTACAAAACGCTGGTCAGCACGTACATTGAACGTATTTTGCGCTACCAAACAGGTGACTTCAAGCACGAAAATATCGTCCGCTTCTTTAGTAACAATCCGAGCAGCCAGAAGAGCAAGTGGCTGAGCAGCAGAGGATCTGTGAACTCGATCATTCAGGACGGAGATGATATGAGCTTCATTATTGACGAGAAAAGCAATATGTGTCATATCGATCTGGTCTTCAATGGTAATGTGAAGAACCTGGAAGTCATGATCACTAAGGGAACCAGCTCGGTCAAATCATGATCCGAGCACTACGAAAGATGGTAGAGGCGTTTCTATCCAGAACCGCCTTTATACATAAATCGCGGAGAAGCCCTGCTTCTTCCGCCATCATTTTACCTAATATCAAGGAGGCAACACACATGGGATTCAGATTGAAAGTAGAAGGACAAGAAACAATCGAGCTGGGCTTGGATAACATCCAAACGGTTATTTATGACACCGATACACCGGACGATTCCAATGCACGCTCCACTGACGTAGGCTCCACGCTGCGCATCAGCGGTAAAATCATCACAGCAGTAGATGGTGACAGCGCGGATGACACACTGAAACTGGCTTTGTGGTCTCTGGTTCCTGCTGAAAAAGCAGACAGCTACCGTAAAGTAACACTGGAAGTTATCGCAGCCGATCAAGTAGTGCGTAAAATCTACTTCCCGAATGCTTTTGTTGTAGACTACAACGAGCACTTCGGCGACACAGAAGGTGTAGGTGCGTTTACACTCTACATCAAACAAAAGAAAGACAAAACCGAGCTGGCTACCATCGACGGCGGATATCCAGTTTAAGCTTAACGTCTTAATGTTAAGCGCAGCTTAAACACACACTCACCCGGCGCATACGTGAAGGGTGGATAAATATTAAGAGGCCTACGGGTCTCTTAATATTTATTTTTTTCGGAGAGGGGAACATCAGACAATGACCAACTACTATGAGCTGCTCGGTGTCGGCCGGGATGCTTCGGAGGCAGAGATTAAGCAAGCTTACCGTAAACTGGCCAAAAAGTATCATCCTGATACCAACCAGGGAAGCGAGGAAGCAACGCGCAAGTTCAAGCTGATTCACGAGGCTTACAATACCTTGCGTGACGAAGCATTGCGGCAGGCATACGATGCTGAGCTCATCCGAAAAGCTACGGGAACTAGCGGAGAACAGCAAGATAAAGCGAGAGGGGCAGCACCTTCAGGCGGTACGCGTAGGACAGCTAAAGGATTCAATCTGGCTGACATAGGCACTGATTTTGAGCAATTTTTCGGCTTTCATCCGAAAACGAAGGAGGGCTCACCAGGGAAAAAAACAAAAAAATCCGGTGATCCGACGGATACCTCAGCCATGTTCAACCAATTTTTTGGTATTCGTAAAAAGTGATGATTTCAGGATAGAAACGGGGGAAGCAAGCAGTGAAAACGGCGCAGAGCAGATGGGTTTTCATCATAGATGTTGCCATGTTCGGGCTGATGCTGGCGATCGCCTTTTATGTGTTTAATCGTACAGGCTACAGCGGTTTGAAGACTGTGGTCGCGATAGGTATTGGGATTAGCGTGCTTGTATACATACTGCGCAATCTGGTGTCCGTGGTACCTGTGCCCAAGCCAAAGGCAGAGCGTAAACGGATTACCAAGCTGGTGTTGATTGATGAAGAGGGTGAGTCCGTTAAAGAATGGTACATCGAAAGCGAAACATCATTGTTAATCGGCAAAACGACATCACGCTCTGAGGCAGATATTGATTTAGCAGGTACAGATTATGCTTCCTTGGTAAGTGTGGAGCATGCGGTACTTAACCGGGTAAACAGCGACTGGTTTGTGGAGGATGTGGATTCCGGCAACGGTACCGGGCTACGGTCTGCGAACGAAAGTGTCACCAAAAAGCTGGAAAGTGGCGAGCCTTACCGAATTTACTCAGGCGACTTATTATATATTGCCAATACCAGGCTGCTCGTTAAATAGAAGAAATTGCACAATCCTTAGATTGCTGTAAAGACAATCAAGACAATGGGGGAAGGAACCGACTATGAGTTTGACAAGATGCCCGAACGGACACATGTTCAGTACACGAAAGCACGGAAATACGTGTCCTTATTGTAATTCGGTAGTAAATATAGCCGCACCCAAGAGCGCGGAACCAGCAGCGAAAACAAACGTTGCGGGAGACGATGACAAAACCATGCCGTATTTAGGCGAGACGGTGGGGATTCACCCGGTAACCGGATGGCTGGTATGTATTGAAGGAGCACAGGTGGGTCAGGACTATCGCATTATGGCAGAAAAAAACTTTATCGGGCGCGCAGAGGAAATGCATGTCCGTATTATCGGAGACAACACGATTTCCCGCAGAAATCATGCGGTCATTGTGTATGATCCGAAGAAACGCAACTTTTACTTGCTGCCAGGCGATTCGTCAGGCTTGGCGTATCACAATAACGAGGCGGTATATTCACCAGTGGAGCTGGCTGCTTATGATGTGATCCAGCTCGGACGCAGCAAATTTATCTTTATTCCGCTGTGCGGCGCTCATTTCGAGTGGGATAACGAAAATTAGAACGGAAGTGGGCAATGGTGCAGGGAGGTAACGAGATGCAGCCTTATTTTGTTGTATGTGGAGCTGCGGTGCTGTTCGCTGTTCTTCTCATCATCCGTATACGACTGACGCGAAGTTCCGGCAGCCGTACCGTGAGTGGAATTGAGATTGGAAATGGTCAAACGATCGGGAGCCGGAGCGAGCAGGATGATTATTTCTCCAGTATGACCACCCCTGTGGGTACGCTGGCTGTTGTTGCAGACGGGATCAGTGGGCTGGCTAATGGACGTATGTCCAGTACCTTGGCTGTGACGACTTTTACGAAGGCATTTGCCAAGTTAGAAGATGCAACGAATTTGAACGGATATTTTGCAGAGGCGGCAACCCAAAGCAATCGCGGTATTTTGCAAAATTTGAATGGGCAGGGCGGGGGAACGACGCTCGCGGCGGTCATTGTGTGCGGCTATCAGCTGTATTACGGAGCGGTGGGCGACAGCTTGATTACAATTTACCGCAATGGTCACTTTCAGACAGTCAATTCCAAGCATACAGCGGAAACACTGCTGGAAGAACGAGTGCTTGCTGGACAAATGACCTCAGAGGAAGCTAAAACGAGTCCTGTACGCAATCAACTGGTCAACTACTTAGGTTATGAAGGCTTTGAGAACATGGAACTGGGGAATGCACCGATTCGCCTGTATTCGGGTGATTATGTGCTACTGTGCAGTGATGGCATTCAGGAGGCGCTGACGGAGATTGAGCAGGAAGAGATCATGCGCAAGGGCGGAACACCGCAGGAAATGGCGGATGCCATGATCGACACCATTAACGATAAAGGGTTTAAAAGTCAGGATAATGCGACAGTGCTTATTTTGGCGATAGGATGAAACAAGAAAGACGGGGGTAGCGATGCGCAAGGACAACAGCGATTTTAGTACCGCCTTTGTGTCGGAAGCGGGCTCTTATATAGATAACCGGGACTATTTTGCATTCATGGAGACGGACGACATGGCCTGTTATGTCCTCGCAGACGGTCTGGATTCGGATCAGGAGCTGCGCAGCGCAGAAATGGTAGTCAAAACGGTGCTGGAAAACTTTATGGAGAAGCCTTCCATGTCCAAGCGGCGTTTGATGAGAGATCTGCGTGAAGCGCAGGAATGGCTGCAATTTGAAAGCCGTCGTGTCCGGCTTAAGGCCAGTCTACTGATGGTAGTGACCAACTACAACAAAATGGTGTACGTTTCGTGCGGTAATGTGCGGCTATATCATTTTCGCAATGGAAGGCTTAATTTTCGCAGTAAGGATCATAGCCTGGCTCAGTCACTGGCAGATGATGGTCGTATTCCAGACGAAGCGACCAGTACACACGAGGAACGGGGGAATCTGCTGGAATACTTGGGGAATCCGAATGGGGTTCATGCCCATTACGCCAAAAAGACACAGCTTGCAGATGGAGATGTCATGCTGCTCGCAACATCTGGGATGTGGGAGGACGTTGAACTGGCGGAAATGCTGGGTGCGCTGGAGGAAGCGAAGGACCCGGGTATGCTGACGGATACGTTGGAAGAGGTCCTGCTGAGCAAACAGCGCCGGACGGTGAATAATTACACGGCTGCCGCCATTTATGTAAACAAAGTTTTCCAGGAAAAGCCTAAAAACCGTCGTAAGCTGATCAAACGGATTTTGATTGCGTTGCTCGCCTTTGTAATCGTGGGCGGAGGAGCATGGATTACACTGGCGCGTATGGCTGCGAACAAAGCGGCTGCGCTGGAAACGATGATCGAATCGGCTCAGGCTGCGGATGATTATGCAAGAGCTGGTGATTATGCAAAAGCGCTCAAATCCTACAGTGAAGCGAAAAACGCGGCAGTTAAGATTAATGATAAAATTCACAAGCGGTTGTACACGGCAGAGCAGAAAGTATCTCAATTGATGGTCGACGGAGACGGCTATGTGGAAAAGGCCGATTTTACCAAAGCTGAAGCCAGCTACGATAAAGCACGGAAAAGCGCCGGGCTATATCCACCATTTAATGTGAAGGACATTGAGCATAAAATCGACCAACTGGACAGCTATGCCGAGACGGCGAGCTGGATGAAGGACGGAGATTTAAAATTCCAGGGTGGCGATTACACAAATGCACTCAAGCTGTACAAAAAAGCAAATAAGGCTGCGATGGAATCCGGCTATACGTCCGCGCAAAAAGAGCTGGAGAAGAAGATTACAGAGACCAATGATAAATTGACAGCTATTCAGCAGCAGCTCAAGGAGATTCAAGCTGGCAAGCTTCAGGCCAAAGGGGATCGGCTGATGAAAGATCTCGATTATGAAGGGGCCATTGATGCTTATAGCGGGGCACAGGAGATTTATCAGGAGATTGATAAGCTCGAAAGTGTTCTGGCGCTGGAGCGGAGCATAGCCAAGGCGGAGGAAAAGCAGAGCGCGGAGCAGCAGAAAAATGGACAGCTTCCTGCTGGATTGGGATTGTCTGACGGAGTGTTGAACGACACGGATGCTGGAGACGCAGCGAGTGAAGCTTCATCTTCCGCTGCGGCAACCTCTGCCACAGCATCGCAAACGAAGGCTACGCCGACGGCTTCAGCGGGTCCTACGCCCGCGAAGAAGGAAGCCTCTCCGGCTGCAAAAAGCGGTGGTACGGGGGATGGCAATGCCGCTTCGACCAAGGCGGACACCAGCAAAGAGCAAGGAACTGCTGATTCTGCTTCTAAAGCAGCCGGGGCGTCGAATTCAGAGAGTCAAGATCAGGCTGCTGCGAACGGGAAATAAGTTTTTATGTTCAGAATGCTGGAGCCGGAAAGGAGTGAGACGTCGTGAAAGAGCTGGTACAAGATCGTTTGAGCAAGATGGACGATTTAGAGCAGAGACGTTTACTGAAAAATATGATGGCGGGGGTATTTATGAACCTCGTCGAATATCAGGAAGAAATGACCCGCCAGCTAGAACGGCGGGTATTTGAGGAAATTGAGAATACGGAAGAAAAGTTTGATGTGTATGTGTCATTGACATCGCGTGAGGACTATGACCCGATTCATGAATTTTTATATCCTGTGTTGCCCTCCGATGCAGTAGAAAAACAGGTAGACATCAGTCGTGTGGCAGAGGTGGTGCGCGAAGGCGGGGAGATGCCGCTATTTACGCTTTTTCTCGAAATGGAGACCGAACGAATCTCGGCACTGGTACGCAGCAAACGAATTTTCTCAGGAATGCTGGTCACGGAAACTGCAAATTACCCGATTCGTTTTCGTCTGGAGCATAACCGATCTTATATGTTGGAGATTGAGCAGTTGTATCATACATTTATGCAAAATGGTATGCCGTGGAAAACGATTAATCATCCATACGCTTATAAATTTGTGGACTGTGTATTGATTGGTGGGGACGGCGAGCCGGCCGCTCATGAAGAAATCCATGAAATCTCGATTTCGTTGGAGGAATTCGACGTTTATAAGAAAGCCGATGTTTTTCCGCTGTGGAACATTGAAAGACTGGCCCTAAAGAACAGCGGTTTTCCTATACCAGCTATGGATCGTGTGAACTATGAGCATGTGCTGCCTTTGCGTAAAACAGGATCAGAGCATGGTTACCTGATTGACGGGACTGAAAGTGATATCCGCTATATCAAGCGGACAGAAGAGGAACTGACGATTGTCACACCACGTGATAAATCTGGCGAATGGAATGTGTTGAAGGTTACGAAACCATTTACAACCAAGCTTAGTCGTCAGACTTTTCCGGTATTGTCTAATCGGCGGCAGGACAGCTTTTTGGGTCGCTATGCAGGAAAACAGGCCGTGATTGTCCGGGCTAAAGCAGAGATCACGCGCATCGTTAATTCGTTTGAAGCGGCACAGGGGCTAGAGCTAGAGCGTGTGGACATCTGGGGAGGGGCTGGGCGAAATGATATAAGCAACCTTGTAACCAAAACTCAGACGTATCCGTTAAATCCGTTTGTCAGCGATAATGTACGGACAGAGGATGGCAAGCAGATCATGCGATTGGGGTTCAGACGTGGTTCTGAGGATGTGTTGCCAACCACACCTGCTTACATTTTATCCGATTTAATGAGCTTTCTGGTGTCGGAAGTGCAGATGTATTTTCCAGAGTACAAGTGTGAAGGAGAATGGGTGTGAATTACGTTTGGGATTTGCTCATGCGCGCAAGGAAACAGGGGCTGGATGTAGATAAATTCCGCTTCGTACCCGCTGTCAGCTATTCTCCGTATATGGAGCTTAGCTTGGCTGAGCTGAATACGTCCCATTTGGAGCAGGTAGTGGAGATTAATCCGTACTACCGCTTTTATTCTATTTTTCGGGATCTGTTTCCACCAGATGTAGCAGAGGATCTGGAGCTGAGAGAATCGCTATTTGATATTATGATGCATTTTCTGGCGGAGATCGATTTGTATCAAGGCATGAATCGGCGAGAGTATCATATAAGGTTTGTTCAGCGTGATATTGCGGATGGCATCTTTGGCCCGAAGGTAAAGGAAGCCATTGGACAATTAAACCGTGAGGAACAGGACGCGATTGCTGAAGGGCTGCTGCGCCTGTACGAGACGGGGGAAGCTGTTCATCTGCTAAAACAAACGATGCGTCGCGTCTTTCATCGCTCGATCATTTACACCAACTGTGAGGAAAAAGACGAACTACTCATATATATTGGCCAGGAGGAGACGATGCTCTCACGAATCAAAGTGGATTTGATTCTCGATTTGTTTCTTCCAGCACGGTTTACGACGGAATTGTATTGGACCAGTCATTTCGGCATTTTGGAGGAAGACCCTACGATGAAAATTGACGCTATCGCCCTCTATTAAGGCTAAATGGCTAAGAAAGGACATGTGAACGATGAACGGACCCTATACATACAGGTTGCTAGACCCGCTCACCGATCGAAAAAGCGCTCGTTTCACGACTAAATACACGCAGGCGGAATTGGAGCAAATGACGACCTTTCAGTTGCGCGGGATATGTGATAAAGAGCGACTGGTCGAGGGATTTGCGAATCGTCTGGCACGTGAAGAATTGATTCGCGTAATCTTGCGATTTCGAAGCGCGGAGGAGCATCTACTCATTACCAGACCCAATCCTGACGGTTTTGAACGTATACAATCGGCACTACAGCGCAACTGGAATGACCGTCCGCAGGAGAGTGGCGGTATTCGGGTTCCCGCCAAAATCACGCTGTATCAGGGGGTGCGCACAGGTCGCATGGACAACTATCGGATCGAATCCGATTTGCCTTGGCTGAGCTCATCTAATGTGCTGCTGGTGAATGCGACAGGGGAATTATGTGGTGTTTTAAATTTGGTGAAGGATGAGGGACGAACAGGCGTATATTATCTTTCTCGTCACCGCGATGCTGAACTGCGAGAGACATCTAATCATAGCTATAGCTTGCTGTTTCTGCGAAGACAGGAGTCAGAATATTTTTATAACCTCTACTATGGAGATAAGCCGATGCTACCGCTGAAACTTCAGGGTCACCGAATCCCGGTGGCAGAGCTGATCATTCGGGGCACGGAAACAACCGATGCGGTACTGGCGATTGATTTTGGCACCTCGAACACCACGGCAGGTGCTTATTTGGTTAGTTCCTACGTTACGGCCCCTGATACAGGGATGAGCAGCACAGTAAGGCTGGACGCTATCAATTATGTGTCATTCCCTGGTCCAGAAGGTACGGAAGGCGACTGGATCGAAGTGCTGCCGACCGCCATTCGCGTCGCGGACTGCTCCAATCCCGAGCATATCGTTTATGTATTTGGGGAGGAGGCACTACGTGGAAGTGATGTGGCAGGCAGCCGTGCTACGGTATTGCGGGGGATTAAACGTTGGGTCAATGACTATAAGCGAATCGAAGAATTAATGGATTCTGAGGGGAATACAGCAACCGCTTCCCGCAGCGATATTTTAGCGGCGTTTATCCGTTATGTGATTGCTACAGCCGAGCAGCAATTTAAGTGTCGGTTTCGCAATTTACACTTTTCTGCTCCTGTCAAGCTGCAGCCCCAATTTATTGAGATGTTTAGCGATATTTTGCCTGATTATCGGATTGAAGCGGAGGATGCGCTGGATGAAGGGCTGGCAGTGCTGTACAACACGTTGGCAGATCAGATGGAACGAGGAACTTTTGCAGACGGTGAGGAGTATCAGGCACTTGTCATTGATTGTGGTGGGGGCACGACAGATTTGTCTTCCTGCCGCTTCCGGATTGAAGATGGACGTATTGCTTACAAGCTGGATATTCACACAACGTATGAGAATGGGGATACCAATTTTGGTGGAAATAATCTGACGTATCGGATTATGCAGTTTATGAAAATTGTATTTGCAGGTTATTATGCTGCTGAGACGCGTTTGCCTGACACTGATATTGATGCTCTGATCGGCATTCCTTCGGGAGATTTGTACCGTCATGTGGATGAGTTTGGTGTAGATGCTGTATATGCAGGGCTGGAGGAACGCTATCGTGAGGCAGAGGCGATCTTGCCTACCGCGTTCAAACGGTATGAGCATGCTACACGGGATGAATATCAACGGGTACTGAGTAATTTTCATCTGCTGTGGAGTGCGGCAGAAAATATGAAAAAGGAATTTTTTCTACGTACGGGGATATTGCGCAGCCGCTTTGAATCCGAGCAGGTATTATCTGCTGAAAGCGACCTGAACATTGCCGTAATGGATCGTTGGCTGGTTTCGGTCATTGAGAATGGACAGTTCCGTGATGAATATGGTCTACCTGATGTAGTGTTTAATATTCGTGAAGTACAGCAGCTACTTAAGGCAGATATCTACAATATTGTGCGCAAGTTTCTGGATGATTTTTATTTGGAGGGACGCTTGCAGGATTATTCGATTATCAAGCTAACCGGGCAGTCCTGCCGGATTGACGTGTTCCGCGAAGCACTCAAGGAATTTGTGCCAGGGCGCAGTATTGAGTTTCGACAAAAGGCAGAAGACCTGAGCCGAGTACCTGAGTTGAAAATGGCCTGTCTGCGCGGGGCTATCCGTTACCTGAACGCTAAAAAAATGGGAACCATTGAGCCTGTCATTACCAATCATATTCCAGCGATTCCGTATACGGTCAGCGCATGGACGCATACGGGGCGTGAGAAGGAGCTGATTGCGAGTTTGGAAAGCAATCGGGTACGCGGTTCTATTTCCCGGCCGTCTCAAGCGGTTGAAGTGGAATTCTTCCTGACGGCCAACGGGGGCAAGCTGCGTCAGCGTCATGTGTACCGCAGTCGGCCAGATGCCTTTGAACCCATGCCGTATGAGGAAATTGCTGTGCTGTACGGGCAGGATATTCCACAGGATGATACGGACTCCATTCGCAATGAGGAGACGAAATATTTTGTTTTTGTCGGGGATAGTCGTTGGGGCTTTTACGTCGTGCCGATTACTCGCCGTGATGAATTGCTGTATCTGGGTCCGAAGCGCTTTTATGCCTT
The DNA here is from genome assembly GCF_000307675.1 of Paenibacillus sp. ICGEB2008. Classification (NCBI taxonomy): domain Bacteria; kingdom Bacillati; phylum Bacillota; class Bacilli; order Caryophanales; family Paenibacillaceae; genus Paenibacillus; species Paenibacillus sp. ICGEB2008. Next base: position 114,832 of record NZ_AMQU01000008.1, read on the forward strand.
CGAAAATGATCTCTCCGAGCTGGATTTCTTTGACGGCACGAAATAATAAATTAAGGATTTTGCAAAATGCAGAAATCAGAAAAGCACACAACACATGGAGGGAATAACATGCTGTATGCAGGTTTTTGGAAACGAACTTTGGCCTATATCATTGACAGCCTTATTTTAGGATTTGTATTTATGGTTATCGGACTGGTCTGGATCATCATTCAGGCCATTGGAGATTGGGTGCCATCTCCGGCAGAAACCTCTATGCTGACAGACGGGCCGACTGCTATTTTTACTATGCAATTATTAGGACAAACTTTGATGAATTTGGGGGCTTCATGGTTGTATTTTGCGATCATGGAATCGTCCAAATGCAGAGCTACGGTGGGCAAGCTGGCTCTTGGTATCGTTGTAGTAGATGAATTTAACCAAAAGCTGAGCTTTGGACGTGCGAGTGCCCGCTACTGGAGTAAAATTGTATCGAGTATCATTTTGTGGATCGGTTTTATCATGGCAGGCTTTACAGCTAGAAAACAGGCTCTTCACGATCTGATTGCACGTACCTATGTTGTGGACAAGCGCGAGTTGAATTATATACTGCGCGAGCAGGCTGGGCGCGGAGCCGGGATGTAAAGTATAAATAGATTCTAAGATGATAATGAATCGTAGTCTTCAATCAGGGGGGAGCATGATGAATATACGCAAATTTTTAGAAAAGAATTTTCGTCGATTTTCTGCATTACTTGGAGTAAGTAAAGCTCCACCCACCACCGATGATGGAGTTATTGTTCCGCCTCCTGCGCCTGGTGTGAATCGGCTATCTGTTCCCTTAAATAAAGAAGAATAGAGAAAGGAGGAAACCCCATGTTAACGCATATCGTTCCAAAGTTTGAAAAAGGTCGCATTCTCAAAACCGAGATGCTGGAAAATCTGCGGGATTACCCCCGTAGCTTTCTGGATATCCGGTATCAGGATTATTCGGATGGTATTATTACCGGAATGAATGTGACCGTCGGGGAACATGCGCTGACCGTAGGCAGAGGCATTGTAAAGCATAAAAATAGATTATACCTGCTGGAGCAAGAGCAGGAAGTTTCATATGTGGCTACGGGGCAGCTATCGGTGTTGAAGCTGCTCTTTTTGGAACAAACCGATCGCCCGGATTTCACCGTGCATCATGCAGATATTGTGCTAGAGGCCGAGGCTGAGATCGGATTGGATGAACTGGAGTTGGGCCGATTCAAACTCAAAGATGGAGCCGTGCTTCGCTCCAATTATCAGGATTTTGCCGATATGGCTACTGAGTTCAATACATGGAGTGATATTCATGTCCCGTTTGCGGGGTTGTATCAAAGTACGTTGCGCCCAGAAACGCTGCGCTATTTTGCATCCGAGCTGCTCAAAAGCGGTACAACCGATCCGATGGATTGTATGTTTGCTATGATGTGCCTGAACCTGGAGGCTGTAGACAGAGAATCTATCCAGCATTATATTGCAAACCGAAGTGGTGTGGAATATAAGGAATATTCACATGCTCAGCTCCATAGGCAGCTAGTGCTGATTTTGGAAGGAGCCGGACGGGGGAAGCGCACAACAGGCCGCTGGCAGGGTGGTGGTGCTGGACGGATGATTGTGGATTAGAACATCAGATAGAGGAGTGGAGTGTTCATCCCCTCTATCTTTACTTCTGTGCTCCAGCATTTGTTAAATCAATCCGGTGTAAGCCTATACATTTTTTAAAATAAAAAAGATGACATATGTATAAAAAACAGGCATAAAGTCACTAAGACTATAGTCGCTTGTTTGGTGAAGTATGCATTCCTTAATCTGCTGAAATTCGACATTTTATAGGCTAGATGGATGTGCTTGAGACTAAGCTTGAGGTCAACAAAGTTGTCATATCAAGGAATACGTCTTTTAAGAAATTATAAGTGAGAGAGACTTGAACGGATAAGTTGCAGCGATTGCGCAATTGTGCTTGTCCATGATGAGTCTTTTTATATCGCTCCTCCATACCTTGTAAAACCAGTCCGATTAGAGTAGAAAATTTGCATACATATGTATAAAAATGAGTATTAAGTCGTGGAAACGCCCTTTGCTACGGTGAATTGACAAAATATAAAGCAGTGGCTAATATGGTTGGGAACACGGGAGATATTGGAATTTATAAAGGGGCAATGAGTTTTGAATAAGAGACTAGATAACAGATGTAACTACAACATGAGATGGGGCCAAACGATTTTGGGAGTGCTGTTGGCGCTTAGTCTGGTGTTACTCAGTGGAGGAAATGCGTGGGCTTCATCCAGTGAACAGTTAAAATGGATTGAGGGTGGCCGAAAGGTAGACCTGGGAAATGTAGCTGCGGTTGATTTAGACTCATCTCTTCTTTTTTTGGATGCGGCTAACACTGCGAAGGTAAGCGAGATGAATCACGAGAAGCCATCTGGCAAGGAAATTGGGAGTATATTTCCGAAGGATGAAAATCAAAATTGGGAAGTTGTTTTTGAATACTATGAACTTGGACATATCAAGGATGATGAAAAAGAAGACATCGATGCAGATGCCATTCTAGATAGTTATAAAGAGGGTACGGAAGAGAGTAACAAGGAAAAAGCGGAAAGTGATCGTCTGTATGTTACAGGCTGGGATGTGGAGCCTTTTTATAATGAAACGACCCATAATTTAACCTGGTCTATGCTGGCGGAGGATGGGAACAAGGAAAAGCTGATTAATTATAATGTTCGTGTGCTCACTCGTCAGGGTTATATCTCTGCCATATTAGTGTCCGATCCTGCACATTTGGACGCGGATAAGAAGTTCTTGAATGAGAAAATATTACCCAAGCTGACAGTCAAATCAGGTGAGCGATACGAAGATTTTAATGCTTCAACGGACAAAATTTCTGAATATGGCCTGACCGGACTGATTTTGGGAGGGGCCGGCTTGGCAGTAGCTAAAAAGGTAGGCTTGTTGGCATTAATCCTTGCTTTTATTAAGGGCGCGGGAGTTAAGGTGCTTGTCCTTATTGGTGCTGCTTGTGTAGGTGTGTTTGGTGTGATAGGCAAGTTTTTTGCCAAATTATTTCGCAAGAAAAAGTCAGAATCTATGCACAATGAAACGAATGCTCAGGATCAGTCAGAAACATTACAGTAGCTCTAAAGAAACACACCATAATATAATTACTAACAAAAAGGTCAGGCAGCCTGATCAGTACACACTGAAGAGGTAGCATGGGCAAGAACATTATGAACAGATGATCATGGTAATGATAGACCTATGAATCATCTGTTTTTTATATTTATCCCTTGTAATACTTTCGGTATACCGCGGGTGTTGTGCCTTCATATTTTTTGAATATTTTAATAAAATACCCTGGCTCATTAAAGCCGAGCTCACTACTGATCTGGGATACAGGGATATCTGTAGCTTCGAGCAGCTGCTTCGCCCATTTCATCTTTAAGCGGGCAAGATAGCTGGAAAAGTTCTCACCCGTTTCCTTCGCAAACAGCCGACTAAAATAACTCGGACTAATGTGACACAAGTCAGCCATGGCTTTTAGAGAGAAAGTTTCACCCTTGTGCTCATAAATATATTCAAAAGCGGGTTTGAGTACAGGATTTCCGCACGGAATATCCTCATCCCCTGAGGAGTTCAGATAGGCATCTGCTAAGATATTATTCATTTCTTTCTTAAGGCTTTCGATATGCTTCAGCGAGTAGCCAGGAAGGATATTAGACAATTGCGGACTGGACTCTATGGCCGAAGCCTTTTCGAACATTTCCGCGAGAAGATTTTTGTTCATCGCTTCTTCAACAATATAATTACACAATAAGGATAACATGTTGGAGATCATCTGAATTTCCTGATAAGTCATCGTCGGCAGATCGGCGTAGTAGTCCTTAAGTTCCTCCCATTTGGAACTGTACAGTTTTTCATTTTTTGACGTGAGGATTTGTTCCAGCTGTAAAGCGTTCGAAGGATCGGCTAGGCGAACCTGACCTGCCATGACGGCGCCAATGTACTTATCGTCGATAATGATTGGTACCGCGATGTCAACGATGTCATAATGACAGAGATAAATATAAGGTTTGTTGGAACGCACCGCTTCAAGTCCACCACGAGAGTCACATTTCTGGCAGTAGGGAAGGAGATTCTCATCTTGGCGAACCTTCTTGCAGAACGATTGACATTGGCTGTGACTAGTTACGGGATTCCCTCTATAATCGACGGTGAGAATGGCTAATTTGGTAACGGATGCTAATGAATCCTGCAACTGCTCCCACTTTTTCAAATCAAAGATTTTCTGGATGCTCAAATGTTCACGTATCAAGATTCCCATCCCTTAATAGTAAATTATCCTGTAAGCAACAACAAAAAAGTACAATTCACATGCTTCAGTGCAAAAAAATACGATTGCAAATTATAATATATTCCTTGATTCCTCCAATGTAAAGTTCACATGGTTCGTTTATAGTTTTAATCAGAACGAAACCAACACCATTAAAGGGAGGAATTATAGATGAGAAAAGCTTTTATCAGCCCAAGCAAATATGTACAAGGTGAAAACGAATTGTTGAATTTGGGTTACTATGTGAGTACCTTTGGCAAATCTGCTTTACTGATCGCGCATCCAGCCGATGTGGAGCGGGTGAAAGATAAGCTTGATTCCACTACGGAAAAGTATAACGTAACCTTTATTGAAAGCGGTTTTATGGGTGAGTGCTCCAGACAAGAAGTGTCTAGACTCCAAGAAATCGCCACTGCGAATGGATGTGATTGCATCGTTGGTCTCGGCGGCGGCAAAGCGATTGACGCGGCGAAATGTGTGGCACAAGGGGAAGCGCTTATCATCTGTCCGACGATTGCTGCGACGGATGCGCCGACAAGTCACTCGGCCGTTCTTTATACTCCAGAAGGCGCATTCGACGATTACGCCTATTTTAAACAAAGCCCGAGTGTCGTATTAGTTGACACCACTGTAATTGCCAATGCACCAACCCGATTCCTCGTATCAGGTATGGGTGATGCACTATCGACATACTTTGAAGCCCGTGCGACCTCTCGCTCTTACTCCAGGGTCAACGCTGGACTGCCTAATGGAGTACGCGAGGGACAGTGTGCGCCAGCCGTAGGTACGAATGCGGCGTTGGCACTTGCAACGTTATGCTATGAAATGCTCTTAAAAGACGGTGCCAAAGCAAAAGCGGCATGCGATGAAAATCATGTTACACAAGCACTCGAAAATATCATTGAAACTAATATTTTACTCTCAGGTCTTGGCTTCGAAAGCGGCGGACTTGCTGCGGCCCATGCGATTCATGATGGACTCACCATTCTGGAAGGCACGCATCACTATTACCATGGAGAAAAAGTCGCGTTCGGTACGATCGCACAGCTGGTGCTCGAAAACGCACCGACGGAAGAATTACATCAGGTACTGGATTTCTGTTTAACCATCGGTTTGCCGGTCTGCTTGGCCGATATCGGTGTCGATCATATCAGCCAGGAAGAACTCATGGAAGTAGCTGCTAAAGCCTGCATTGAGGAGGAATCGATTCATGCCATGCCGTTTCCGATCACGGTAGAGCAGGTTGCAGCGGCAATTGCTGCGGCCGACCGGATCGGCAGCCAGTACAAAGCGGAGGTAAAATAGCATGAAAAAGGTCATCAACCGTACGGAAAATTTGGTTCTTGAGATGTGCAGTGGTATCGCGCTCGCGCATCCCGAGTTGGAATTTCTACCAAAATATAAAGTGCTCAAGAAAAAGGAACTGAACACGGAGAAAGTAACGCTCATCAGCGGTGGTGGCAGCGGACACGAGCCCGCTCACGCCGGCTTTGTCGGCAAGGGGATGCTCGATGCGGCGGTCTGCGGTGATGTTTTTGCCTCTCCTTCGCAAATTCAAGTGTATCAGGCCATCCGAGCAACAGCTGGGAAAAAAGGCACACTGCTGATTATCAAAAACTACAGCGGCGATATCATGAACTTTAGAAACGGCGCTCATCTGGCTGCTGAAGATGGTTTGGAAGTGGACTATGTAAAGATCGAAGACGACATCGCTGTAGAAGACAGTCTATATACGGTCGGACGGCGCGGTGTAGCGGGCACGGTACTTGTGCATAAGATCGCGGGTGCAGCGGCAGAAGAGGGGCGTAGTTTGGCAGAAGTCAAAGCAGTGGCGGAGAAAGCCGCTGCGAATGTACGCAGTATCGGATTTGCATTGACGTCGTGCACCGTGCCGGCGAAGGGCTCGCCAACGTTTGAGCTCGGGCCTGATGAAATCGAATACGGCGTTGGCATTCACGGCGAGCCTGGAATCAGACGCGAGAAGCTGACAGATGCGGATACGCTGGCACGCAGAATGGTAACCGACCTCCTTCGAGACATGCAGATCGAAAACGGATTCAGCGGAGAAATTGCACTGCTAATCAATGGTTTTGGCGGTACGCCTCTGCAAGAACTGTATCTTTTCAATTATGCGGTCACTCGCGAACTAGCAGCGAAGGGAATCAAGATCAATCGATCTTTCGTCAACAATTATATGACAAGTATCGATATGGCGGGCATCTCAGTTTCAATCATGAAGCTGGACGACGAACTGCAAACCTTACTTTCCCATGAAAGCAACACGCCTGCGTTCAAGGTGTCTGGACCTGCTGATCAAGTCGTGTTCACAGATCTATCAACTGTAGCAGACGAAAATCGGCAAGTATCTTTCGAGGTGGAAACCGCCCCTGCTTTTGCAGTTATTGAGGATAACAAGATTACGTTGAACAACCTGATATACCTGGTTGACAAAATGAGCGAGGTTATCATCAAGAATGAGGTGCCTTTCTGCGATCTTGATTCTCATGCAGGCGATGGCGACTTTGGCATGAGTGTTGCCAAGGGGTTCCGTCAGCTGAAACGGGAATGGAGCGACATCCTACACCAAGATTCCTTGACGATGGGAAGCTTTCTCCATTCATGCTCGCTCGTCATCATGGAATACTGCGGTGGGGCTTCGGGTCCGATCTGGGGCTCAGCATTTCGCGCGGCAGCACGATCTGCGGGTGAACGAAGCGAACTGACCATTGCCGAATTCGCGGATATGATGCAGGCTGCGGTGCAAGGCATACAGTCGACAGGTGAACGTTCTTTCGGCAGAGGAGCCGTCGTGGGTGATAAAACGCTTATTGATGCATTAGTGCCATGTGCGGATAGCTGGGTAGAGAGCGCGAAATCAAATGTTGACGTGAAGGAAGCCTTTGTGCGAGGAGCTCAAGCCGCTGTCCTAGGGGCCAAAAAGACAGAAAACATCGTGGCGCGTATGGGACGTGCCGGAGCGGTCGGAGAGAGAAGCCTTGGTTATCCAGACGCGGGGGCTTATGCGCTTGGAGTGATTTTTACGGAGCTTGCTGAATGTTTGAACTAATTCGCTAATTCTTAAAAATTCAAGGTTTGTTCATTGCAATTGGGATGCATTAGGTTTATAATTTCAGACGGATTCAAAAGGCTTATCCCTGGATCCGTGGGAGTTCATCCCATCTGAGCAAGCATACTTGCATGCTCAAATAAGAATTAAGCGAGGGATTTACAATGAAAACCTGCTGCACCATCCAAGTTGACGAAGACAGTTTAGTTATTGATTTGCCAGAAGAAGGAACCACGCTAGAGTCCCTGCTCGGTGATATTGAGAGCTGTGGAGGCAGTGAAGAACCTTGGCTACAACTTATAGACAAGGTGATGGGTAACTCATCTGAGACTGTACTGACAGATCAAGCGACGGATGGCGGCGATATGAACGAAGATCAGGCAACCCAAGAACCTCAAGCTGCCGCTAAGGGGTAATAAGGACATCATACGTTAAGACGATATTGTTAACATTATCCGATCATATACAAGATCATGATAAGACTGCTGTACCGAGCCTAGGCATCGGGAAGCAGTCTTTTTTTAAGTTAAAGAGTTGCAATTGAGACTCTTTTTAACCTGTTAACCAGCCAAAATTGGCCAAATTTTCCAATAGCTAAATGAGACTTTTGTCCCTTCAGTACTCTACAGTAGCCAACTAAGGGGTACATATCCCAAAACCGTGACTTCTTATTCATTTTCTAGCATAAAGTCGAAATGTAACATGTAACTAACTATAATAGTAGTAACATCCATATACAGGTAAGTGACATCGAAGGTTGGACCTGATCCTTTTATTGTATGAAGGAAGGGGCGAAAAAGCGGAGAACAACGTACTGATAAGTCTCATCTACTTTATTAAAAGGAAGGAATGTGTAAATAATGAACAGGCAATGGATCCTGCCAAGGATCGCAAAAAAAGTAGCAGTACTGCTAACAGCAGTGTTGCTATTAACGTTAACGAATGGGTTTAACTGGAATGCGTCAACAGCAGAGGCGGCCGGGACGACCCCTGTGGAACGTTACGGACAACTTTCAGTAAAGAGCGGTAAACTGGTGGATAAAAATGGACAGCCTGTACAGCTCAAGGGCATTAGTTCTCATGGCGTCCAATGGTTTGGAGATCTGGTGAATCAGGACACTATGAAATGGTTGCGGGACGATTGGGGCATTTCCGTGTTTCGAGTTGCGTTGTACACTGAAGAAAACGGTTATATTGCCAATCCTTCATTGAAAAATAAAGTGAAGGAAGCCATTGAGGCAGCACAGAAATTGGGCCTGTACGTCATTATTGACTGGCACATTCTCTCAGATGGCGATCCGAACATTCATAAAAATGAAGCCAAAGCTTTCTTTAATGAATTTTCCACTAAGTATGGTCATTTGCCTAACGTAATCTATGAACTTGCTAATGAGCCGAATGGGAATGTGAACTGGAACAATCAAATTCGACCTTATGCATCCGAGGTATCTCAGGTTATTCGAGCTAAGGACCCGGATAATATTATTATTGTAGGAACAGGTACCTGGAGTCAGGATGTACATGATGCAGCAGACCATCCACTTCCAGACAAAAATACAATGTATACCGTGCATTTCTATGCGGGAACACATGGACAATATTTGCGCGATCGGGTTGATTATGCACTGAACAAGGGTGTAGGCATTTTTGCTACCGAGTGGGGGACAAGCGACGCTTCGGGTAACGGTGGCCCTTTCCTGAATGAATCCAAAGTATGGACTGACTTTCTGGCTAGCCGTAAAATCAGTTGGGCCAATTGGTCGCTTGCTGACAAAAATGAGACCTCGGCTGCGCTGTTGCCTGGCGCCGATCGCAAGGGTGGATGGCCTGATTCACAATTAACAGCTTCCGGCAAATTCGTAAAACAGGCAATTCTGGAAGGCTCCAGCAGTTATGGTGGAGGAGGAAGCAACGGCGGAAATACCGGCGGAAACGGCAACAATGGCGGTAGTAACGATGGTGGAAATAGCGGTGGAAACAATGGTAACGATCACAGTGGAAGTACACCAGGCGGTAATAATGAAGGGATCGTGCTTCAATATCGCACCGATGATACGAATGCCAAGGATAATGCGATCCGACCTCAATTTAATATCAAAAATACGGGTAAAACAGCTGTGAAGCTGAGTGATCTGAAAATTCGCTACTATTATACAGATGAGAGCAAACAAGCTCAGCAGTTTTTTGTAGACTGGGCCAAGATTGGCAACGAAAAGGTAAAAGCGACTTTTGTAACATTGCCAAAGCCGAAGGTCAAGGCAGATAAATATGTAGAAATTTCTTTCACAGATGGAGCAGGAACGATTCAGCCCGGCGGCGAAACCGGGGAAATTCAATCCCGTATTCATGCTGCAAATTGGAGCAACTTTGATGAGACCAACGATTACTCCTATGGTGCTACCCAAACAGCATTCGCGGACTGGGACCATGGCACCGTATATCAGCAAGGTAAGCTGGTATGGGGTATAGAACCCTAGAAATTCAGCCATGACAAACTTGGCTGGAGTGAGTAAAGAGATGGGACTTTTGGTTGCACTCTTTTGAAGAAATGAAGTATAGCTTATGCGCCTTTGGTATATGGATGATGGAACTTTAGAAGTAAACAACTTATACTTCAGTTCCGATGGATATACTACTAAAGTACCATATGACATTCGACTTTTGTGGTATCTATATTACAACAAACCCCCGCTGTTGCCTTTATAGGCAGGCGGGGGTTTTAATGTTAATGAAAATGAGCATCTGTTCATCTGTGTTTATACCAAATTAAAAGCTTTGGCCAGCAGACGGTAGGACTGAACACGTTTATTGAAGTCATGAATGGAAGAAACGACCAGTAATTCATCGGTACGATACTGCTCAGCCAGTCTTAGCAGCTGTTCCTTGCACTGCTCAGGAGTACCAACAACACGCCATGCTGCAGACTGGCGCAGCCGTTCACGATCAAATTCTGTATAGGGATAGGACATGGCTGTTTTCACCGATGGAAGAGAATTCATTTCTTTACCCTGCATGAGTAAAAGGAAATACAAACTAGCACTGGATGCCAGCTGCTCAGCTTCCTCTTCAGTTTCAGCGCAGGCTACCGTAACTGCCGCCATGGAGTGAGGCTTATCTCCTAAAATCGAAGGCATGAATTGCTCGTGGTAACGCGCGGTAGCTTCTACGCCGCCCGGAGTACCGAAAAATTGGGCAAAGGCGTAGGAGGCACCCATCATCGCGGCCAATCTGGCGCTCTCCCCGCTGGAGCCAAGCAACCATAATTCAGGAACGGTTGATATCATCGGGGAGGCATGAAGGCCAGCAAACCGATGATTGTCAGGCACCGAATCATGGAAATAGTCGATTAAATCTAGAATCTGCTGTGGATATTGTTCGACAGCTTGGTATTTCCCTTCCTGCAATGCGCGAGTAGCCAGCGGCAAGCCGCCTGGAGCACGTCCTATTCCCAAGTCAATGCGTCCAGGGTGGAGCGCCTCCAGTAACCGGAAGTTTTCAGCTACTTTATAGGCGCTATAGTGCGGCAGCATAATGCCGCCTGAACCCACACGAATCCGCGATGTGTGAGCAGCCAAATGGGCAATCAATACCTCGGGACTGGAGTGTGCTAGTGTTTTGGACGCATGATGCTCGGATACCCAATAACGGCTGTACCCCAGTTGATCAGCTTCACGCGCTAAATCTGTTGTATTAGACAATGCATCTTGAGCAGAACCGCCTTCAGGAATATGAGACTGGTCCAGTATACCCAGTTTAAGCATTTTACAATCACCTCTTACACAACTGTATCAAACACAACCCATTTGGTCAAAATTCAAAACTGGATAGGTTGGAGTTTGGGCATCTTTTCGTTATAATAAAGGATGCATAAGGGATGAGAGAACATCTCTGCTCATGGAGAGGGGATTACATTTGTGTTAAGAACACCTTTAGGGCGTGTCCGGCTCATGCTCTGGATTCAAGCTATAGCGTATTTGGCGATACTATTCACCCACCAGCCGCTGCAAGCTGCGGGCATGACCCAGGCGGTTATGGTGATTGGTAACATATACCGGGTGAGCTTTCTGTTGCTCCTCGTCGCTTTAATCTATGGAAAAACTGCACTGCATTGGCCTTTACGGCGGCCTCTTTTCATTATGTTTGCATCCTTCATTCCGTTTGGTCTAATGATTATGGATTTTGTTTGGGTGCGAAAATGGACAGGGGATTCGACAGCAGAACAGAGAACTGCATCGTAAACTTTACAGGAGAGGTGCTTCGCTGTGAACTGTCGAGGAGCTTGTCTATGGAAGCGAGATTGGCTCCGATGCAGTAGAAAGAACATTGCGCAGATGGATGCGTGGTGTTCTTTTTTTATGCACCGGAGGAAACCGTTAACTCAATGTAATGCTAAGGTTTGAACTAAAAATTCAGCCGTCTTGCGTCTGTGGAAACCTTCAACCCAATGTCCCGTGAATGGATAAATTTCAATCGTCTTTGGTGATTCAATGCGGTTGTAAGCAGCGAAAATCGTCTCTGGCATACACACTGTATCCTTCAACCCTACAGATACCATGACAGGGATACCAATGCGATGAGCTAGATTCATCACGTCAAAATAACTCAATGTATGTAGTACCTGCTCCAAATGCTCGGGGAAGCGGTTTGCGAATTCGGCAGCTTCTGTCAGTGAACTGGTAGAATTCATCATGCCAAAATCCATATGACACATATTGGGAATATCCGCTACCGTCGTAGCAACTTTATCGCTGAGCGCAGCCACCATTAATGCAAGTCCACCGCCCTGGCTGGCGCCACTGATTGCGATTTTAGCCGAATCGACGTCGGCTTGCTCCGCCGCCCAGTCTACGGCTCTAAGGGCATCGGTTGTAATCGTTTTGTAGTAGCAGGTATCCTTGTCCAATATTCCTTTCGTGACCCAGCCTTTAACGGTTCCGTGAGGGTCATTCCGACGGTCCCCCGTTTCTCCTCCCTGACCACGAACATCTACCGCCAATACAGCAAAACCAAGCATTAGCCAAGATGAATAATCTTCAGGATAGCCCTTTCCGCCTGTGTAGCCATGAAACAGAACGATGCATGGCAGCTTCTGATCTCCTGCAAATCGGGGACGTACATACCAGGCATGCAGAGGCGTATCATCGATCCCCTCAAAAGTGACCCGATAGGCCATCATATGAGGATACGGTGTTTCTACGGGCGTTTTGAATGCACGTACAGGTTTGGCGTGAACTTCTTTCAGTGTTTTGTCCCAAAATAAATTCATATCTTTAGGGGTGGTAAGATCGGGAACGTACTGCTTCAATTCGGCAATTCTTTTTTCAATAACATTCATAATCAAAAATTCTCCTTCATATAGAATGAGTTCTCTTAGGCATTACTCGGTAAAGTGGATTTCTCCAGCTCGCTCAGCAGTTCAAATGCTCTTTCATTAGTGTCTCCGCATGTATCCTTATCCGCATGAAAGCCACTGCATACAGCAGGACGCTCAGATTTTCCAAATAATTGGCAGCGGTAATCAGGCGTGAGTTGAGGGCAAGGAACACCAGCGGGTTTTCCGTCTGGCATGCCGGGAATAGGGGAAGAAATCGTAATGGCAATGCAACATGCAGCACATCCTACTCGACACTCCAGAGGGGGTCACTCCTTAATAATCTGTTATTTTTGTAACCTATGCATGAAGTGACTTCAGTGAAGCCATAATGTGAGGATGGCACAAAAAAAGCAGGAATACAAGGATAAACGGATAGGAGACACACTTTTCACACAAAGAGCATAAATAATCTGGGAGGCACGTAGGATGGTATCAAGCCCCCAAATCAGCGTACCATTGAGTGGTAATATTAACCATTTGGTCTCTGTGTGTTCAAAAGGAGTTCGAGTGGTTAATAATAGAACACAACGATAAAAACTAAAACGAGGTGACGCAAAATGAGTTGGTTATGGGCATTGATTGTTGGTGGTATTATTGGTTGGTTGGCAGGAATTATCGCAGGTCGTGATGTTCCGGGTGGTGTGATTGGTAACATCATCGCTGGTTTTATCGGTGGATGGTTGGGTAGCTTGATTCTGGGAGACTGGGGTCCTGAAATCGGATCGTTCTACATCGTTCCTGCATTAATTGGTGCGATTGTGCTAGTCGTGATTGTGAGCTTGATCTTCCGTTCCGTTGGACGGAGCAGAGGCTAACTTTACGAATTATTGAATAGACCCGTCCCGATGGGGCGCGAGTTAAAAATGGAAAAAAGCTGCTTCCGCAAGGTTCACAAATGAACCTGTGGGAGCAGCTTTTTTTTTGAGATAAAGTTACATAGTTTCTATTGAAATCGTCTGATATGAGGAACAATTAGCACGCCCAGCACGATACACATGCCGATGGTTGCAAACATACCAATGGTGAGGATACCGCCAAGCTTGTCCGCCACGGCACCTACGGCCAGATAGCCGACAGGAAGCAGTGCGAAGGAAAACATCAAATCCAGACTGGCTACACGTCCAAAGGATTCAGCGGGAACTAATTCCTGCAGGCTTGTCTCCCAGATGATCGCAAAAATCATAATACCAAATCCTTCGAGCATCATGCTCATAATCAATCCTGGCATCCAGGTGACTATGGACAACAGCAGTAAGGCAAGACCGCTGACAAAAGCTCCTAAGTAAGCGAGCAGACCGCGGTGTTTCCAATGCTTGCGTGATCCATACACAAAGGCTCCCAACATGGCACCAATGCCACTACTTGCCATTGCGATGCCGTATACGACTGGATTATAGCCATGATGCACCTTGAACAGCCATGGGATGAGCACAGCGATAATACCTGAATAACAGATATTAATGAAAGAAAAGGCGAGTATCGTAATCCATAGCCAAGGATGGCTTTTAAGAATAGCAAAACCTGCTATAAAATCCTTGAGAAAATGTTGTCCACCCTGATCTACCTGTTCTGAACTGGTCTGACGTTTGCCGATGATGGAGGCCAAATGAGCACTTAGCATCCAAAAACAGGCAAATGATACCAGGTAAGCGATAGAATCCAGTCCAAAGCCGACACCGGGAGAGGAAAAGGATACAATAAAGCCTCCTAGCGGAGGACCGAGTAGACGAACAGCTTGTATGCTGATTTGACTTAGCGCATTGGCAGCATTGCGGATGTCCGGTGTAAACACTTGTGCACGTAAGGCTGAATAAGCCGGATTAAAGATACCATCCATCAATCCGTACAACGCAAGCCCAACGAATAGGAACGGCAACTTCATCCCGTCCGTAAACATCAGCACCGAAGCAACGAACATCAGACCAAAGCGGGCGACATTCGTGAACAGAAGGAGGCGAATTCGGTCGATTCTGTCCACGATCATTCCTGCGAAAGGAAGAATAAGTACATTTGGCAGCATATAAACCGTCATCGCCAATCCCATGATGGTGGTGGAGCCTGTCAGAGAATAGATAACCAGTGGCAAAATGACTGTCGTGACGGAGCTTCCTAACATCGCGATCCAATGTCCAAGCCATAAGAGGGTGAACGCTTTGGATTGTTTTAAAGGTGAAGTAAAGGTAGCCCAGGCCGAGTGCCTTCCTTCAGGGGATAAAGTTGTATTTTGGGTATCCATGATCACACTCCGGTAAATATTTCTAATCTGTATATTAAAATCTATTATACGAAATCTCTTATGTAATGGTACACAAAAAAGTTGCTGCGAGGGCAGTGAAGATGAATAGCCAGCCTATGATGGAGTCAACCTAGAATAGCATTAGATGATAAAAAAATATAACTTACCTTTTGGATAGGGATTATTGGATAAAAGCATTGACGTGCGAAAATGAATGATGTACTATTCAATGACCAGCCTGTGCTAGGTTATCAAGAAAAAGGGAAAGAGTGTGGATAACATGAAAAAATTTAGTTTTTTACCGATTGTACTCATCGTGATGGCATTGCTGGTTTCGGCTTGCGGCAACAATGATAAAGGCGCTAGCACGAATGATGCATCTACCGGAGGGAACGGTTCTAATAATGGAAAAGCAGATACAACGGCTGCAGCTACCCTTGAATCTGTAAAAGCGAGTGGCAAGCTGAGAATTGGTACGGAAGGTACCTATGCTCCGTTTACGTACCATGATGCTGCTGGCAAATTGACAGGCTTTGACGTCGATATTGCAACCGAAGTAAGTAAGCGGCTGGGTGTGCAACCAGAATTTATCGAGACACAATGGGACGGAATATTTGCAGGCTTGAACTCCAAGCGGTTTGACGCAGTATTCAATGAAGTGTCCATTACAGATGAGCGTAAGCAAAAATATGATTTCTCCGATCCATATATTGTCTCCAAGGCGGTTCTGATCGTGAGTGATGATAATACGGACATCCAAAAATTTGCTGATTTAAAAGGTAAAAAGGCAGGGCAATCCCTGACTAGCAACCTGACTCAAATCGCAAAAAGCAACGGGGCGGAAATTGTAGCAACCGAAGGATTCAACCAAGCTATTGACCTCCTCACTTCCAAACGTGTAGATGCGACCGTTAACGACGGATTATCCTATCTGGATCTGAAAAAGCAAAAGCCTGATGCTCCAATCAAAAAGGTGGACGAATCTTCGGATGCTTCACACAGCGCAGCAGTATTTAATAAAGGGAGCGAAGATTTGATCAAGGAAGTCAACAAAGCGTTGGCTGATATGAAGGCTGACGGTACGTATCTGAAAATTTCTGAAAAATATTTTGGAGCCGATGTGTCCAAATAATAAAGGATGTCTGTACAATGGATGATCGCCAAATACAAATTATTATGGATTCATTATTGCCTCTGCTAAAAGCAGGGGTTTCTTTTACGATTCCGCTCACACTGATCTCATTTGCTCTGGGACTTGTGCTGGCGCTAATCACTGCACTCGCCCGGTTGTCCAAATGGAGAATACTCAAGCTGATCTTCGGCTTCTATGTATGGGTGATTCGAGGAACTCCATTGCTGGTGCAATTGTATATTATTTTCTACGGTTTACCTTCTGTTGGTATTACACTGGACCCGTTTATTGCTTCAGTGATCGGCTTTACGCTTAGCGTGGGGGCCTATAGCTCTGAAATTATGCGTGCCGCTATTATTTCCATTCAAGAGGGTCAATGGGAGGCGGGATATTCCTTGGGGATGACACGCTGGCAAGTGCTGCGGCGGATTGTGCTTCCTCAAGCTTCCCGTGTATCCGTACCCCCGCTTGCCAACTCATTCATCAGCTTGGTAAAGGATACCTCACTGGCTGCCACCATCACCTATGTGGAAATGTTCAGAACGGCTAATCAGATTGTAGCTACCACCTACGAACCGCTATTAGTATATACCGAGGCTGGAGTTATTTACCTGCTATTTAGCACGATATTGACTGTGCTGCAAAATGATTTGGAAAAGCGTCTCAGCCGTTTTTCCATTAGATAAAGGAGATTGTACCGGTGATCCAAATTCAAAATATACACAAGTCGTTCGGCTCGCTGGAAGTGCTTAAGGGGATTGACGTGACGCTCGATAAGGGAAAAGTGCTTGTGATTATCGGTCCTTCCGGTTCGGGTAAAACAACGCTTTTACGCTGCTTGAATTTGCTAGAGATTCCCGATCAGGGAGAAATTCAGGTAGGTGATATTGTCCTGAATTTTGCGAAAGGAACGAAGCTTCGACAAGAAAACATTTTGGCGCTGCGTAAGCGGACAGGGATGGTATTTCAATCCTACAACCTCTTCCCGCATATGACTGTCGTACAAAATGTGATGGAGGGGCAAGTCACGGTTCAGAAAAAAAGCAAGGACGAAGCGCGCAAACGTGCATTGGAGCTGCTGAAGAAGGTGGGACTGGCTGATAAAGCAGAATCCTATCCGCATCAATTGTCGGGAGGACAGCAACAACGGGTCGGTATTGCCCGGGCAATGGCGGTCGAACCTGAGGTGCTTTTGTTCGACGAGCCCACCTCTGCTCTTGATCCCGAGTTGGTAGGTGAGGTGCTCAAGGTCATAAAGCAATTGGCTGCCGAAGGAATGACGATGGTTATTGTCACCCATGAAATGAAATTTGCGGCAGAGGTTGCGGATCATGTAATCCTGATGGATCAGGGCGTAATCATTGAGCAGGGTACGCCACATCAGGTGCTGGAGCAGCCGACCAGTCCACGGGCCATCCAGTTTTTGAATCGACTGAGTGGGGAAACGGAATAAACTGAATAGAAAGGCAGCTGGAGCCGGGGGTTAAAAATAACGCCCAGGCCAGTAGCTGCCTTTTATCCATCAGTAGTCCTCTTTTATTTCACTTTAATTTTTAATGTAATCAGAAAGGTAATCAAAAGAATACAACAGCCTGTTAGGAATGGAGCGAACATATTCACATCAAATAAAAATCCCGCTAGAGTAGGACCCAAAATATTCCCCACACTCATATAGGCATTATTCATACCAGCTACATATCCTTGCTCATTGCCTGCCATCTTCGACAATTGTGTATTAAGAGCTGGACGAAGCATAGCTGTGGCAAAGAAAATAAGGGAAGTCACAAGAAAGATACTCCAAAAGTCTTTGGCGAAGAGAAATAAAATATAAGCAGCAGAGGTGAAGAGAAGCGAGCCTTTGATCAACCTTTTTTCACCAAACTGCTTGATCATTTTAGCAACAACCAATGCCTGCATACCGACGCCGATCACAGCACCTACAGTTAGAAGGACTGAAATATGTTGCGGTGAGAATTGGAAGCGATTCGTTACATATAAACCAAGAACGGATTCAAAATTAGCGAGTCCAAAAGTCATCACCAGGACAATGACAAAGAACATCGCATATTTTGAATTTAATGATCTTGCATACTGTTTGAAAATAGACTCTCTTTGATGATGAATGGTTGCTCGTGCTGCCTTCATTTGTTCTTTCGATAAACTTTCAGGTAAACAAACGATTGAAAAAATAACTGCAATCATAGCTGCACCTGTTGCTGTATACAGCGGCACTCTCGTTCCATATCCTGCAAGAAGGCCGCCAAGTCCTGGACCAATGACAAATCCAAATGACATCGCTGCCGCTAGCAGGCTATTTCCTTTGGCACGTTCTTCGGTTGTTGTAATATCAGCTACATATGCCATCATGGGTGGAATAATCAGGGCTGCTGCAACTCCTTCCAGAAGTCTTGAGGTGTACAGCATCCACAGCTCATCCCCAATAGCAAACATAAATTTAGCTACAGCAAAAATAATAACACCTACGACGATAAAAACTTTTCTCCCATATCGATCAGACAGCTGTCCAGTTATGGGAGAGAGCAAGAATTGCGTTATGCCATAGGCTGCTACCAATAAACCGATTGCTCGCCCACTGGCACCAAATTCAATGATCAATTCCGGAAGAATAGGGGTAATCAAACCAACGCCTACCATCACAATGAATATATTAATCATGAGAATTACGAGTATTCTTTTCATACAAAAAAACCTCCTTATCCATTAGTTCTGGATAGGAGGCAGACATACGAACAAGAAGATACACTGCTCCCGTCAAAGAAGCAATGCTCTTATCGTTAATACCCAAAAGCCTACACTAATCCTATCCAGAAAATTCGTAAGATTACGTTTTTTCTTTGGAAATAGGATTAGTAGATCATTGGCTTAAGGTCACCCTTTCGGTACTTTATTGTTTATCATCGTAACATAAATTTCATAATGAGGCAATAAAAGGATGGATTAGAAAAACCCAACTCTTCCTTCGGAGACATTTTTTAGCCAGTCCTGCTTGCGGCTTTTATCAAGCTCGCCTCGCATGCCTTTAATAATCAGCTCAATATCGGCTTTTCCTTGCTCATGCCATTCCAGAGCGGTACTGACATACAGTTCTCCGAGCTGAGCTAGGGAGAAGCCGTCCGTCATCGCTGCCGCCTTCTGTGTACCTGTCTCACCTGCAAAAACAAGGAAGTTACGCAGTTTAAGATACGCCAGTCGCAGCGCTTCATCAGGCAAACTGATTTCATAAGCTCGATCGAAGCGGCCTGCCCGGTTCATCAGACCCGGATCGATTTTCTCGGGATAATTGGTCGTTCCGATCAGGAAGATGCCCTCCTTGGATGTAGCGCCGTCGAGCGTATTCAGGAAAAAGGAACGAACCTCCTGAGGCATAGAATCAATGTCCTCAATGACCAGCACCATCGGAGCCAGGCGAGTAGCTGCCTCGAACACCTCTTTGACCGATTCGCTGGTTGTATATTCTGTAATTTGCCAGTAAGCAGCCGGACCCGGTACACTGCTGGCAATTGATTTCACTAGAGTTGTTTTACCGTTGCCCGGATGGCCGTATAGCAGAATCCCACGCTTGTAAGGAATGTTATAAGTCTGATAGAAGGTACGATCTGCTTCAAAAAACTGATCAAGTGATCGGAAGATATCCCGCTTGATTTCCGCCTTCAAAATCACGTCATCCCGTGTAATGGCGCGGGTTATCGGTTCTGCTTGCCGAGAGAGTCCACGGCTTGTATCAGTAAAGACAGTGACACGCTTCATATTTTGCTTGCGTTCACGACCGCGTACGCCTGCGAGGAAGCTTTGCAGCTCCTGATCGCCTATGGCAAATACGTAATCTTCATTGTATACGCCATTTTCACGGAAAAAGGGAACTCGTGCCAGTGCGATCCCCCACTTGGGATAGGCAAATACATTATTACGCATCGACAGATGCACACCATATTCAGGCGTTGGCCCGTCATCGTCATATTGAATGGTGCGTTCCTCCAAACGATCGAAGACCCGTGCCACATGCTCCAGATCAGGGCTGCCTGAACGAATATCCTCCTCCAGCAGATCCCAATATTCAATATTGGGATCATCACTGGCATACAGCTCGTATTTTACGCCATAGCGGTTATAGAGTGCTTCACTAATACCGTCGATCAGACGGGCATAAGCGGCATAACCGGTAATGCGTCCATCTGTTCGTTCGTCAAATTCATAAATAGCTGGGATGTCTATACTCAACATTATTTTGCTCCTTTCAGGGCGGCCAGCGGTCTACATTTGGCTACAACGGCTGCGAGTCCTGCCCCGGTAACACTTTCAATAATATCATCTACATTTTTGTAGGCTTGTGGAGATTCGTCGATAATACTTTCCAGAGATGCCTGGTTGACCACAATTTCGTCGTCTGTCCCTACACCCAGGGCACCTGCAAAATCGTCTACACTTACAAGCCGCTTGGTCGCAGAACGCGAGCGAATACGGCCCGCTCCATGACAAATGGAGTGAAAGTTATCCTGACCGCCCGGTAAACCTACCATAATATAAGAGGCAGTCCCCATTGAGCCGGGGATCAGGGCTGGATGCCCTGTCGCCTGATAAGGCCGCGGATTGTCAGGGTGTCCTGCTGGAAGAGCGCGCGTCGCACCCTTACGATGCACAAATACGCTGCCGTGATCCGGATGTGATTCCTCCCAAGCATAATTGTGCATCAGATCGTACAGCGTACGCAACTCGCACTTTGTACCAAAGACATCGCGGAAGGCTTCTCGCACGGAGTATGCAATCAGATGTCGGTTCACCACAGCATAATTCAGCGCTGAATACATCATATCCACATAATGTGCTGCCTCGGGATGATCCAGCGGTGCGAATACGAGTCTCGGGTCGGAGGTGCCGAGACCGAGACGGCTCATCGCTTTTGCGATGGCAGATGAACTGGACTGACTGACTGCTCCACCCCAAGCACGTGATCCGGAATGAATCATCACAGCCACCTGACCGTCGAACATCCCCCAAGCTTCAGCGACTTCTCTATTTTCTTCCGCAATTTCAATCGCCTGAATTTCGACAAAATGATTGCCTCCACCCAACGTGCCGAGCTGTCGATGAGCCCGGTGCCAAGTACGGTCTTCGACGAGATTCAGCACTTCCTCGTCAAAGGAGAACTTACTGTGCTCTACATGAGTCAGTGAGGTGGATTTCTTAGGAGTGTAGCTATCTGGAATATATTTATTAGGTAAGCCATGCAAACCCTTACGTACAATATGCTCCAGTCGTATATCCGAATAATGTCCGCGTTGGTGGGCTTCCATCGGCAAGTATTTGTCAATTGTCTTAACCAGCTTGCGGCGCAGCTTAATTTCCTTCAAAGCATCCTTGTGCAGATTGGTCAGGTGTACGCGCATGCCGCAGCCAATATCGCTGCCAACGATGGAGGGAGATACATAGCCGTCTTCCATTCCCCATACCGCAGTTGTACCGATGCAGGTTCCGACGCCTACATGTACATCTGGTGTATATCCCATATAGCGGATACCTGGAATTTGTAAATTGTTATTAGCCATCTCGAACACTTTGTAATCCAGTGAGGAGAAGAGTTGCTGCGAAGCGTACACGGTCAGATCCCCTGCCGGAAGCTTCATCAGGTGGCTGTATGGTCCTTCATGAAAAGATGAGTTGGTCGTAGGTTGTATATTCATAATAAATGGGTAGTTCCCTTCTTCATGTAAATTTATAACATCGTATAAAAAGATTCGAAAAAAAACAAAAAAAGCCGCAGACTTGTCGTCTACGGCTTCGTGCACCGAAAGTGTCATTACATTTTATGATCAGTACATCATACAGTACATCATAAAAACATAAATAACCTGTTCTTTCAATAGCATATAAAAATAAAAAAAGCCTGGTTCATCACGCCGTCAGACAGCGTGACATACCCATCATGTCGCCCGAACGGGGCCGATGAGACGAAATTTCGAATATGTGATTGTATCATGCTGACTGATTGTCATTATCGTGTAAAGCTTGGTCATGTCTGTCGGCCCCCTTTTCTTAAAGTTAATTGTTATGTTAATGGAAACCTGTGGAAGCTGTCAACCCTGAAAGATAAAAGTGTGGAAAAATGTGACTATACGCATGGTGAAGTGTGAGTAACATCATAGTTCAATTGACCCAAAACTGTTATTGTACTGAATATTCAAATATTCAGATATTGTTGATCGTTATGAAAACAATCTGTGAGGAGGACGGCGCAGGCATGGAAGGAGATCTCCAGAAGTTTAAGGCTGACTTTTTCAAAGCATTGGCTCACCCTCTGCGCATCCGCATTTTGGAGGTGCTGAGTGAAGGGGAACGGAATGTGAACGAGTTGCAGACTGCGCTCGGTTCCGAAGGTTCTGCCGTATCGCAGCAATTGGCTGTCTTACGGGCTAAAAATTTGGTGAACAGCTTTAAGGAAGGCACAACGGTCGTGTATTCACTACGTGATCCGCTCTTAACGGAGCTGCTAGCGGTGGCGCGGCAGATTTTTGACAATCATTTAGTCGAAGCTATCTCGTTGCTGGAAGGAATACGTAACGAGAAGTAATGCTACTACAGAAAAGAAGGGTTACAGGAATGAAGTGGATAGGAAGGTTCGAAGGCTATAACGCAGGGGCTTTACGAAAGGATCTAATTTCTGGAAGCATTGTAGCGATTGTGGCCATCCCGCTCGGTATGGCGTTCGCCATTGCATCGGGGGTCAAGCCGGAATATGGTCTGTACACAACCATTGTAGCGGGGATTTTGATTTCACTGCTGGGTGGGTCCAAATTTCAGATCGGAGGACCTACAGGTGCGTTTATTCCAATTTTGCTGGCTATTGTCATGCAATACGGCTATGAGAATTTGCTTATAGCAGGGTTTATGGCAGGCATCATACTCATTTTAATGGGTGTTTTAAGGCTGGGGGCATTGATCAAGTTCATTCCTAAGCCCGTAACCATTGGCTTTACAGCCGGGATTGCCGTGACGATCTTCAGTGGTCAGATTGCTAACTTTCTCGGTTTGCGTGGGGTAGAGCGACATGAAACTTTTCTGCCTTCGATGGCAGAGCTCGTCCATCGACTTCCTTCACTCAATGTGTATAGTATCCTGACAGCTTGTATCTGTCTTGCTGCGCTTATTGTGGTGCCCAAAAAATGGCCCAAGATACCTGGATCACTGGTCGGCCTGCTCTTGTCAACGTTGGTGGCAGCTTTGCTTTTTCCAGGGCAGGTGGCTACGATTGGCTCTGCTTATGGCGCAATTCCGGCATCATTGCCTGAGCTGCATATTCCTGTGATGACGTGGGAATTGATCGTGAAGCTGTTGCCGCCAGCACTTGTTATAGCGATGCTGGGTGCTATTGAATCGCTGCTTTCAGCGGTAGTAGCTGACGGGATGACGGGAACCCGGCATAACAGCAATCGCGAATTGGTTGGACAAGGGATTGCTAATTTGCTGACCCCACTGTTTGGCGGCATTCCTGCGACAGGTGCCATTGCCCGTACGGCCACCAATATCCGCAACAACGCGGTTTCTCCTATGTCAGGTATTGTGCATGGGATCGTGGTGCTCCTCATTCTGGTGCTTTTTGCACCTTATGCATCTAATATTCCGTTGGCTAGTATGGCACCGGTATTGATGGTAGTCGCCTGGAATATGAGTGAGCGCAAGCATTTTGCGCACATTCTCAAAACACGGACAGCGGATTCTATTGTGCTGGTCGTCACCTTTTTGCTGACGGTTTTTACGACACTGACAACGGCTGTAGAGGTAGGTCTGATTCTGGCAGTTGTATTGTTCGTCAAACGTATGAGCAGTACACTTTCAGTCGATAAGGTGCTACCTGACCCTTCTGTGAAGCATGAAAAAGTAGGCGCACATATGGTTACAGAGCAGCATGATTGCCCACAGGTGGCTATTTACAATGTGGAAGGCCCCTTATTTTTTGGTGCAGCTTCGACGTTGGAGAACTCAGGTGTAGGGGGACAGACTGGCCACCTGCAAGGGATTTTGTTATTGCGAATGGGAAAGGTCCCTTTTATGGATATGACGGGAGAAGCTAACTTTACCGCATTAATTCACAAGTACCGGAAGTCTGGTGGGACAGTGCTTGTGTCCGGACTCCAGCCCCAACCGCTGGAGTTACTGCGGAAAACCGGATGCTACGACATGATCGGACAAAAGAATTTTTTCGAACATACAGGAGAGGCCCTTACGGCAGCTCTTTCAATGGTGGATCAGGATCGGTGCAAGGGGTGCAGGCAAATGGCTTTTAGAGAATGTACGAGCCTGTGTCGCAGAACCCAGGAAACCAAATCTTCCTTTCCAGAGGGAGCCGTTTCGGTTCCCATACCTGTAAATAGCGGCAGATAGCGCTCTTCTACTTATGCTGCTGAATGCCGAAAAACCTCTTTTATTTTCGGAACAAATGCGAGTTTTCTCGGTGCATTTGGTTGCGGATTATAGAAGAGGTTTTTCACTTCTTCAAGAAAAAAAGGAATAAAATTCAAAAAAAATGCTTGAATATCTGTTTTTATGACACTATACTAGATTCAAAAGATACCAAATGATTCATTCTTTTGTTTTAAATTGTATTTTAATAATATGCTTATCAACCTCCTCGATCACTTCTAGTATCTTACCCTACCCTTTTCTTCATTTTTTTCACTTACTTTCTTCGAGACTTGTCCACAGTTCTGAATTGAATGTCGTTCCTTGCGGTCTGCACCAAAGGTTATTCACCTTAGAATATGACCTATGGATTTCACCCCAGAATCTATATTTTTAAAGGAGGTGAGTACCAGAGGCTATTTGTGAGCTTTTGACGCTGCTGTCGGAAGGTTGTCTTTGAGAATCAAAAAAACCAAGTAAAGGGAGATGAAAAGTATTGATTAAGTCGAAAAATATCAAAAAGACACTGTCGGTCGGTTTTACCGCTATTCTTGCTTTTTCTCTGATTTCTCCGGTGTATGCAGATTCCAGCACAACCTCCTCAGCAGGAGCATCGTCGATTTCCGCCAAGGTTTCAGCCAAGCTGAACCAGCAATTCAGCGCCAGCGAGTATGTCACCTATCTGGTTAAATTAAAAGATCAGGTAGATACGGAGTCTGTTGCCAAGCACGCTTTTCAGAAGGCTTCTGCCGAGCAGATTTCCCCCGCTGCTGCTAAGCTATCTGTACGTACAACGGTTGTAAACTCTCTCATGGATACCGCAGAAAAAACTCAACAATCCGTGGAAGAATACTTAAAGAAGGAAGTCAATAACGGAAACGTCAAAAAATACAAGAGTTACTTTATCGTAAACGCATTTGCGGTAACCAGTACCAAAGAGGTCATGGATAATCTCGCCACCCTACCTGAGATCGACAAAATTTTACCAGATGAAAAGCGCGAGTTGCAAAAGGTAGAAATCGATAAGGATACCCAGCCGATAGGGGAGCAATCAACAGCAGGCCAAACAGTGGCAGATCAAACTACTGTTGACCCGGCTGTGACGGAAGAAAATGCACAAAAATCGGTGCAAGAATCCGTGTATAAAGATGCAGTAACGCCAAGTCGTGTGGAGTGGAATATTTCTAAGATTAAAGCACCACAGGTGTGGGCCAAAGGTATTGATGGCAAAGGCATTGTCGTTGCTAATTTGGATACAGGTGTTGAATATACTCACCCGGCATTGAAAAGAAAATGGCGCGGGCTGAATGCTTCCGGTCAAGTCGTCAATCCAGAGCTGAGCTGGTATGATGCGGTTAATGGAGCATCGCTGCCAACAGATTCCCATGGACATGGTACACATACGATGGGGACAAGCGTTGGCTCAGACAGCAACGGTACGAATCAAATCGGTGTTGCTCCAGGGGCCAAGTGGATTGCCGTACGAGTATTCAATCCAGATACCACAGATTCCATCTTGCTGGATGGTGGGCAGTGGATTCTTGCACCTGTAGATAAAAACGGCAAAAAGCACCCTGAGCTTGCACCGGATGTGGTGAATAATTCTTGGGGCGGTGGACCTGGCCTGGACGAATGGTATCGCCCAGTGACCAAGGCGTGGAGAGCGGCACAAATTTTTCCTGGGTTCTCCGCAGGCAATACAACACTATCAAATCCCGGCGGACCTGGGTCTGTGGCCAATCCGGCAAATCTGCCTGAAGCCTATGCCACAGGAGCCACCGATATCAATAACAAGCTGGCCAGCTTCTCGTTGCGTGGTCCTTCTCCTTATGGCGAAGTGAAGCCAGAAATTTCGGCTCCTGGTGTAAACATTCGTTCCTCTGTACCGGGCGGGGTTTATGAAGGAGGCTGGAATGGCACCTCTATGGCAGGTCCGCATACGGCTGGATTAGCGGCATTGCTGCTTCAGGCTAAACCATCATTAACTGTGGATCAATTGGAGGATGTTATTTCGAAAACCGCAACACCGCTGACAGACAGTCAGTATCCGACTTCACCAAACAACGGCTATGGAAATGGTCTGATCGATGCGCTTGCTGCAGTGAACTCCGTACTTAACTAAAAATAATCAGACAGGTTTAAAAAAAAGATCCCCGAAAATCCCTTTGGGCGGCTCGTACAAGGATGCATGCACCTGCTAACCGTGTGTTGCACTAAGGCGTAGCTGCTAAAAAAGGGTTTTCCTACATAAATGAATATAAAAGTCATAGAATTTCAAGAAAATTGCAAAAAAATGACTTGTATATCTGTTTTGATAACTTTATACTATCCATAATATATGATTATATATCAATTTTTAATATAAAATGTAATGATATAACATGTTTTTTTCCTTCGAAATGCTTCTGCTTTTTCTCCTAGGTATCTACTAATTTCATCGCTTCTCTATTGGGATTGTAAACTCACCTATGAAGTACTGCCATCTATGAACAGCCAAATATCTTTTTGAGCCTCTCTATAATCTATGAAGGAGGTGGTGGCTAACACATCGTATTGCGCAACCCGCGTGTTTGATGTGCAAGGCATGAGGTCTGACTCTTGTACAGGTTATTCCAGAATCATTAAACCTAGTAAAAGGAGTGGAGAAGTAATTGATTAAACTTAGACGTTTCAAGAAACCGTTATCTATTGGACTCTCTTTGCTTATGGCCTTTTCATTTGTTCAACCCGCTTTAGCGAAAAACACACCGGATGGCTCCAAGCTAGAGCTGAAATCAGCCTCGCATAAGGTCACGACCGCGAAGGTATCCGCAAAGCTGACCAAACAGTTTGAGGAGAACAACTATGTTACCTATTTGGTCAAATTAAAAGAACAGGTAGATACGAACAAGGTTTCCAAAAATGCTCTTCAAAAGGCTTCACTTGAGAAAATAACACCTTCCGCTGCCAAAATGGCTGTGCGCAGCCATGTGATCAGCTCTCTACGTGAAACGGCTTCCAGAACCCAATACGGGCTTGAAAGTTATTTGGATAAGGAATCGGAGAGCGGCGGAGTAAAGGAATATAAAAGCTATTTTATAGTCAATGCTTTGGCTGTCACGAGCACCAAGGAGGTGCTGGATCATATCTCGAAGCTGCCTGAGGTCGATAAAATTGTACCGAATGAAACACGTTATCTGCAAAAGGTAACGGTTGATAAGCAGCCAGAGGACACAGGCACCCAAGCGGCTGGAACCGCAACGGCAGCAACAGCAGCAACAGCAGGAACGGCAAAGTCTGACACAGCCCAGAAAGCTGTAGAACCGGAAAAGGGCGATGGCAAAACATCGGCATTGCCCGGTAATACAGGCAAGAACGCTGTGGACCCGTCCACAGTGGAATGGAACATATCCCATATTAACGCACCACAAGTGTGGGAAAAAGGAATCGACGGAACCGGAATCGTGGTCGCCAACCTCGATACAGGCGTTGACTACACGCATCCGGCCCTGCATCGCAAATGGCGTGGTCTGGATGCGGCAGGCAATGTCGTGAATCCAGAGCTGAGCTGGTATGATCCGCATAGTCATGCGGCGCTTCCGGTCGATCAGGAAGACGATTCCCATGGTACGCATACGATGGGCACGATGGTTGGCTCCGAGGAAAATGGAACAAACCGAGTGGGCGTTGCCCCCGGTGCGAAGTGGATTGCGGTGCGGATTTTTAATCCGGAAACGACGGATGCGATTATACTGGACGGCGGTCAATGGCTGCTTGCTCCAAAAGATGCCCAAGGTAATCTTCATCCCGAGCTTGCTCCAGACGTAGTGAACAACTCGTGGGGAGGCGGACCGGGTCTTGATGAATGGTTCCGGCCTGTAGTTCAGGCCTGGCGGGATGCTCAAATCTTCCCCGAATTCTCCGCAGGGAATACCTCCCTCTCCAATCCGGGCGGACCTGGATCGGTAGCCAATCCGGCCAACTACCCAGAATCCTTTGCCACGGGGGCAACCGATATCAATGATAAACTGGGAAGCTTTTCATTGCTGGGACCCTCACCTTACGGTGAGATCAAGCCCGAAGTCTCCGCACCGGGAGTAAATATCCGATCATCTGTAGCCGGTGGCGGTTATAAAGGTGGATATAACGGTACTTCTATGGCGGGTCCTCATGTTGCGGGTCTTGCTGCTCTATTGCTGCAAGCGAATCATTCTCTTACCGTGGATCAGCTGGAGGAAATTCTGGAAAACACAGCTACCCCTCGGACAGATAGTACATATCCTACTTCGCCAAACAATGGGTATGGACATGGCGTCATTAATGCGCTTGATGCAGTCGGATCTGTCATGCAGGGTCTGGGCTCTGTATCCGGTAAAGTCGTAACGGGTGGCGACGATCTGGAAGCGCCTGTTCTTGAGCATACACCGCCTGCAGCTGCATTTGAGGGTATTGATATCCCTTTGACTGCACATGTAACGGACGATGTCGGCGTAACAGCCGTTGAGGCCTTTGCCAAAACAGCGGGTTCGTCAAACTATGTATATATTCCGTTGGAGCGGACCTCTGGAGACAGCAAAGATGGTACATATCAAGCGTCCATTCCAACCTTTTTGGTAGATAGCAAAGGTTTGGAATACTATATCCGTGTAAATGATTTCGGTAATAATGGTTTTGAAACGGAAGTATATAAGGTGAATGTCTCCAAAGGTGTTAAACCAGGCTACACACAAGACTTTGAAAAAGACATTGCTGGTATTAATATCGGGGGTCAGGGTAGTGTTTGGAAATGGGGAACCCCGACAAGCGGCCCTAAAGGCGCACATTCGGGTACAAAGGTCATCGCGACCAATCTCGAAGGCCAATACCAGACCAACTCCAACAGTTATTTTGTGGCCCCTCCAATTGATCTGACTGAGAGTTCCAAAGGGGCACTGGTCAGCTTCAAGCATTGGTACGATCTTGAAAACAATTCTGATTTCGGCAAAGTGTATGTAGCGACCACAAACAATCAGAATGCGTTTGAGCAGGTATTATCGTTTACTGGCACCAGCAATGGCTGGAAAACACAATATCTTGATTTGCGAGCGTTTGCGGGTCAAAAGGTATACCTCCTGTTCAACTTTACTAGTGACAATACAATCGTGAAAGATGGCTGGTATATTGACGATCTCTCCATTCAGGAACCAGACAGCGTTGCCCCTGCTGCCCCTGGTCATTTGACTGCTGAAGCAGATACTGTGGGCAACGTTACACTCGCCTGGGGTGCTTCCTCTGATGAAGATGTGAAGCAGTACAAGGTGTATCGTTCAACCCAGTCCGGTAAAAATTATACTTCCATCGGTACAACCTCTGGGCTGACCTACACGGATACGATCACTGTCGGTGGTGCGACCTATCATTATGCAGTGGCGGCCGAGGATTATAGCGGTAACGAAGGTGTCAAGTCGAACGAGGCTTCACTAAGAGTGGACGTGCCGGATACGCTGTATAGCGATCATTTTGATGGCAGTTCAGACAATGGTTGGACTCATTCCGGGACCAAGGATGAGTGGGAACGCGGCATTCCTAAGGAAGTAGGACCGGAAAGCGCAGTGTCCAAACCGAATGTGTGGGCCACCGATCTCGATAGCAACTATGAGAACGGTGCTGATTTTTCACTGGTTTCTCCAAAAATTAATTTGAATGGTATACGCAACGCTACACTGACCTTCAACCACTGGTTTGAAATTGAAGGCGGCTATGATTACGGATATGTAGAAGTGTCCAAAAACAATGGCGACACGTGGAGTGAGCTGGGTAAGTTCTCGCATAATACAAGTGGTAAAAAATGGGCACCTGTTTATTACAATCTGGACAGCTATACCGGCAATGAGATTCAAGTTCGCTTCCGCTTGAAATCGGATAACAGTGTGAACAAGAATGGCTGGTATATTGACGATTTCCGTGTGCTAGGTGTTCCAGCTTCGACAGTGACCAAGGATATCGTACCTGAGTCCAATATCAAGCTGGAAAAAGCAGAAGAACAATTCCCACTGTACAAAATTACAAGCACTGAAAAGAGTGAATTTCAGGAAAAAGTGAAGCCGGCAGAAGCATCAGTGGATCGTGGACGTGTCGGTCTCGACAGTCTTCCAGCTAGTGCTACGGTTACGGTACTGGAAACCGGACGTTCGGTGAAAACAGACCCAACCACGGGCAAATACAGCTTCACTCATGTAGCGGGTGACTATACGCTGAAGGCCGAAGCCTACGGTTACGTGCCTCAGACGAAAGCAGTTACGATTGAAAATAACAAAGTCATCAGAGCAAACTTTAGTCTCGAGGCTGTCCCACACGGTACGATTCACGGGGTCATCACCGACAAGCAATCTGGTGAACCGATCCAAAAAGCGAAAGTATTGGTGCTGGAGGATGCACGTATTGCTCCTGTAGAGACGAA
The DNA here is from genome assembly GCF_000307675.1 of Paenibacillus sp. ICGEB2008. Lineage (NCBI taxonomy): Bacteria > Bacillati > Bacillota > Bacilli > Caryophanales > Paenibacillaceae > Paenibacillus > Paenibacillus sp. ICGEB2008. Next base: position 145,810 of record NZ_AMQU01000008.1, read on the forward strand.
TGAGGCTGGAGAATTTACGCTGGACGTGCTGGAAGGAACATACACATTGTCCATCGCAGCCGAAAATTACTATAGTGACAGTATTTCCGTTACGGCTCCTCCAAACGGCAGTGTAGAAGCGAATGTCACGTTGAAGCCTTTCATCGGTTTTCAAGGAGGCATCGCCTATGATGACGGTACAGGAGAAAATGCCAGAGCCTTTAACGCGGCAGGCAATTCATGGGCAGTGAGAATGACACCTGAGTCGGAAGTGGCACAGGTGACAGGAGCATCACTGTTGTTCTGGAACTCTGCTTTCCCGAATCCGGGAGGAACAGCATTCCAATATTCTGTCTATGACGCCTCCGGTGCAGCAGGAGCACCTGGACGTCTATTGGCTGGTCCATTCGACGGAACAGCTGTACGGGATGAGACACAATGGACGACGGTACAGCTTCCAGAGCCAGTGACGGTTCAAGGCGATTTCTATATTGTATATACACAGTCTGCGGTAGGCACACAGTCGCCGGGCCTTGCTACAGATGAAAACAGCCCCAATGCGCTTCGTAGCTGGCAAGGTGTAAGCGGCACATGGAGCCAATCCCCTGAAGAGGAAGGGAACTACATGATCCGGGCGATCGTCAGATATCCGGTCAACGCTCCAACGATTACAACTCCTACGAAGGCAACGTATACGCAGGAGGATACGATTACCGTAACAGGAACTTCTCCGGCAGAAGGGGCTGATATTCAGCTCTTTAACGGCAAAGAGTTGGCTGGCACAACGAAAGTGAAGGATCGTCAATTCAGTTTGGCGGTCGATCTTCAGCCAGGTGCTAATCCGCTAAGTGTTCAAGCAGCGGTATACGGCAAAGTAACGGATCGTTCCGAGCCGGTGGTTGTAACGCTCGATCAGACTAAACCGGGTCTGATCCTGACTTCGCCTGGTGAGGGAGCACGTACGAACGCAGGTGTGGTCAGTGTAACCGGTACGGTGTATGACGAGTTCCTCAGTGAATTGACGATTAACGGCGAGCCTGCTGAATTCGGAAGCGACGGCAGCTTTAACAAACGTTTGCTTATCAACGAAGGTGAAAACCAAATTACGGTAACGGCCAAAGATCTTGCCGAAAACGAAACGAGTGTTACACGCTCGGTGTATGTCGATACAGCGCTGCCGAAACTTGAAAATATTAGTCCTGCTGAGGATGTACGTATCACTCCAGGGCAGCCGGTACGGGTATCTTTTGACAGTGCATCTGGTTTGGAGGCATCCTTCCATGTGGAGTTGCCCTTTAACCTGTCCACTTTGGCCCGTAATGAAATTCCATTAAATGAAACTTCATCAGGTCACTATGAAGGTATTTATCTCACTTCATCTTCTCTGAACCTGGAAGGCGGAGTCATCGTGATCCGGGTAAGGGATGCGGCGGGGAATGAAGTGGAAACGGAGGCGCCGGGAAGATTGTATGTAACCCATGGTGGAGGAGAGGGGCCTGGTCCGAATCCACCTACATCGAATGAAAAGCCGGTAGCTATTATCCAGGCGAACGACTCAGCCAAGAAGAACAAAAATGTACAATTTACCGCCAAAGCCTCCCGTGATGCAGATGGTGAGATCGTCAGCTACAGTTGGAATTTTGGTGATGGCGATACGGCGGTTGGTTCAAAGGTGAAGCATAAATTCACCACAGCCGGAACGTATACAGTGGAGCTAACAGTGACGGATAATGACGGCGCAAACGGTAAGGCAGTGCATACCATCACGATCCGTTAACAGCAAGTAAGAGTAGGGGATAGAAGATTTTTTAGAATGCATTGCAGGCCCACAGCAAGCCACTGTTAATAGAGGCTGCTGTGGGCCTTTTTGAATTTGTCCAACAGTTCAGGAAGCGATACAATGAATAGTACTCTATAAAGTGAATCGTTTCACAATAATATTTTTTAGCAGGAGAGGATCATATGATTCATTTGAAAAAAGAAAGCGGACGTATCCGTCTTGTACTCGATGCCTATTTTATGGGAGAAGATATCGTTGTGCTCATATCAGGCGGTGATCAGCCTCACTTGGGGACGATTACAGCAGGGGCTAGGCTTGAGCCGATTCAAACCGTGCAATTGCAAAACCACAAGGAATTTTATATTACTGAAGAAATTGCAGTTCGCTTGCGTAAAGAGTTTGCGGGTAACTTCGCCATTTGCTGCGGGACGCATTTGGATCATGCAACCAAGGACGAAATCCGAATGTTGACAGACATGGCTATACAAATGGGAAAAGAGCTCATTGAAGAACTTAAGCAAGTACGCTTGTAGGGACCTTTTTAAGTGAACTCCTGAAAGAGTAGATTGCGATAGGGATATTTACTAAAGGGATACTTAAAGAGCAATGCAAATCCATTATCCTCAATGTCTACAGATTTTAGCGCAGAGGATGGAATTAAACTACGGATCATTACCTGAACTGCACGCTGGTCTTGCCTGTTGATCGCTTTGGCTAAGGCAGAAGCAAAGCATTCATTGCGTGCCAATTCGCGATACAGCGGAAAAACGGCTTTGGCAATGGCGCGATGAACCTTCGGTTCAAATGTAAACTGCACCATACCGGGTGGAATCGTCGTACCGTTCGTATAGTAAAGCATTGGTGGCTGAGCTAAAAAGGAAACAAAGTAGCCGATCCCATTTGTGCCTAAGCCTTGCTTGGCGGCAAATGGCGCTACTGAGCAGAGAAGGGATTTCATCCGATCCAAATTACCCTGAACGACAGCTCGTGACCATTGGACGGCAAAAGCACGTCGGGTCGCAATAGCTTTGTAAAATGGCAGCATGGCGGCGGATATTTTCCGAAGTGTCTCTGCATGTAAACGTTGGTGAGGCGAGCCCTTTCTGCGGGATGTTCCACGATATAACATAGCTCCGTCCTCCTTGGCAGGATGCTCTCATGGAGCGCAATTTATCTGTAATAGGTACAATACTGTATGCCCGGTTATCTCAAAAAGTGCTAAGATGCTATGCTGCTACTTTTTAACGTTCTAATTTGAAAATTGAAATAAGTACTGTCCTGATTTGTAAGATTGTGGTACCCTAGAACTTATATATTGTTATTATAATTATTGGAGTTGAATTAAACAGATGAGTGACTTGTACAAGGAGCCTCGATCTTCCGATCCCTTTCAGGAGTCGAACGATTATAACGCCCCATTTAACCAGCCCCCAGTAGTTCCACCTACAAATAGTAAAGCTGTTGCGTCGATGGTGCTCGGGATTTTATCTGTTGTCATTCCCTATCTTGGGTTGATCATCGGAATTGTAGGTATTATTTTGTCCAGTCTTTCCCTGAAGGAAATTAATCGTCATGGTGAGCAAGGCAGAGGCATGGCTATTGCTGGACTGGTATGTAGTATTATCGGCACACTAATTTATGCACTGATTATCATTTTCTTGGTTATTGTTTTTGTTGTGGCGGCTTCCAGTGGCGACTCGGATATTTTTTCAGACATTTAATGAATTAAAGAATGCTTGAGTCAGACTAACCATTCACGATTTGCCTATTGGATGCTATGATAGAGGGAGTCCAATCAAGGAGAGTGAAGCTGTATGGCACGTACTCAAACACAAAAAGCGTTAAGCAAGGCGAAACGCGCCGGGATCTATTGCGCGGCACAGAGCCGCAAAACGAATGATCATTATGGCGAGATTTCACAGCACACGCGAATGAAGCCGACCAAGCAGGAACAATTACAAAAGGTCAAGCACAAGAAGCGACTCGTTCAGGGTGACGCTTCTTTTTTTTGTCTTAAGCGAAGTCGAAAAACTTCAAGGAAGCTCAAAAAGAACTTGATAATAATTATCATTCTTGTTAGAATCATAAGAAAGAAGGAACCCTGGCAGGGGCTCCTTCATGATAAAGCTATGGTTTGGCTTGAAAACTAAGGACTACTTTGCTTCAAAGGTTTTGCAGTCTGTTTCTTCGGACGTGTGAGTGTTCGCAGGCTTGTTGCTTACAATATAAATGGAGCTTGCGCTGCATTTATTATCCTGAGCCCAGTACGTACATGAGTTGACTTCGCACAGAACGTCTTTTGCCATATTGTTCACCTCCTTATAGGAATGTGATGGGCTGAGCAAATACAATCACAGTCAGTCAAGGTAGGACTTGTCCAGCTGTGTGTACCCTCTTGGTAAGAAGAGGGATTTTGCTATGCCTACTTGTACAATATCAAAACAATTTTAAAATTGCAATGTTTGCGTCATGTTGCAGAGCCAAATAGACACAAGAGTTCCTTTTAATTAAAAAACAAAAGCTGTCCCTATGCAGAACGAAATGTTCTTCTGCCGGAGACAGCTTTTTTATGTTTTTCTAAACGAATGGCGGCACTAAAAGACTTAGCGCACGTTGGGAATATTTACGATGGGATCAATATCAGCATCATAGTCTACACCTTCGAACTCAAAGCCGAACAGCTGGAAAAATTCGCGACGATATCCTTCAAGATCGGATAATTCATAGATATTTTGGGTCGTCAGTTCCTCCCATATGTTTGCAACTTCTGCCTGCACATCCTCGCGCAATTCCCAATCATCAATGCGAATACGACCCTCTTCATCTACAGCAGTTTCTGGGGCGTAAAGACGCTCGGCAAATAGGCGATAGCTCTGTTCTATGCACCCCTCATGCAGCCCTTTCTCCTTCATCACCTTATACAAAGCGGAAATATACAGAGGAACGACAGGGATGGCCGAGCTGGATTGGGTAACGAGTCCTTTGGTGACTGCGACGAAGGCGCGTCCACCTGTGGCTTTCAGCTGGTCGTTCAGTTGGCGTGCTGTCGCCTCCAGATGATCTTTTGCGCTTCCGATACTGCCTTCTCTGTAGATGGCTTGGGTAATATCTGAACCGATATACGAAAAAGAGAAGGTAGTGGCGTTATCAGCGAGTACACCGCCTGCACGCAAAGCGTCAATCCACAATTTCCAATCTTCACCACCCATAACCTCTACAGTCCCCTGTACTTCTTCTTCTGTAGCCGGTTCGAGCGTCACGCTGCTGACTTCACCGGTGTGAAAGTTAACGGTCTTATTCGTATAGGGCTCACCAATAGGTTTGAGCACGGAATTAGACGTTTCGCCTGTGCGGGGATGGGTACGGCGACCTGAAGCAACACTGTAAACCACCAGATCGACTTGTCCCAGTTCTTCACGAATGGCTTCCACCGTTTTGGCTTTGACTTCATCCGAGAAGGCGTCTCCTGTCACGCTTAAAGATTTAAGCCCAGCTTCCTGAGCAGCTTTTTCAAATGCAGCAGAATTGTACCAGCCTGCTGATGCTGTGCGTGTAGCCGTAGCATTGCTAGGACGATATACACCAATTGTATTGGCACGCGCACCGAAAGCGGCCGTAATTCGAGAAGCCAACCCATATCCGGCAGATGCCCCGATCACAAGCACATTACGAGGTCCGTGGATAGCAGGACGGGCTTGTACATAGTCAATTTGCTCCTGAACATGTTGGGCACAGCCCACCGGATGAGCCGTGGTGCAGATAAAGCCACGTGTTCTTGGTTTGATAATCATGTTATTGTAATTCCTCTCTTCTTGTAGCAATCTTCACCCTTACTATTTTAACTTTTAACAATTTTTTTTCAAACGTGGATTTCAGTAAGTATCCTTTTTACCCAAAAGTGTATCCCTGTACAGGGTGGCAAGTGCCTAAGAGTCTGCATATGATGCTGTAACGATAAACATGAGAAGGGAGAGAGCTGCTTGAAGAACAAGAGCCGCAAAACCAACAGAAACAAAAAGCCGCTCTATCGTGTAATTGACCCGGATATGAATGAGTTAAGTATGATACAACGCTCAAAGCCACTGCCTGCGGAGAGGGAGACAGAAGCAAGACTTCATCAAGTTGCTTCTCCGCCTCCCCCAACTACAGAGGAGTCGGAGCTACAGACAGTTGTCGAGCCTGAAGTCGAGGCTCTGCAAGAGAAAGAGATTGAGGTTGCAGAGGTAGAGGAGACTCCAGCTTTGATGGAAGAACCTCCACTGCCAGAGCTAGAACCAGAGCTAGAACTAGATCCAGAACCGGAGCCGGAACCTGAACCAGAGCCAGAACCAGAACCAGATCCAATTGATGTGGAAGAAATTTTGAACAATAAGAAGGCTCCACATGTAAACAATGCTTTCATCTATACAGACGATTTGAGTGATCTCGCTGTGACGGGTGAGAAGATCGCTCCTGCTTCCATAGATTCCAGCAAGCTGAAACAAGAGAGTATTCAAACGGAATCTTTAGCAGATTATGCTGTTCATACCATTAAAATAGCTGACGGTGCTGTGACTGCTTCGAAGATTGCTCCCGACTCCATTACGGTCGAGCATCTGTCGGACGCATCAGTGGCTGGCAGTAAATTGCAGGATCGCTCTATTAGTGGTGAAAAACTTCGGGATGGCAGCATCACTCCAGAAAAGTTGGCGGATAAAATTATTAGCGGCGATCATATTGCCAATGGCTCGATTGAGAGTCGTCACTTCAAGCAATGGATCGTGTCTTCAGATATGCTTCAAGATCAGTCGGTCACCTCAGATAAAATTCGCAGCGGTACGATTCAATCGAACAATTTGGCGAATGAAGCTGTTGATAGCTCCAAGCTGGGTGATCAGTCTGTGACTACCTCCAAACTGCGGGATGGGGCTGTGGATGGAGCTAAAATCCAGGCAGGCAGCATTGAGAGCGCACACCTGACCGAGCATGCCGTTCTTGCCCGGCATCTAGCTCCGGGTTCGATTAATCGCAAGCAGCTATCCAACGGTATTGTAGGCCGAGAACAATTGGAGGAAGGCGTTGTCAGCGGACGTCATCTGGAGTCTGAGGCAGTCACCAGTACGCACATTCAGGCAGGAGCGATTGAAAGAAAGCATCTCAGTCCTGGCTCCATCGGGGAAGAGCAGCTTGGAACGGGCCAAGTGACAGCACGGCATATCGCGGATCGGAGTATTCAATCCAATAAACTGGCAGATCAGTCTGTAGGCTCATTGCAAATTGTCGATCAATCCGTCACTTCATCCAAAATATCGGATCAGAGCATTCTCCCACACAAAATTGCCGATGAGGCGGTACTTACCAGACATATTGCAACAGCAGCCATACAAGGACCCCAAATTTCTCCAGAGGCAGTTTCTTCCGTGCATCTTCAATCCGAAATTATTCGGAAGGATCATATCGCATCAGAGGCGGTTACGGAGCAACATTTGCATTCCGGGGCTGTGACAAGCGAGAAAATAGGGAAGGGTGCAGTTCTGGATCACCATGTGGCGAATCAGGCTATCAAGGAAAATCACATTGCTTCGAGCGCTATTAAGTCTGACAAAATCGCTGACGAGGCGGTTATAGAAACTAAAATTAGCACAGGGGCGGTAACCGGAAATAAAATTGCGTCTCAAGCCGTTACCCACGTACACATTGCAACGGGAGTCATCCGTGAAAACCACCTTGCCGACAATAGTGTGGGCGGAAAGGCGTTACAGGCTCAAGCGGTGGACTCAACTCATTTGGCCCAGAGCTCTGTACAGAGCAAGCATCTTGGGGAAGATAGTGTCGGAACCGCGGCGTTGCAAGAACAGTCCGTTACCGCAGACATACTAGGCGAAGGCGCTGTTCAAACCGCGCATTTGGCCAGCGGTGCGGTATACTCCCACCATTTGCAGGATCATGCCGTTACTTCGTTGAAACTATCGCCGGAAAGTGTGGCTACGGATAAAATTAATGATTTGGCAATTACTGCGCCTAAGTTAGCTGAGGGCAGTGTCACTTCCTCCAAGCTGTCTGCTCGTTCTGTGCAGCCATGGCATATTACAGATAAAGCGGTGCTAAGCAACCATCTGGCTGTTGAGGCAGTGGAGGCGAATCATCTTGCTCCGGAATCCGTCACCTCCAACCATTTGCAGTCTGCTTCGATCCAAACCAAACATCTCGCCCCGGATAGTGTGTCCGGCCATGCCCTTCAGTCGGAAAGCGTCACTTCCGAGAAGTTAGCGGCTCGGGCTGTGCAGGCTTCCAATCTGGCGGAAAACAGCGTGGGACCCGGACATTTGGCTGCACAGGCCGTACACACCAGACATTTGGCCGCAGGAGCAGTAGAGGACACGATATTAGCCCAGAATGCTGTCAAGTCTGAGCATCTTGCAGCAGAATCCATCCAATCCGAGCACTTGCAAAGCGGGATCATTCAGGGAGAACATATTGCATTGCAAGCTATAGCGACTCCGGCCATACAGGATGAAGCGGTTACCTCTGCTAAACTGTCAGAGGAAAGTGTAACCTCCACTAAGCTGTCAGCCCATGCAGTGCAGTCCGGGCATATTATGGATGAAGCTGTACAAAGCAACCACTTGGCTGTGGCAGTTGTGGACTCGACCCACCTGGCATCTGGAGCGGTCACCTCGGTGCACCTACAGGCCTCCTCGGTGCTTACGAGACATTTGGCCCCGGATAGTGTGTCCGGTCGTGCGCTTCAAGCGGAAAGTGTGACCTCGGAAAAGCTGGCAGCCCGCTCGGTACAAGGAATGAACCTTGCAGAAGGCAGTATCGGCCCTTCACATCTATCTGTGCAGTCCGTACACACGCGGCATTTGGCAGCTGGAGCGGTACAGGATAGAGTGCTGGCAGAGGGAGCAGTGAAGTCCGTGCACATTGCCCCGGAATCGATCCAGCCGCACCATCTGCACACTGAAGCCATTCAGGGCGAGCATATCGCATCCCAGGCCATATCGACCGATGCTTTGCAGGATGCGTCCGTTACGTCTGATAAATTGGCGGATGAGGGTGTGACTGCCGCCAAACTGTCGGCCCACTCGGTACAGTCGTGGCACATTACAGACGAAGCGGTGCAAGGAAATCATTTGGCAGAAGAGTCCATCCAGTCGAACCATCTAGCGCCGGAAAGTGTAACCTCAGCCCACTTGCAGTCTTCGTCAGTGCTCACGAGCCATCTGGCCCCGGATAGTGTGTCCGGCCGTGCGCTACAAGCGGAAAGCGTCACCTCGGATAAGTTGGCAGCCCACTCAGTGCAAGGAACGAATCTTGCGGAAGACAGCGTCGGCCCGTCACATTTGTCTGCACAGTCGGTACACGCCCGGCACCTGGCAACAGGTGCAGTACAGGATACAACGCTGGCAAAGGGAGCAGTGAAGTCGGTACACATTACCCCGGGGTCCATCCAGCCGCATCACCTGCACACTGGAAGCATTCAGGGCGAGCATATCGCATCCCAGGCCATATCGACCGATGCTTTGCAGGATGAGTCCGTTACGTCTGATAAATTGGCGGATGAGGGTGTGACTGCCGCCAAGTTGTCGGTCAACTCGGTACAGCCGTGGCACATTACAGATGAAGCGGTGCAAGGAAATCATTTGGCGACAGAAGCCATCCAGTCAAGCCATCTGGCCTCGGAATCCGTTACCTCTCGCCATTTGCAGGCTTCCTCAGTGCTTACGAGCCATTTGGCGCCAGATAGTGTATCCGGTCGTGCACTACAGGCGGAAAGCGTCACCTCAGAAAAGCTGGCAGCACGCTCGGTACAAGGGACGAATCTTGCGGAAGGCAGCATCGGCCCGTCACATTTGTCGGCACAGTCCGTACACAGCCGGCATCTGGTAGCCGGAGCGGTACAGGATAGAGCGTTGGCAGAGGGAGCAGTGAAATCTGTGCATATCGCTCCAGAATCGATCCAGTCGCACCATTTGCACACTGGAAGCATTCAGGGCGAGCATATCGCATCCCAGTCGATATCGACTGATGTTTTACAGGATGAGTCCGTTACGTCTGATAAATTGGCGGATGAGGGTGTGACTGCCGCCAAGCTGTCGGCTCACTCCGTACAGCCGTGGCACATTACAGATGAAGCGGTGCAAGCTAATCATTTGGCAGAAGAGGCCGTTCAGTCGAGCCATCTGGCGCCGGAATCTGTCACCTCAGCTCACTTACAACCTTCGGTGATACTTGCGAGCCATTTGGCACCAGAAAGTGTATCCGGTCTTGCGCTACAAGCGGAAAGCGTCACTTCGGAAAAGCTGGCAGCGCGCTCGGTGCAAGGGACGAATCTTGCGGAAGATAGCGTCGGTCCTTCGCATTTGTCCGCACAGTCGGTACACACTCAGCATTTGGCAGTCGGCGCAGTCCAGGATACAGCGCTAGCCGAGGGGGCAGTGAAGTCGGTACACATTGTCCCGGAATCGATCCAGCGGCATCATCTGCAAACTGGAACCATTCAGAGCGAGCATTTGGCATCCCAGTCGATATCGACCGATGCCTTACAGGATCAGTCCGTTACGTCTGATAAATTGGCGGATGAGGGTGTGACTGCCGCCAAGCTGTCGGCTCACTCGGTACAGCCGTGGCACATTGCGGACGAAGCCGTGCAAGCCAATCATTTGGCACAAGAGACCATCCAGTCGAGCCATCTGTCACCGGAATCTGTTACCTCAGCCCACTTGCAGTCTTCGGCGGTGCTTGCGAGCCATCTGGCTCCGGATAGTGTGTCTAGTCGTGCGCTACAAGCGGAAAGCGTCACCTCAGAGAAGCTGGCAGCCCACTCGGTGCAAGGAACGAATCTTGCGGAAGGCAGCGTCGGCCCGTCACATCTGTCTGCACATTCGGTACACACCCAGCATCTGGCAGACGGTGCAGTCCAGGATACAGCGCTAGCCGAGGGGGCAGTGAAGTCGGTACACATCGCCCCGGAATCGGTCCAGTCGCACCATCTGCCTACTGGAACCATTCGGGGAGAGCATCTGGCATCTCAGTCGATATCGACCGATGCCTTACAGGATGAGTCCGTTACGTCTGATAAATTGGCAGATGAGGTCGTGACAGCTGCCAAAATATCTCCACATTCCGTCCAGCCATGGCACATTACGGATGAAGCCGTGCAAGCCAATCATTTGGCAGAAGAGATCGTTCAGTCGAGCCATCTGGCGCCAGAGTCCGTCACCTCAGCCCACTTGCAGTCTTCGACTGTGCTTGCGAGCCATCTGGCCTCGGATAGTGTGTCTAGTCGTGCGCTACAAGCGGAAAGCGTCACCTCGGAGAAGTTGGCGGTCCACTCGGTACAAGGGGCGAATCTTGCGGAAGGCAGCGTGGGTCCTTCGCATTTGTCCGCACAGTCGGTACACACCCTGCATTTGGCAACTGGCGCAGTACAGGATACAGCGCTGGCAAAAGGTGCAGTGAAGTCCGTGCATATTGCCCCGGAATCGATCCAGTCGCACCATCTGCACACTGGAACCATTCAGGGCGAGCATCTGGCGTCCCAGTCGATATCGACGGATGCCTTACAGGATGAGTCCGTTACGTCCGACAAACTGGCAGATGAAGTTGTGACAGCTGCCAAAATATCTCCACATTCCGTACAGCCATGGCACATTACGGACGAAGCCGTGCAAGCCCATCATTTGGCAGAAGAGACTATCCAGTCGAGCCATCTGGCGCCGGAATCTATCACCTCAGCCACTTGCAGCCTTCGGCAGTGACGATCCAGCATATTGCGCCAGGGAGTGTATCTGTTCACGCGCTCCAGGCAGGTAGCGTGAACGCTGAGAAGCTTGCGCTTCGCGCGGTGCGTGCTTCGAATCTGGCGGAAGCTAGCGTAAGCTCCGTACATTTGACAGAGCATGCCGTGCACTCCCAGCATTTGTCCGATGGGGCGATTCAAGAGTCAGCACTGGCAGAGGGGGCTGTGCAGTCCCGTCACATTTCACCGGATTCTGTTCAATCTGAGCATTTGCAAGCAGGAGCTATTCAGTCACAGCATATCGGCTGGCAGGCGGTGTCAGAGCAAGCTATACAGGATGGAGCAGTGACGTCCGGCAAACTCGCAGATGGAACGGTGGAGTCCCGCCATGTGGCTGAGGAGGCAATTGAAGGTCAGCATATTGCAAAGGAAGTCATTGATTCGCACCACATAAAGCCCGGCTCGGTGACACTGGATCAATTATCCACAGATATTCATCTCTCGGGGCTTTTACCGGAGGAAGGGATCAGTGGCGACAAACTTCAGGCAAACAGTATATCCCGCGGCCATCTGCAGGATCAGGTCGTCAACAGTGAGGTGCTAAGCCCAGAAGCTGTAGGTCCAGAGCATCTACAGGCTGCTGCGGTACAAAGTCATCATGTGGCAGAGCAGAGCATCGAAGGTCATCATCTGGCAGAAGGTTCCGTTGGCTCACGTGAGCTGGAACTGAATGCAGTGACACCGGAACATTTGAGCATCACCCCGGTTCGTACTTGTGCGAACCAGCCTGCATTACAGCAGTTTGGCAGAGCGCCGTTTCTTTTAAAAGGAAGCGAAGGAGAGACGGAAGTAACCATTGTATTTGGGGAGCCATTTGTGAACCCGGACTACACGTTGGTAGCGATGACGAACCATCCTCTCTTTCATGCAACACTGAAATCCCAGACGACTAATGGAGCGGTGATCGTTGTAACCAAGTGGAGTGAAACCGCGCATAACTACGGTATTATTTCCTGGATTGCCATCGGTTAGTGGAGATGATGGTTGCAACACTTATAGCGTGCAGACTCATGTGTTTTCCAGATACAGAGCTGCACGCTTTTTCATATACTTTTCACATATTTGCTCCACAATTATCCCGAATTCTCCTGATAAGCTAAAGATACTTTAAAGGAGAGGTGATTCAATCATGAAAAAATGGACTAAAAATGCAGCAGCCGTATTGACCGTAGTAAGCGTACTGGGAGGAGCAAGCAGCGCATTCGCCGCTACAGCAACCACAACTCCAGCCACCACTGCACCAGCCATCAAAACTCCTGCGGTTACGACTCCTGCTAGCAAAGCACCGTCAAAAGCGCCTGCAACGAAAACACCTGTGGTGAAAGCACCTGTTAAAAAAGCTGCAACAGCTCATAAAGCAACAACCAAAGCAAAAAAAAGCTCCTGCCAAAAAAGCCATTGCGAAAAAAGTGGCAAGCCACAAAGCAAAAGCAGTGAAAGCAAAACACCGCACAGTTAAACATCATGTGAAAAAACATAACGCTGTTCAACACAAGGTAGCAACACATAAAACTCGTGCACAACATGTCGTAGCTAAAAAAGTAACCCATAAAGTTCCAGTAAAAAAAAGCAGTCCCAGCCAAAACTGCTCCAAAGGCAGCAGCTAAAGTAGTAACAACTAAGAAATAAGGTAGAAAATAAGGTAGAAAATAAGGTAGAAAATAAGGTAGAAGTGTAGTTAGCTTTCAGTTCACCTGGCATATACAGCAGCGATTCATGATAAGAAAAGACGGGACCGGGAACGGTATACCCGTCTTTTGTCTATTCTGCTGGGCTTCTGTTAAGCTTAAAGAAAGGATGCTAGCATCCAGAACAACGGCAAGGGGTTAAGGCCATGACAAAAATAGTAGTAGTGGATGACGATGTGTTCATTTTGCAATTAATATCTGAATATTTGAAAAAAGAGTCCTACGAGGTAACTTCCTTTTCCAGTGGGAAAACATTGGTAGAGCATATCCGAACAAACCGTCCAGATTGCCTCGTGCTTGATATTATGATGCCGGGCATTGACGGGCTTTCTCTATTGACTCAGCTTCGTGAGTTTACAGAAATGCCGATCATTATGATCTCCGCGCGCGGAGAGGAAAGTGACCGTATCCACGGGCTGGAATTGGGATGCAGTGATTTTTTGACCAAGCCCTTTAATCCAAGAGAGCTGGTGGGAAGGGTCAAAGCGATGCTGAGACTGAGCAAGCGGGCACGTCTGCATCCGATGACAAGCAAGCAGCAGAGAGCACAAATCTTTGCCATGCAGGCAATCTGTGCATTTTTGCTGACTTTCGTAAAGTTACAGTAGACGGACAAACGTTAAATTTGACCTCACGTGAATTCGACCTGTTGCTGTTTCTTGCGAATCATCTGGAACGGCCTTTTGGTAGAGAGCATTTGATTCAGCAGGTGTGGAGCTATGACTTTATAGGTGATGTGAGAGTCGTAGATGATCTGGTCAAACGTATTCGCAAAAAGTTGGCAGAATACCACTCTACGCTTGTCATTAACACGGTATGGGGATTTGGATATAAAGCAACGGTTCAGGAGATGTAGCCATGCGTACGATGAGAGCCAAAATTCTGCTGTCCCTGTCCATTGCCATGCTGATTACTGTCTGTATTACGGTGGTCTTATTTATTAGGCTCATCGATGACATTCTGGTGAATCAGGCCAAATCCAAGCTTCATGAGCAGGCACGCAAAGCCGTCCACATTATGAGTGACGGAGGCTTTGATCGACTGGATAATGCCGAATTTAACTATGTTATCAAGGGTGTGCTTTTATCTGCCGATTACTTTATTTTAAGCACGGATAACCGCATCATCGACTCCAGCGTCTCTGGGATGGAAGGCAAAAAGATCGAGCATTTGCTTTTGACCCGCCAAGGATTTTTTGCATCGGTTCATCCGTCTGCCCACGATCTGGTTACTACACATGAAGGCGTTGCGGTGCTTCAAGGTAAAAAGGTGTTGTTTACGAATGAAGAACTGCCCGGACAACCTTTCCGCATCTTTGTATACTCACCCTTATCTTCTTTGAGAGCCCTCTATGTACCGTTAATGAGAACTACGTTACTATCGATCGTAGCGAGTTTTCTGGTGATTCTCGTTATTGGTCTGATGATTGTTTCACGTCTGGTGCGTCCACTCAAACGATTGAAAGAGGCGGTAGGCAACTATGAGCCGAATCAGCCACAGGATAGTGAGTTTCCGCAGGCGGACAAAAGCGAAATTGGCGAACTAATAGGCACCTTTCATTCCATGTCCGCCCGCATTCAGCAGCACCACCACAGCCAAATTGAATTTCTGCAAAATGTATCACACGAGCTAAGGACACCGTTAATGTCCATTCAAGGTTATGTATATGCTATTCAGGATCAAGTGGTATCCCAGGACGAGGGACTGAGCATTATTAAAGTGCAATCCCAGCGATTAATTGATATGGTGGAAAAGTTGCTTCAGCTATCGAGGCTGGAGGCGCTGAATGAGGAATGGCCTGTCTCTCTGATTGATCTGAGAAGTATGGCGGAGGACGCTGTTCATCTATTGATGCCGATGGCCAGTGAACGCTCTATCTCGCTTCGAGTGGAGGGAGAGGGTCTGCATGTGGCCGTTCCGGCTGAGCAATTATTTCGCATGATATTGAATTTGCTGCAAAATGCAGTTCGACACACCTCAACGGAGGTTGTCATTCATTTGGAGACGGGGACAACGGCGGAGGTTGTGTGGGTTATGCATGTAGATGATGATGGGAGAGGACTAACCGAGTCTGAAGCAGCCGAGGTGTTTGGAAGATTCTATACAGGATCAAATGGCGTCACGGGACTAGGATTGGCCATCTGCCGTCAAATAGCCTCCCGACTGAATGGAGAACTACTTTGTACACGATCGCCATTAGGTGGTGCACGCTTCAGTTACATTCAACACATGTTATAAATGAGGCAAAAATGGTTAAAAATAATCATTTTTTCGCTTATATATACCACTAACATGACATACCATGAAAGGTTTTTGGTGATATTTTAGATATTGCTTGACTGGCAGGTACTAAAATGAGTAAAATTATTCGTATATACCTTGACTCATGAACGTCGTTTTTTTAGATAGTGGTCAATAATAGTGATGAATAATAAATGAAAGAGTGATGAGATGAACCGCCTTTTGGAAGTGAAGGACTTAACGATATCTTTCAAGACCCGTCAGGGACTAGTGCAGGCCATTCGTGGCGTAAACTTTCATGTCAATAAAGGAGAGACGCTGGCGATTGTCGGTGAATCCGGCTCAGGCAAAAGCGTAACCTCACAAGCTGTTATGAAGCTGATCCCGACCCCTCCAGGTATTTATCAAAAGGGTCAAATTATGTTTGACGGACAAGAGCTGATTAATAAAACGGAAAAGCAGATGCAAAAAATTCGTGGTAAGGAAATTGGCCTGATTTCTCAGGACCCAATGACTTCACTTAACCCGACGATGAAAGTCGGTAAGCAGATCACGGAAGTGCTTTTCAAGCATGAAAAGATATCCAAGGACGCTGCTCGCAAGCGGGGTATTGAGTTGCTGAATCTGGTAGGTATTCCGCATCCTGAACAGCGTTTTAACCAATATCCGCATGAATTTAGTGGCGGTATGCGTCAACGTGTCGTCATTGCGATGGCATTGGCTGCTAATCCGAAACTTCTGATTGCCGATGAGCCGACGACTGCGCTGGACGTAACGATTCAAGCTCAAATTTTGGAACTGATGAAGGATCTTCAGAAAAAGATTGATACTTCTATCATCTTTATTACTCATGACCTCGGTGTTGTGGCGAAGATGGCGGATCGCGTTGCTGTTATGTATGCAGGGCAAATCGTGGAAACAGGTACGGTTAATGAAATTTTCTATAACCCAAAACATCCATATACATGGGGACTCCTTGCTTCCATGCCTAGTTTGGACAGCCATGGTCAGAAGCTGGCTGCCATCCCGGGAACACCACCGGATCTGCTTCACCCACCTGTAGGGGATGCGTTTGCAGCCCGCAGTTCTTATGCCATGAAAATTGACTTTGAGAAAGAGCCTCCGCTCTATCAATTGTCTGATACACACTTTGTGAAATCATGGTTGCTTCATCCAGATGCACCTGCAGTTGAGCCACCAGAAGCGGTGAAGGCTAAACTTCGCAAGCTGGATAACGCATTTGAAAAGCCGGTTTTAGTTGAACAATACGGCAGTTAAAGCAATATATAATTTATAAATAAACAGATGATAAATAAAAAAAAGGCTGTTTCCTCCGTATGGAATAATATTACGGAGGAAACAGCCTTTTTGGTGTAACACCACAGGTTGCATGAGTCTGTGGTGATTTGTATTATGCGGTAGCGCTTACAGCTTGCCGGAACCGGCTTGGGAAGTGACCTCTGCCTTCACGCTGGCGGATGGGGAAATTTTATCGTTCAAGGATGGCTTCCAGCCTACAGAGGAGCTAAGACCCGCGCTGGAGCCTGCGTTTACGGCCTGTCCATTCAGAAGTGTGCCAGTATCTGACAAGGCAGTCCCACCAAAAACAGTCACAATTTTGGCTGCGGATAGTCCCGCAACGTCAATGACATTGTTTTCAGCAAAGATTTTGGAGGATTTGCCTGCGCCCCATATATACAGCGTAGGGTATTCAGAGCGTTTTACATCACCTGTATAGTAATTGTTATAGAGATGGACTTGTCCATAACGTACGCGCGGTGTGCGTTGTACTGTATTCTCATAATAATTGTGATGCAGGGTTACACGTAAAGCCCCTTCATCTGCTGTTTTGCTGTCGCTGTTGCCGATAATGGATGTTTTGTCATGATCGTAAAAGTGATTGTATGAAACGGTAACCAGATCACCCTGGTTAATCACATCGAGCAGTCCATCATGATGTTGGTATTCTTGACCGTAGAAGGTGCCGTTTCCGCTATCGGGGTGAGCCCCGTCATTGAACGTATTGTGATCCACCCATACATGCGTAGCTCCGTTAATGGTAATGCTGTCATATTCTGAATTCCAGTTGCCTGTACTGCCGTCAGTTGGGTCCCACTGCGGGAAATAATCGTAGGCATCCTGAAACTCAATATTACGGATAATGACGTTGTCTGTACCCTTTTTCAGTTGGAAGTTTGCACCATTAATGATAGCATTGTTGCCCAGACCGACAATCGTTGTATTGGATGGGATTTCAATAACGATACGACTAGCTTGATTCTTCTGTGATGCCTTACGTGCGTCTTCCAATGTACCAGAAGGAACCTTTTTACCCCATGTAGACGGATCATACGCCTTGAGATACGCATTGAAATCATACTTAGGGTCTTTGTAATCGTTCAATCCTAGCGCTTTATTATTGTCATCGACATTGGCATTGATTGTACCTTTGACATAAATAATTTTAGGTGTAGTGTTGCTGCTTTTGCCTAACGCATCGACAAGTTGTTTGCGGTTCGTTACGGTGAAAGTATTGGAGGAAGTAGCAGTAGCTCCACCTGTCGTGCCTGTAGAAAAGGCGGCCCAACCGTTTTTGCTGCCAAGTGTCTCCTTGCCAATATCGCTTGCTGCATGAGCAGGTGCACCCATAGGAGCCAGAGTAGCGAACAATAACACGGCTGCGATTCCGAGTGAACATCTCTTTTTCATAAAATACCTCCGTATATTGGATAAATGGAGTAGACGAACGAGGGAGTCCCGGGTGCTCCTGTAGTTTCTACATGTTCTATCATACTTTGTGTACCAGTATTTGTTAATATAATAAAAGTTACATACTAAAATTTTTGTCGAATTTTTAAATAATTCAATAGAGACCTTCTTTTTCCAATCAAAGTGCATATATAAAAATGAAAACGTTAACAATCATAGGAAATGGAAATTGTATATATGATTATATGGAGTTATTTCAGTGAATAAAGATAAAATGGTTTTTCTGATAATGTTAACGATTCCAAGTCAAAAAATGATGAAAAATGACAGGAGAATTATGGATTTTTGTAGTATCCTCAGGTACAATGCTTGTAATAAAGCTGAGGAGGAATCGGCATCATGGCAGAGGATTTAGCAAATGTATTGAAGTTGTTGAAGCAAAAAGAGTGGGTGGACTTGTCCCATGCCTTTTATCCTGAAATTCCCCATTTTCCGGTTTTCGATAACGTTCAGGTGGATACCTTGTTTACCCACGACGATGGCTTTTTTGTAAAACAATACTGCTTTCCAGGGCAGTATGGAACTCATATTGACGCTCCCGTTCATTTTGTGAAGGGGAAACGTTATTTACATGAGCTTTCGTTGAAGGAACTGGTTTTACCGCTGGTTGTCATTGACCGTTCAGCAGCCGTTGCAGCCAATTCCGACTATGAGCTTACGGTCGCGGATATTCTGGATTTTGAAAAAGAGCACGGACGTATTGCCGAACAGTCCTTTGCCGCCTTTCGCAGTGATTGGAGCAAGCGCTGGCCTAATCCAGATGCCTTCTCGAACAAGGACAATGCCGGAGATGCACACTGCCCAGGCTGGTCGCTGGATGCGCTGCGCTTTTTGGTAGAAGAACGGAATGTTGCTGCTATCGGGCATGAAACACTGGATACGGACTCATCTGTAGCTTATCGAAAAGCGGGCAAACTGGTAGGGGAATATTACATATTGGAGCAGGATCGATATCAAGTTGAGGTGCTGACAAATTTGGACAAGCTGCCTCCGACGGGCGCAATCATTTATAATATTGTTCCGAGCATTCAGGATTCACCCGGTTTTCCGGTGCGCTCCTTTGCTATTTTGCCTTAATCTTGAGCTTAAAAGACCGACTCAGATATCGACATCTGAATCGGTCTTTTTCTAGCATATACGGGGTAGTGTACAGCGTGAATGACCATTCAGTCCGGCTTGGTTCAAAATCATTGAAACGCCTTATGTGATAATCGTTACAGTAGGGGCCGAGATGGTAGGCTGAGTGGTGATAGTAGAGGTTGTACCGCTAAAATCTGCTATTTCTATAACAACCGGGACACCGGGTGTAATATCTACGGAGGCAATGACCAGACTTGCTGTGGAGAGGGTGAATAAGGAGCTCTGCTGAATGACTCCGTTAATATAATAATTAGAAGAATCTGTGGCTGTTAATGCCGGTAAAGCAACCACGGGAGCATCGGCGTCATCTACGAAGCTGGCAGCAGGAACAGTTGTTTCTGTTGCTCCGATCATCCCGGCTGTAATGGTTGCAAAAAAACGGGTAGTTGCTGGGGTTATGGTCGTGGTTATAGCACCCCCCGTTGACACTGGAGCCGTGGCTACTGCTGTAAATACAGGTTTTATGATTGGCATAGTTCTCATCTCCTTTCTTTACTGGTATGTGGTATGAGCCATTCGCTGGCTCTTAATCAATAAATGATTTTTCAACCTATTCGGAAACGGCATATGAACCTTTCTATTAATAATAGGGTAAATGGAGAAGGCCCTATTTTACTGCACAAAAAATGAAAGCGAATACTTGAAATCTGCATATTACAAATGCCTAAGACTCTAATGAGAGATGTGCATACAATATATAAGCATGAGAGGAGGAGGTGTATACGGCTGGTATGAGGAGACGCGATGCATCACTAAGAAGGCAAGGAAAGAGAACAGTACATTGCAAGATCAACAAACGAAAAAAGTGTAAGCCCAGGTATCCATTCAAAGGTAAAACAAAAACGGGGTTGCATGCCCAAAAGCATCCAAAGCTAATTATTATACAACGTCGCTTCAGAAATACTCCTGCTAAACGGAAGAGGATGGAGCATACAGGAAAGCAAGGTATGCCCTGTTCAGCAGGTCTTCCAGGTGAAGCCGGGGTGCCAGGAACGCCAGGAGTGCCAGGAGTGCCGGGAGTGCCAGGAGTACCAGGAATACAGGGCCCTGCAGGAACACAGGGAGCACCGGGAGTGCCCGGTCCAACTGGAGCTCAAGGTAGTGCAGGCGCAACAGGTGCACCCGGTCCTACCGGAGCACAGGGCGTAACCGGTCCTACTGGAGCCCAAGGTATAACGGGTCCAACCGGTCCGGCACCTGACATCTCCAATATTGAAATTGTCCCTATGGCTGAGCGGTATTTTTATTTTACTCCTGATCTGATTGAATCTTCAGTCACGATTATGGCGGATCAATTTTCTGTAGATGGTGTGCAAGGAGCTTCTCAGAGGTTTCATGTCGGAAGCAATAGTTATGCTAATCTGTATATTAACGGAATGTTACAAGAAAGAACGTTGTTCAGCTTGACACCTTCATCGCTGACGATTCACCTCGGCGAAGGGGAGACAATTTCCTCCGGCACACCTATTATTGTGGAAATTGTTCAATTTAGTGTGCGATACAGTGCATGACATCGCTCGCGATAAATACTTCAAGTGATGGGCATTATTTTAAAACCAAAAATGGTTATAGGGTGCAGGTCCTTCAATACGAACACCGAGTTGTTCGGCTGCCTGTCTGGGCCAGAATGGATTACGCAGCAGTGCCCGGCCTACCGCAACCAGATCCGCCCGACCATTACGCAAAATTTCCTTGGCTTGAATACCGTGAGTAATCAAGCCTACGGCTGCGGTAGCTATACCAGCAGTCTGACGAAATTCAATGACATCTATTCCAGCTTGCGAAGCCCGTACAGCGGCATCTCTGAAGGCAAGCACAAGATTATGGATTTCTTCTAAAGACAGTGCGGAGGTCGCCCGTTCGCGGTGAGGCAAACCAGAGGCGGATACAGCTGTTTCTTGAGGCAACGAGCCCTTGCGTCCGACATGCCAAAGCTGGAGACCGACTTTAGAGCCTTGGTCATGAATGGCTTGCACCACTTTTTGCAGCGGGGAAATGTGCTCGTCGCTCCATATGCCAAGGCTGCCTGAATCTTTTCCCTGCTGGGTGACTGCATGCACTTCAAGCATGATTAGCCCCACTTGTCCTAGCGCCCGAGCGCCGTAATGCAGCGTATGCCAACCGGTTGCTTTTCCGTCTTCTGCCGCTGAGACGGTACCCATGGGAGACATCATAATCCGATTTTTTAGCTCTACATCGCGTATTTGAAGTGGTTGAAACAGTAAGCTCTATTGGGTTCACTCCTTTTTATTAACGATTCTAACGCCCGCCTTATTTCGGTTACATATGTATTTTATAGGAATAAAATGAGGCAATACACGTATCATTTAACATATTCATGAACATTCACTTATAAAAACATGGTATTTTAGGTTTATTACAATGGATTTTAAATTAAGCACTTAGACAGGATGAGCATGCATAAATATGACTTGCGTTTTAGTTAGTTTTCACTTACTATAATTTTATGAACAAGAAAACACATGTAGACAGCAAAAAGAAAGATATTCTGCAGGCAGCGATGTGCTTATTTGCAACCAAAGGGATTGACGGGATTTCAGTCAAAGAAATTGGAGAGGCTGCCGGTGTGACGGATGCCGCGATTTATAAGCATTTTAAGAGTAAAGATGCAATGGCCTTGGAGGTATTCGGGCAATATTGTAATAGCTACACCACCTTAATTGACTTCTATCGCAAGCAGAGTGGGAGCTTCGTCAGCCGTTTCCATCAACTGGTGGATGAAGTGCTGAATATGCATGATGAGGACCAGTATGGATTGCTTCTACTATCACAGCATCATGAGCTGTATGTTGAAGCAAGCCAGAGCCAGAATGTGCGTCAGCCGCTGGAGGCGTTGACTGAATTCATCGAACAGGGGATTCAACAAGGTGAACTGCCGAAGCAGGATGTTCAGCTATCCGGTGTGCTCATCATTGGAGCCATTACACGCTTGTCCGTGTCCAGCCTGGAAGGGGAACTTCCACAGCTACTGGCTCCATTGGCAGCAGAGGTCAAACAACGTTTAACTGCTTTATTAAGTAAAGGTCAGTAATGACCTTTTCTTTTTAAATATAAAGTTAGTGTTTTCTAACTAAAGTCATAATATGAAGGTAGGAAGTGGCTTATATGTCTAAAAAAATATTGGTGATTCAAGGGAATCCGGTCGATGGTAGTTATGGAGAAGCGCTGGCTCAATCCTATGTAAAAGGAGCGAAGGCTGCAGGAGCAGAGGTTCGTTTGTTGCAGCTATCCGCGTTGGACTTTAATCCAAATCTATTAGGTGGATATCGTAATAAATTGCCGTTGGAACCTGATTTGATCCAAGCACAGGAGTCGATTAAATGGGCAGAACATCTCGTTTTTGTCTTTCCAATCTGGTGGGGCAGCTTGCCTGCATTAATGAAAGGATTCATTGACCGTACCTTTATGCCGGGGTTTGCGTTTAAGTATCAAAAAGGAAAACCCCTGCCTGACAAGCTTCTAAAAGGAAGAACAGCCCGCCTCATTACAACGATGGACGGTCCGCACTGGTACTATCGATTTTTCCAGGGACAGCCTGGGCACCGGATGATGAAGGATTCCACGTTACATTTATGCGGTGTCAAGCCAGTGCGTTCTACGACCATTGATCTTATGAATAAGAGGACAGATCAACAGCGTAACGAATGGCTGAGCAAGGTTGAGCAGCTAGGACGAAGCATGAGCTAGGTTTTCGCCATCTCAATAGCAAACACGCTGATCCATTAACATATAGAGGACATTCGGAAAATTACATTCTAAGAGGATAGAAATGAGGCACAGAAAAATGGAACCAATCATAAATCATGAATGGGATCTAGATGAAAAAGAAGCGGTGAAATTACAGCAGGAGTTATCTTTAAAAGTTACAAAAGAAGATCGATTCCCTGAAATTCAATATGTTGCTGGGGTAGACGTGGCATACAGTGAACAAAGTGATCTCTTAGTTGCGGCCATCGTGATTTTAGATGCTAGCTCATTACAAGTAGTGGAATCCATAGTGGTTGAAGATGCTGTCTATTTTCCCTACATCCCCGGATTGTTTTCATTCAGGGAGCTGCCGCCTATAGTAAAAGCATTGAAGCAAATCAAGACCTCTCCCCAGCTGGTGGTCTGTGATGGACAAGGAATTGCCCATCCTAGACGATTCGGATTAGCCAGTCATTTAGGTGTTATATTTGATATTCCTACAATTGGATGTGGTAAAACGAGGCTATGGGGTGAATTCGAAGAGCCATCTCGAGAACGAGGGGCATGTTCGTTATTAATGGATCATGAGGAGATTATCGGCGGGGCGTTAAGAACCCAGGACAACATTAAACCTTTGTTTGTATCTGTAGGGCATCGTATTTCATTAGAAACGGCCTGCAACTGGATATTAAAGCTTTGTCCACAATATCGCTTACCTGAGACCACTCGACAAGCTGATCAGCTTGTGAGAAAAGCTTTATCACAAATAAACCAGGGGAGTATCTGATCATAATCGCTCTACATAAGGGAAAACACCACAGTGGAGCAACTAGCTCGCATTGTGGTGTTTGGAATAGCTCATGTTTTGCAATCCACGTTATATAAATATCGATGCAACGATTAAAATAAATCCGATCGCTAGACCGGCAGGGCCCCAATAATGCATAGGGATAAAAAACAGACTGTGCTGGGTCCCCATTCGATAGCGTTGTCCTGTTTCCATATCAACGAGCACCTTGTCCGAGTCGGCGTTAAGTGCTTTACCCAAATACCAGATAATAACTCCCGACACAATGAACACAAAAGCCATCGGCAGCCGGGAATCTATGGAGTCAAGCCCAAGAGCGGATACTAAACTGCCGACAATAACGAATAAAATTCCTGGAATAATGATATTTAAAATACCAAAGCCCTTCCAAATAATCACATGAAAACTTCCTTCCTAATTATGTTTACGTTCATGGTGAGTCTCTCGTCGAAATGATTTTCACATCCAACATATGTATTTATCGGTTAAAAGAGAGATTTAGTTTACAATATGACCCATTCATTAGGGAATTTACAATGTGTAAAACTGGAAAATGGAAAAAGCCGTTTCTCCACCTTTTCGTAGTCCCAGCACAAGCTGGACTGAAGGAGGAAAAATCGGCTTTTAATAAATGGATTGAAGTTCTGTGCCTATTCGGCGCTTGCTTTCGCTTGCTCTGCTATGAAATTTACAGGCTTCATAATCCGGCTCAGCATGTCCTGCTTCGGACGATTCCAGGTAACCCAGTCATCTAGCAGCAGACCGCCTGTGTCGCCGCTATTCGGATTCAGGGACCAATACGTAAAGTACAGGTTGTTGGCACCAATATAGTCTACGAGTGCATTTTGCCATTTACCCTCAGGGGAAGACGAATCGACATTGCGACCGCCGAATTCACCAACCAGCACTGGAGCTATGTTTTGCTTACTGATGTAGCCCCAGGTTTGATCCCAAATTGCTGGCAGGTTGGACGGGAAGGTCGAGTCGTTGAACCATGGCTGCGAAGACACACCAGGACCATAGTCATGTGGTGAATATACGACACGGTTCGGCACGTCCAGTACGACAGGATAATTAGCCACACCTGTCAGGTTGCCGCCCCACCAATATTGGCTGTTGTTGCCTTGTACATTATGGTCCACACCTTCTACGAGAATCAGCCAATTTGGATTCACGGACAGAATGGCATTCCCTGCACGCTGCGCCGCGAGACGCCAGTCTGTGGAGACATCGCCTGTTCCCCAGCTTGCCTGACCGTGTGGCTCGTTGTGTAAATCTGCACCGATGACGGTAGGATTGTTTTTATAACGTTCAGCTAACATCTTCCAGTCGCTGATCCAGCGGGACTCAGGATACTGAGAGGTATACCATAGCTCGGATTGTCCACCTGAGCCTGGGCGGTGACGGTCAAGGATAATCTGAATACCGCGTTGTCCAGCTTTTTCGATCAGCTTGTCCATAATTTGAATCGGAGTCAATCCGACCAGATCAGGATTTTTGTAGTAATCAATACTGTCAGCACGGGAGCTGGAATCAAATAACTGATTGCTGTAAGGCAGACGGATGAGATTATAGCCTTCCTTTTTCACCTGATCCAGCATGTCGTCCATTGAGCGGCTCCACAGTCCATGCAAGGTGTAATTAGGGGTTTCCAGGCCGAACCAGTTCAGACCGTTAAATGCGGCCTCTTTCCCGGATTCATCTACAATCTTGTTTCCTTGGGTGTGATAATATCCTTTCACGCTGGCTGCATCTGCCGAAGGTGGAGTGTACCCATACAGTGTAAGGCCCATAACGAGGGAGGCAATGACGAAAAATGTTTTTTTGAACCCTTTTTTCTTCATGATTCTTGCTTCCTCCTTTATATAAATGATATTGTAACCGATTACATTTTCATTTTATGTTCAAATCTTCCATCAAACAAGTTCATAAAATTCGTATATTTTTAAGATTTTGTTCGAAATTATTAGATTTGCAACAAGGTATATTTAGGTTAGGAGTCCAGCATTTATGGGGTAGGGGTATATTTATTTGTCTCTTCACTTGATTCTGTTCATGAGCTTTGCCGCTACAGCCGTTATGAAAGGTCTGGGTCTCAGTTCGCTGACTACAATCATCGTTGGTTCTTTGGTCATTGGGAGCTACATGGCGGTGTTTCCTTACCTGCTCCGGAATGCCAGCAAAAATATTATTAAATCGGATGAATATACAATTGCTCATGCTTCCATGACTTCTTACATTCTCGGTACCTATCTAGGAAAAGTTTTAGGCAATCGTGAACATGACACCGAAAATGTAAAAATAAATGACCGCATCAGTTTTTTGCGTGATCCCAATGTGGCAACGACCTTGACGATGCTGGTGCTTTTGTTGGTATCTGCACTGGTTGCTGGTTCTGATTATGTCAGCAAATTATCTGACGGCAAAGAATACCTCGTCTTTATCCTCGAACAATCAGCTATTTTTGCTGCCGGCTTGTATATCGCAAAAGCAGGTGTTAAGCTGTTCACGGCTGAAATTGTACCCGCTTTCAAAGGCTTCTCCCAAGTGTTTGCACCTGGAGCAATCCCTGGGGTAGATGTTCTGGTACTGTTCGACAAATCACCCAATTCCGCGTTGGTAGGCTTCTTGGTCAGCTTTTTCACAGGTGTTGCCTGCGTCTTTCTTTTCCCGCTTATCGGACTGCCTGTTATTGTACCGGGGATCATGGCCTGTTTTCTCGCTGGCGGTGCAGCCGCGATATTTGGCAATTCTAGCGGTGGTTTTAGAGGGGCAGTCATTTCCAGTTGTCTTAATGGATTTTTGCTCTGTCTGCTGCCGGCTCTCACCTTGCCGCTCTTTTCTTTTTTGGGTGCCGAAGGAGTGACATTCGCCGATCCCGACTTTACTACCCTTTCCGGATTACTTTGGCTTATTTTCCGCTGGTTTTAAACTAAACCGATTTATGAATCTTTAAAAAATAACTCATCTTAAATAGATTGGGTTCTAAATGAGGAGGAATGATTCATGTTTTTTAACGACCAAGATATTCTAATGGATACAGTAGACAGTAATACAACCCGGAAAGTGCTGGCACACAGTGACCAGCTTATGTATGTCAAAGTGATGTTTGCTAAAAGCTCAAACTGGGGAGATCCTGTTGCATAAGCATGTCCATGAACAGGTCACTTATGTATTGAAGGGAAGCTTTAAGTTCATAATCGATCATGGCGAAACCAAGGATGTGCAGATTGTTAAAGAAGGAGACAGCATTCATTTTCCATCTGACACTCTTCATGGCTGCATCCCGCTGGAGGATGACGGAATTCTGCTAGATGCATTTACACCAGCACGTGCGGACTTCTTATAAATCTCCTTACTAAGCAAGGCTCTTATTAAATTGGAATCCGCTACATTTCATTCTGATCTTTTTTAGAAGAAGACCTGCAAGTATGTTATATTTAACAAACGGCAATCGTGATAAACAGCAGTGTAGTGATTTTTAGAAAAGGATGAGATTATTTTGGAAAACAACGAAACTCAGCAGGAATTTGCAGAAGTATATGAGCAGCTTAAGGTGGCTGCAAACCGAACCTCCGATTGGAAAGCGCGTCTAGCTGCGGTGAATGATCTGGGTGCATGGAAGAACCAGCAGACAATTGACTTGCTGACGCACCGAATGAATAATGATATGGTATATGCTGTTCAGGAAGCCGCTTACCACAAGCTTCAGGAATGGGGAGAAAACGTACAGCCGCCTGTGCGCAAAGAGGGTGAGCTTGTTAAGGGGCTGACGAAGATTCTGGTGCGGATTAAAAAAAGCCTGCCAGCCGACCATACCTATAACGATTTTCGCGAGAAGCTGCACAAGATGAGAGTTGATATTTATGACGCATATGAAGGTGACAAGGGTGCTGAATTTGATCAGTGGCTGGAGCAAAAATGGGCTTCGTTATCCACAAGATAATGTCTGAACCCTGTCATTGAATGTAATGCTGAGGATTATTATTGGTAATGCAAACGAAGTCTTAACAAGGATAAGGTGTTATCTTTGTTAAGGCTTTTTTAATATACATCGTTATTACGTGTTATTATCAAACGTAATGATTTCAAAGAGTGCTGGTCGTTTTCATTAATCTCTGCTAAAAAGATGCCAACAAAGGGGAACGATGCGCTAGAATAGAAAATAGAAAGCGCTATCATTATCAACTTTTCTGCAATGATTCAGGGGGAGAAGGCTTATGCGTTCAAGGTTCCAACCATTAAACACGTTGCGTAATCAGATTTTTATCGGCTTTATATTGGTGATGCTCATTATGATGAGTGTGGCGGGGGCGTTCATTTACCTCAATGTCTCTCACCTGCTAAAAGACAGCGCCGAGCGGCATATTGGTCAGACCGCAGTGCAAGCAAGCGGCAGACTGGATGCATTAATCGGCCAGATGGACAGCCTGACGGAACAAGTGGCGAATCATCCATCTGTTCAGCATATTTTGCTGGAGGAGCGCAATGGGGGCAAGGTGACTTTCGGCCAGCGTCAATCGCTACTGCAAGTGATGCATAGCTATCAGGCTTATATGCCGAGCGTTGGCTCGCTGGAGCTGTATACCGCCGAAGGGAAGATGTTGTTTCCAATTAGAGAAGGCAGTCTGGAGGACCGTATCGGACAGGCGGACATTCGGGAAGCAAATGAGATGAAAGGCAGGCTGGTCTGGATCGGCATAGATCCTGAAAACCCCCAGTCGCTGCTGGCGATTCGGCAGGTGAGCCTGGTAGATCGCTGGTTTTCACGCGGAGGATATCTGATTACCCGCATGGACCGAAGTTATTTTGGGCTAAATGGTACGTCAGCGACCAATGAAGAAGCAAATGAGACCATGCTGCTTGTAGATCGTGGAGGCGAGTTGCTATCGGGTGAACCTATGAATCAGACTAATTTGTTAGATGTATTGCACAGCAAGACACAGACGGTTCATATTGGAGAGCGCGAGTATGTGAAGGCAGTTCAGCAATCGGAACGGACAGGATGGTCGCTGCTGATCCTCATTCCAGTTAGCGTCGTCACAGACGGAATTACGGTTTTACGGACGACACTTATTATTTCGGCGTCTCTTGGTGCCGTATTGTTCCTGTTCATGTCTTTTATGTTGTCAACATTGATTACCAGACCGATAGGTCACTTGATTCAGGCCATGCGTCGTTCACGGGAAGGGGCATTGGCCCTGAATCCAGAACCGGCAGCAGCGGTTGAACTACGGGAATTAAATGCAGAGTACAACACGATGATTGTCGATATCAATGAATTGATCCATGTCATTTGCGAGAAGGAGGCTTTACAAAGTCAGACCGAGCTTAAAGCACTGCAAGCGCAGATCAACCCGCATTTTCTTTTTAACACGCTGGATGCTTTTAACTGGTCGCTACAGGAGAAGGGAGAGGAAGAACTTGCCGGGCTGATGGTGTCCATGTCGCGGCTGTTTCGTTATGTGATCGAACCGGCTCACCATGACTCTTGGGTGACACTTGGAGAAGAAATAGCCCAAGTCCGTCGTTATTTGGAACTGATGGAGATGCGTCTGGGCGAACGCCTAAGCTGGCAAATTCATATGCCACCAGAGGCAGCAAGAATTCCGCTTCCTAAGCTGCTGATCCAGCCCATTTTAGAAAATGCAATCTTACATGGTGTCGAAAATCGCATCGGCAATGGCCGTGTTGAAATTCGAATCACTCCTTCGGCGAGGTTGGGCTGGACTAAGATCGAGGTTGTAGATAACGGACCTGGAATGACACAGGAGGAACTTGCAGCTGTGCGTACAGCGTTGATGGAGGGATCTGCTTGTCAGAGCAAGGGAACTGGTATGGGACTGGTTAATGTGCAGCGCAGGCTTGCTCTCTATTATGATAGCGCATCTTATCGAACGGACGGCGTGCTGATCCACAGTGCTGTGCAGGAAGGAACTGTGGTCGCTTTTGAAATTCCTGATGAATACGGGGGGCGGTAGGAATGAGTTTTTCATCCAAGACTATTGTTATTGTGGACGATGAACAAAGAACACGTCAGGGGATACATCAGACACTGGAGCAGTGGGCCTCCGGGAAATACCGAATTATGACATCGGGGAATGGCCTGGAGGCATTACATATGCTGCAAGCGGAGAGGGTTCATCTGCTGATTACAGATGTCCGTTTGCCGGAATTCAGCGGGCTGGATTTAATTCGTTCTCTGGAACGGGAGTCATATCGTCCGGCGATCATTGTGATCTCGGGATATGCGGAATTTGATTATGTCCAGCAGGCGCTTCGTCTCGGAGCCGTTAATTACTTGCTCAAGCCGATTGATAAGCAGGAGCTGCTGAATGCGGTAAATGAGGCGCTTCAGCTGGAAGAGGAGCGGCAGCGCTACAAGAAGCTGGACAAGCTGGCTGACCCTGTTCTGCTGGAGCTTGACCTCCAAACGGCTACGCTTAGCGATCCGGTACGGCAAGCCTTCGCCTATATGGCGGAGCATCTACACGAGCCCATTACGATGGCGCAGACTGCGGCGCATTCACACCTGAATGCGAGCTATTTTAGTGTTTTATTTAAGGAGCAAAGTGGTTTGTCCTTCAGCGAATATCTGCACCGGTTGCGGATTCAACGGGCCAAGGAGTTGCTGCTGCATACCCAGTTGACGATTGCCCAGATCGGTGAGCGCTCAGGCTACCGGACAGATAAATATTTTATTAAAGTATTCAAAGCGACCGAGGGGGTAAGTCCCAGCCGCTATAGGCAGCAGATGCGTAAAGGACCGGAGAATATCGACTGACATATAGGCTGCTCACAACCCAATAAAAGTGGAATTATACCCAATGAGCGTACCCTGTTGGAAGCAGGAATAGAGTGCTAAACTTACAAATGATAACGGTTACAAAAAATATAATTACAATAACGGAGGTCTAACGATGTCCAACAAGTATTCAGTTCGTAAGCGCTCACATCGAAAATGGGTTGCTGGGTTGACCCTGCTGCTGTCATTCATGCTAGTGCTGTCCGGTTGTGGTGTTGGTAAGGATGGTCAAGGCGGTTCCAGTGGAGCAGGGGGCAAGGTTACGCTCAAAATGATGCACCTGTGGCCAGAGGGAAGCTCGGCACAGCAAAGCAAGCTTGTAACTCAGATTATAGATCAATACCAAAAGGATCATCCGAATGTCGTCATTCAGCAGGAAGTGCTGGAAAATGAACAATACAAAAACAAACTCAAAGTGCTATCAGCTTCCAATGAATTGCCAGATATCGGTATCACCTGGGCAGCGGGCTTCATGGAGCCTTACGTTAAAGGCGGATTATTTACGCCGATGGATGACCTGCTGCAAGGTTCCAAGCTGAAGGACAAATTCGTACCGGGAACGACCGATGCCTATGCGCTGGATGGCAAAACGTATGCGCTTCCGATCGAATTGAACATAACACCCATTTATTACAACAAAGCCATATTCCAAAAATACAACTTGAAGGTACCTGCGACATTTGATGAATTTAAGCAGGTGGTGAAAACACTCGTAGATCATGGAGTTGCACCGATTGCATTGGGCAATAAAGATCGCTGGACGGGCTCGCTTTGGTACATGTATCTGGCAGACCGTATAGCAGGTAGCGAAACGCTGAAAAAAGCAATTGACGGCTCAGGATCGTTCGATGATCCTGGTTTAATTCAGGCGGCCTCCGAAATTCAGACGCTGGTGGATATGAATGCCTTTAACAAAGGATTTAACGGCTTGTCCAATGATGAAGGAAAATCCGAGTTTATGAACGACAAAGCGGCGATGTATTTGATGGCTACCTGGGAGTTGCCGAATTTTACGACTAATCCCGAAATTCCACAAGCGTTTAAAGATCAAATTGGCTTCTTTAAATTCCCGATGGTTGCAGGCGGCAAGGGCGACGAGAACAGCTGGGTAGGAGGTCCGGGAGTAGGCTTGTTCGTTTCGGAAAATTCCAAAGTGAAAGAAGAAGCCAAAGCATTCGTTGAATACTTCGTAGAAAAATGGGGAGAGCAATCGGTCACACAGGCAGGCGTTATTCCAGCGACAAAAGTGGATACCTCCAAAGAAAAATTGCCCAAGCTGTATGTCGATCTGCTGAATGGGCTGAACGAAGCCAGCAACATTACATTATTCGCTGATGTTCAGATGAAGCCGAATGCGGCACAGGTGCATTTGAATATGATTCAGGCGTTGTTTGGTAAAGCGGTGACACCGCAGCAATTTGCCGACCAGCATAAGGCTGCCATTGAGAAAGGAAATTGAAATTGACCACCTAAGGAGGTCTGACCGTGGAAAAGGTCATGTCCAATAAGCTCGTCATTGCTCTCTATGTGTTGCCTTCCCTGCTGTTGTTATTCGCCGTGATTTATGTGCCCATCGTACTGACCGGCTATTACGGTCTGAATCAGTGGAATGGAATCGGCGCTATGACTTTCGTAGGGCTGGATAACTATCAACATTTGTTCACAGACGCGGCGTTTTGGCAAAGTGCTTGGCATTCGCTGTTGCTGGCCTTGTTTTCAGGTATCAGTCTGATCGGTTATCTGGTCGTTGCGATGATTTTGTCAGGAAAAATCAAGGGAGCGAACCTGCTGCGGAAAATTTATCTGATTCCCATGCTGCTGTCTTCTGTAGCGATCGCTCAATTGTGGCTCAAAATGTATCACCCGACCAACGGAGTGCTGAATTCTTTGCTGGCGTCAGTCGGAGTTCACAACCCACCCGAGTGGTTAGCTAATCCGTCTCTGGTGCTGCTTGCCTTGTTCATTCCGATTATTTGGCAATATGCAGGCTTTTATATCCTGATCTATTATGCCGGACTGAAAAACATTCCCGAAACGCTGATGGAAGCTGCACGGATCGACGGAGCCAGTGCCTGGCAGATTGCAACTCGTATCAAATTGCCTCTGCTGCGCGAGGTAATTAATGTGACGATCATATTGTCGATTGTCGGCTCGCTCAAATATTTTGACCTGATCTACGTCATGACGGACGGTGGGCCAAACGGAGCCAGTGAAGTGATGGCTTCGTACATGTACCACCAGGCGTTCCGCAGCTTCGATTTCGGATATGGTAGCGCTACAGCCTTTGCTTTGCTGCTCATCTGTCTGGTTGCTACGTGGGTGATTCGCAAGGTGACCGCTACTAGTGATACCATCCAGTATTCATAGGACACTCATGCAATTAGATCAGGGGTAACAAAGGACAGGAAGAGGGAGGAACGGATATGAAAACCCAGGCAGCCGCCAACTATCCGCTTGGAGTCGCTACCCGCGACAAAATGTTAACTCGGGTCGGTTATGCCGCTTTGTATATACTGTTGATCATCTTGGCGGTGACGCAGCTTTTACCACTGGTGTGGCTGATGCTATTCTCGCTTAAAAATAATCAGGAAGTGTTTAATCTTCCACCGTTCGCGTTCCCGTCCCAGCCGCATTGGGAAAACTATATGAATGTGTGGACCAGCGGCAATATCGGGCGGTATTTCTTTAATAGTGTGTGGATTACGGTCATATCTGTGGTGCTGACCGTACTGCTGGCCAGCTTTGTTACGTTTGCCATTACACGTATGCGGTGGAAAGGGAGTCAGCTGGTCCTCGGGCTCTTTATGGTCGGACTCATGATTCCGGTCCATTCCACCTTGATCCCGCTGTTCAGTATGTTTCTCAAACTGCACTTAACAGACACTTCAGTATCCATCATCCTGTCGTATGTCGCTTTTAATCTACCGACCACGATGATGATTTTGCTGGGCTTCTATTACGCCCTGCCCCGTGAAGTGGAAGAAGCGGCCGTTATGGACGGCTGCTCTGTAAACCGGATGTTCTTCCGAATTGTGCTGCCCATGACCACCCCAGTCATGGCAACGACGTCTATTATTAACATGATCTACAACTGGAATGAGTTTATTTTCGTCAATACGTTCATCAGCTCAGACGAAAATAAAACACTGACCGTCGGCGTTCAAAACTTTATCGGACAATATACGACCGATTGGGGAGCTATCGGAGCCACGTTGATGATCAGCATTTTGCCCATTTTGCTCGTGTTCCTCATCATGAGTGACCGGATTGTGGAAGGAATCGCAGCCGGGTCGGTTAAAGGGTAAAGCAAATTCCCCTGATTAGAAGAGCACCCCCTAGTGTGACATTGGAACAAGCCTCTTGGTTTGTCCAATGAATGCTAGAGGGTGCATTTTTGTTGAGTTTAGTTGAGTTGAAGGAAAATGAAGTAGAAAACCCATAATGTTAAGCCTTTTCAGAAAAATTATCCGAATTTATCGACAAACTATTGACATGGCTTATTTGAATCTTTCTAAACTATGATATGGATTCGAAATATTTCCACCAACTTCATCAATTGTTTCTATAATTTCTTTTAAAATTAATTCGTCTATATCCTTATCTTGATTTATTGAATCTTTAATTTTTTGAAAGCAATTTTTTAGTCCGAGGTTTACAGCAATTGAAAGAATGATATCTACATCATCATAAGAGTCAGTATTCCACAACCTGTGAAGCACCTTATCTATACTATTTCCTACCTTGATTTCCAATAATTCGTAGGTCATAACTTGTCTATCTGTTAATTGACTAAGAATTAATAAAAAATCCTTTTTCTCAATTTTACCCGTATCAAATTCATTCAATACGTTTTGAAACATCAACGATAATGTTTCTGTTGGTAATACATCAGGTAAATTCTCAATTTCTTTAAGATTCATTCTTTTGTTTCGCCTCTAATGGAATATGAACTTCATTTAAAGATTAATGTTAGTCCATGTCCTATCGGTTTTTATAAACTTATTTTTGCCCAACTGTCGAATAGATGCTTCATCTTTTGGTAGAATGTATCCTTTTGTTCACCGGAAAATCTTTGATAAAATCATTTCACCACACTTCGAGAAACCAATCTGACATTACACATCTCCCTCCCGTGGTTGGTGTATATTAACTCTGAGGGGAGGAATGGCAAATCATTTAACCTGTGTAAAAAGGCTTATTCCTACAGTCAAGTTGTAAAGAGCATTGAAAGTTTATCAAGTATTGAACTACTAGTGTTTGATTTATTAGTTGTATTGTATGATTCTGCTCTTGGTTTGTTAAACTACAACAGCTAATTATATTGCGTACTACTCATCAGCAATCCACACAGTTTCGTTTAATCTCCAAGAATCAGACAATAATTTGCAAAGCTCTATAAGCAGTTCCTTTGTCTCCACATTTAATTGCTCTGTTTTTATTTCTTGTAGTTGTTTTAAGGCAATTGCTATATCTGGGATCTGCCATGGTCTTTCCCACCAAGGCTCTTCAACATTGTAGTAATATGCCAGATCTGTCCAACCGCTTTCTTCTGGCTTTATTCCCCTCATTATTTCATCAAAGTAACCATCCCAGATTCTTATTACATACTTATCACCATTAGAGAGATGCCTTATAAATTGTATCTCTCCTTCGCCCTCATAACCTTCATAGTATTTACTATTTATTATTTCCATGACTCCATCTCCTTGTTATGGTGCTGGCCAGTGTCCATTTTCCAACATCTTATTTTGTTCTGCTGTCGCAGTACCATTCTTTCTAGCGTTAATAGCAGTTTGCCATTCATGTCTTGGAGTCCATTGATTATCACCAGTTAAAATATGATACGTCCTCTGCTGTCCAGTAGTATTTCCTGGTGTGGTTCGTTCAATAACCCAAGTATTTCCTTGATTTTGAGGCGCTCCAGGTGTTCGCGTATGCCAACGTCCTTCATACTTGTAATAACCGTCTGACCATTTAAACTGTATCTGCTCATACCCAGTCTTTGACTGTATTTTTACTGATGCAGTAGGAGGAATACTTATTGGGGAAGATTGAGAGAGATTTGAGCGTATTCTCGCTTCTCTATCCTGCGCTTTCCAATCTTCTCGTGTTGTCGTTCTTTCATCGGGTTGCGGCTTATAGCCTCTGTTTTCAAGACCTTGTCCGGTCCCCTCCATTTTAGGAGGTTTCTCCTTGGGTTTGCCTGCTTTTGAAGGCATAACTTCTGATGCATTCTCAATAGGCTCGGACGCATTTTTTGTAGTAATGCTTTTTTGATCTATTCGCTGTTGAATTCTCCTCACATTTACTCTTGCGAGCCTAGCGTTCTCAGATGCCTCTTCTTTGCTCATTTTGGAGAATTCATTTTTAAAGGCTCTACCTTCACCACCTCGACCGTCGAGTGCAAACGGCTCTGCTGTTAGGTTTGCATAGCTCATCCATCGTTGTTCTTCTGGTGTGATGCCCTCTTGATTAGATAGAACCAAAAAATCTCCTGGATAGTTTTGTTTCCAGTCATCGTAGTATTTAAAATCTGGATCTCCATTCGCTATACGAACCACCCCGTCCTCAGCACGGTAGCTTCCTAGCGGAATTTCAGGTCTGCGATCACCTTCTAATGAAGCCCAATAGACATAATCACTATAAATTCTCTCATACTCTTCATCTGTAAGCTCTGGTGGCGCAGCTTCTTTTTTCGCTTTAAGGGCTTTAGCTCTAGCTTCTTTTTCTGCTTTGAGAGCAGCTTCAGCCCTTGCTTTTTCTTGTTCTTTATATTCCCTCAGCATTCTATCTTTAACACTTTTAGGTACCTGTTGATAGGCATGAACCATGGTTTTCGATGTTGTCAACAAGTTTTGGATCAACTCTAATCGGCTGCCGGAATGTACTATTTGACGTGCGCTTGTATACACTTTCCCCAGAATCCATTTGCTATAGTAGGCATGTCTCGCTTGCTCATGTTCATACTCAGTAATTAACCCTTGTAATGCTAGACCAGCCAAGTGTTTCAACGGATGAATGCCGTTCCCCTTACCGCCTCCTCCAACGGTAGGGGTCCCTTTGCTCCGAACTGGGATCGCTGCGGTTGCTCTCAGAATCACACCTCCTGCAGGTCCACTTAGCGCTCCTGCAACAACGCCAGCCACTTTTCCCATCACTGGAATGGAGCCTAATAGCTTGGACACCGTACCCATCAAGGCATTCGCCTGTTTAAGCTCTGCTGGACTGGTGACTTTTGCTTTAGGGGTAGAGGCTTGGCTGCTAGATGAATCCTTGGCTGATGCTGCTTCATAGGCTTTGATGCTCATGAGTGGCGGCTCGGGCACAGGAGGGAGGTCAGCCACGAAAACAGGAGCTTTCACCGTACCTTCCTGATAAATCACTGGAGCCTTGGTATCTGTCTCACCATCCAGCACCATGCTGCTGGCTCCGCCTTTTAGATACAGGGCCGTTCCAGCCTCGAGCGAAAGCTCCTGCCCAGCATCAAGCTTCACGTGACCACCCTGAATCTGTACATTCCCGGGACTGTCGATGGTAACGCCGTTACCTTCATGCAGTGTAATGGAAAATTCGCCGGGGGTGGATAGGATCAGTTCATGCTCAGACATTTCTAGGCCACTACCTTGCACATGTTGCCATATCTTCACATTTGGCTGTCCATTGGTGTGGCGTTGTTGTCGCAGTGAATCCGTTACATAGGCATCTTGTTCGCGGTGTGTAGGCAGATACAGTTCCACCTGTTCCCCAACCTCAGGCATATCGTACCAGCCACTATGTTCTTCCGCGACATAACGGGTGGTAACGGGAAACCAGTAGGCTTTGGCAGGATCTTGCTTCGGGTCAATATCCAGTTGCAGCTGTACAAAATCCTGTTGTACCTTCAGTACCGTTCCTGTCAGCGAAATTCCAGTAGCCTGATTGTTTTCATACCGCGCATAGCGGATATCTTGTTCGGCTTGAAGATCATAACGGGTGTGCAGTAAGCCATCTGCTAAGGTTGTCACTGCTCGAACCACGACCAGTTCTTTGCCTTGTCCAATAGGTAACGTGATAAGGTCGCCTAGTGCATAGTATTGCAGGCTTTCGATCATATAGGTGACATACGAGCCAGCACGTTCTCCCGGCTTTTCCGCATCCAACTCATGAAACGTTTTCCGTACTCGATAAAATACATCCCGCTCCACCTTATGCTGCTTGCCTTCTGGCATACCGAAGAAAACCTTGGGCGAGGCTGCGGTTACCTCTGGCACAAGTACGGAACCAAAGCGAGAAGCGAGACGTTTTAAAAACGCCCAATCCGTCTCCTCATATTGTAAAACAAATGTCTCCAGTGTGGCATGGTTGCTTACTGTATCAATGGCATCCCCGTACTGATATTTTCGAACCAGCGCTGTGACCAGATCATCATAAGTACGGTGAATATCTTGATAGGAGCGTCTTTTACGTTTGATATCCATTTGATACGAATGGGAAGCGGCCTCCAGTTCAAATGTATACACGCCTCGCACACAGTGTACGGACATACGTGTAACAATCCCATGGAACAGCCTTCTTAGCGATTGTCCCTGATCATTCAACTGACGAATCACAATCGGCTCTTGATCCATATTTTGACCAATACAAGCTGCTCCCTGTTCTTCAGAGAGCAACCCACTGATATGTAAATAGGCATGATCGTTAATGGCACGTGTTATTTGAAGTTGTTCGATGTGTAATGGCTGAAAGGGACCATAAAAGCGTAGGCTTTCATATCCAATCCCATCTAATAATACGCTCAAGTGAGTTCATGACTCCTTTCTAGATGCGATGGGTATTTCCAAGTAAAGCACGTCATCTATGTAATGTATTACGGGGGTTGTTTGGTATTAAGAAACGAGAGGTGATATTTAATAAACAACCCAGCATATGTATTTATCGGTTAAAAGAGAGAGTTAGTTTACAGAATGACCCATTCATTATGGTATTTACTATGTGTAAATCTGGAATTAGAAGATATGAGAGTGAAGTATAAGATGGAAAAAAGCATATAATAGGTGGTATGAGGGAGTATAAAGTGATATTTATAAAAGATTGAGCTTTAATGAGAGAGGAGGGTTCATATTATGCCAAAAAACGATAATATGCTGGCCATTTTATGGATGCTGAATTCAGGTGTAAAAATGACGGCGAAACAAATATCCGAAAAGTTAGAAATAAATATAAGAACAGTTTATCGGTATATTGATGCTCTATGTGCCAGTGGAGTGCCTATCATATCCGACACGGGTCATCATGGCGGGTATAGCTTGCTGAATAATTTTATTAGAGCACCCTTACTATTTGATATGGAGGAAAAAAAGGCACTCCTTCATGCTGCTGTTTTTGCAAAAGAAGCTGGATCTCCTTTAAGTGAGGCATTAAGCAGTGCGACCTCAAAATTAAAAATGTATTCGAATCAAGAGCAGGAAAGTATACTTAGCCGTCATTTAGCCGGATTTGAAGTGATAAATCGCATGGGAGATCCTTCTCTTCAGCCGATATTGGTAGAATTGGAGCAGGCTGTAGCCAACCAATTCTCTGTCGAAATGGATTATCGCACGAGCCATGAAGAACAACCCAAGAATAGAGTGATCGACCCCTATGGAATGGTGTACTGGAACAACAAATGGTATACTGTTGCATTTTGTCACCTAAGGAATGAGATCCGTAGCTTTCGGGCAGAGCGGATTTTACAGATCAAGCGTACTCCAAGCCTATTTAAGCGTCCTGAGGCTTTTTCGGCTCGTGAGTTTTTTATGCAAAATCTGTTACCTGATTTAGTGGGCAAGGGCGGTTTAATTTCTTTAATGATCGAAGGCAGGTCAGAGGCATTGGATGACTTATGTCTACATTGGTTTTTGGGGCACCATCTGAAAGAGCGAACCGCTAATCAAGCCATCTTTTTGCTTGAGGAAAAATCACTTCATACATATGTCCCTCATTTACTCCTACCCTACGGGAAATCCATTCAGATCATCGAACCACAGAGCTTGAAGGAAAAACTTGTTGCGGTTGCGTCGGAGTTAATGGAATATTATCAACGTTAAAAGCTTCACTGACAGCAGATGTCAGTGAAGCTTTTTTATAATGAGAATAATCATGGATCACTGAGGGTTGGTATCACTTGATCAATTATAAAATAAGGAGAACCTGTGAATGAATAGTACGGTATATCTTTATGTATTTGACACCATGGCAGACTGGGAAATCGGTTACTTAACTGCCGAACTGAACTCAGGAAGATATTATAAAAAGGGGCTGGGCCCATCCAAAATAGTTACCGTGGGAATGGAAAAGACTCCTGTCACTACCATGGGCGGATTGACAATCCTGCCTGACATCAAACTGGATGAGTGCAGCATTAAGAGCACAGATGCATTGATTTTACCTGGTGGAAATACATGGACAGAAACCATTCACCAACCCATCTTAAAAATCGCTGAGAGGTGTTTAGAGGAAGGTATATGGGTTGCTGCGATTTGTGGTGCTACCATCGGACTTGCCCAGGCAGGATTGCTGAATTCACGTTCGCATACAAGCAATGATATGGAATACCTCCAAATGACCTGTCCCACCTACACAGGCGAAAAGTATTACAAAATGGAGTCTGCTGTAACGGATGGAAAACTGATCACTGCATCTGGAACGGCTCCGTTGGAATTCACCGTACATGTTTTGAAAGCTCTGGGTGTGTTTTCTTCTAAAACATTAGAAGCCTGGTATAGTCTAAATAAGACTCGTGCATCCAAACATTACTATGAATTGATGGATTCAATCCAATAAGGTATGAGCATTATATTGAACGGTTAAGAGCATTTAAAGGAGGAGTTAAAATGACTGAAAGCAGAGAATATGTGGGAGTGTCAGGCAAATATACAAAGAATGGAATGCCCAACGGCTTTACATCTATTACCCCGTTTATTACCGTGAAGAATCCTTCGGAAGCGATAGAGTTTTATAAAACAGTTTTCAATGCGAGGGTTAAGGACATTACTGAATATCCTGATGAGAATGGCAATACAATCATTGTTCATGCGGAATTAGATTTTGGAAATGGTTTTTTGCAGCTGGGAGCAGCGAATCCGACATATCAATTGGTCTTGCCTCCAGATGGAGATAATGCGTGTTATTCTTTCGGAATTTACGTTATGAATGTGGATCAGGTCATTGAAAAGGCGGTAGCAAGAGGAGCGAAAGTAAGGGAACCCGTTACAAACTTTGTTTCAGGGGATCGATTCGCAAGTATATTGGATCCTTGTGGAGTAAGGTGGTCTATTATGACCAGAATCGAGGATTTGTCCGAAGAAGAAAGCAGTCGTAGGGTTGCTGAATGGGCCAAAAGCTTTAGTGGAGAATAATAGGATGCTCGGTGTTTTAGCTCCTCAATGAGGGTCTAGTTGATAAAATAGAGAGAGGTAATAAACCATGTTAAAATGCATAATTTTGCCCTTAGCTGTTATCTTTGTGTTCGTTTCTTCTGTCTCAGTTGAGAGCGCGCAGGCGGGATATAAATTTAGTTATAATGTTGAAGTTGCTGTAAATAACAGCGCTTTGACATTAGATCCATTTGGAGAGAAATCCACAAACGAAAATAATAGCATTTTGACAACAGACATCAATCCGTATATAGAGAAATCCACAAACATCGTATATGTCCCTATTAAATTCATATCTGAGGGCTTGGGAGAGTCTGTAACATGGAACAGACCTACACAAAAAGTTACAATTAAATCGAAGAATGGTACAATTGTTCGATTAACCGTGGGTAGCAGAGTTGCGTACGTGAACGATGAAGAAAAGATGATGCCAAGTGCTCCCGTTATGCCAGAATATCCGAATCGGGTTATGGTTCCTCTTAGATTTGTTTCGGAAGTTGTGGGAGCTACAGTAAATACAACGACAGTCAATGGAACACTACATGTTGACATTAAGAAATAGCGGAAGTGATGCTGACCGAGGTAACAGCTTGTACAAAGCTCCTGGATCGTCGCCGGAAAACCAAGCGATTGATCTGGTTCATCCTTCGCAGACGGCCATGGAGCAAATCGCGCAGAGATTGTATGCTGCGATTTCCGTTCATCCTCACCATTCCGACACCGCACAGCGAACAGACCCCGTCGCCGGGGTCTGTTCGCTGTCTCGGTCAATTTCGCCTTTGAATCTTCCATAAACGAAGCAAGAAGCCGAGTTCTGAAAATCATTGTATCGGAGATTGGAGGGATGCAGTCATTTGGATAATTCTTGGCGTTTCTGCGCCATCGTCACGCGACCTTACAAGAGTGTTAGGCAATTGTCATCTAGATCAATGGTATCAACCTAGCTGCTCCTCTATACTAATCCATTGATAGGATTATTTGTTAAGGGGGAGTTGGCGTGAGGTTTTTTGAAATGCTGCTATTCTTTTCAAGTGCTTGTTTGTTGGCACTCCTGTTTATTACCAATCAACGTATCCGAAGATCAGCTTTGCTCCTGGCAAGCGGAGCAAGCTCCATTTTTTTAGTGATACATTTGCTTGTCGAAGGATACAGGGTTCAGCTTTTATTTTTATACGGATTTACGATCCTGATGCTTATGCTTTCGCTTATAGGCGTTTTCTTAAAGCCGAAAGTCGTTCGGACTGCCTCGCGAATCCGTAGGGTGCTGGGCCGCCTTTTCATCGTGATTGGGCTAATCGGAACAGGGTGCTTCCTCTATGTGTTTCCTGTATTCAACTTTCCAGCGCCAACCGGCGAGTTGAAGGTAGGCACGCAAGTCTTTCATTT
The DNA here is from genome assembly GCF_000307675.1 of Paenibacillus sp. ICGEB2008. Taxonomy (NCBI): domain Bacteria; kingdom Bacillati; phylum Bacillota; class Bacilli; order Caryophanales; family Paenibacillaceae; genus Paenibacillus; species Paenibacillus sp. ICGEB2008. The sequence goes on from NZ_AMQU01000008.1 coordinate 188,292, forward strand.
CATCGATCCAAGCCGGGAGGAGACATTTGGCAAAACTGAGACAGGTAAGAGGGAATTGATGGTTCAGGTCTGGTATCCGACTCAAGCTAGCACCGGCAAGTACGCTCCCTTTATTCCCGATACCAAGCTTTTACGTTATATGGCTGCGAACTATGGCCTTCCTGGATTCACGTTTCAACACCTGAAGTACGTATCCAGTCATGCATATTCGGGAGCCGAAGTCTCTTCGGCACAGACTTCATACCCGCTGATCCTTGCGAATCCCGGCAACGGCTCGTCCAGGTTCCTCCACACGTCGCAAGCCGAAAATCTCGCGAGTCACGGATATATCGTGGCAGTGATCGACCACACCTACAATACATTTGCAACCGAGTTTCCAGACGGTCGAATCACGACCAACACAACCAACGACTTATTCTCACCCGACCATGATTACCGGACGGAAAGCGGAAATCGTGACAAGTTGGGAAAAGTTTTAACCGGCGATGTAGCGTTTACGCTGGACCAATTCGAGCTCATCCAATCGGGGCAGGTTCCAAGTCCCCTAAAAGGGAAGATTGATCTCGGTCATGTCGGGGTGTTCGGCCATTCCATCGGCGGAGCGACGGCCTATGACGCTTCTTACGATCCGCGAATCGCGGTTGGAATAGACTTTGATGGAGGGCTTTATCGACTGCGTGACAGAGAGGGTCTGCGAAAGCCGTTTTTGTTTATCAACTCGGAAAGCTATTTCGAAAAATTAAAAATGGTGATGGATAACCGGGTCTACACGGATGCAGAGCTTAAGCGTAGGGGATCAACAAGAGAGTGGGAGGATCAAGTAACGGAAGATAAAAAGTTGGAGCTTGAACGGATGCGCGAAACGGTCGACGAAGGGGGACGAGTCCTCTATATCGAAAATACGGAGCATTTGAATTTTACCGACGTACAGTTCATTTCTCCGATTTTTAAAATGCTGGGCATTACAGGAAAGATTGCGCCTGAAAGAGCGAACTCCGTTATCAATGCCTATATGCTGGATTTCTTTGATATGTATCTGAAAAATCAAGGCGGAATCTTAATGAAAGGACCGGATAGCCGCTTTCCAGAGGTGAAGTTCGTAACCTCGCTATTATAAATTACGAAACAGGCAACCGATTTTGATGTGCTCCCCTTCAAGTAGACAGGTTTAATAAATAAACTGCTACTTGAAGGGGAGTTTTCCTTTGTCTAAGAAGAACGAATACAATACGATTGAGAAACTAGCCATCATACACATAAAATTTTAAAAATATCTTTTGACCTGCTTCAAAGAGTGACCAAAGAGGGGCGGCGTGCCCCTCTTATTTGTGTGATGCTGAATATTTTTATCTATTTACAGAAAGTGTAGCATTTCATTTCATAATTTTTCATCACAAAAAGGCTTTTGTCTCATTCAATGAGCGTGCTATATTCGATAAAAGCTGAATTGTATTCCTGATTTCATGTTCCGTAGTATCTGGGTGAATTGCACAGATTCGGAGAACCGTTTTTCCATTAAGTTGTGTCGTAAGCACTGTGGCGTACCCGTTCGTCACCATTTCTTGGGAGATCCTTTTATTGAGTGAATCTAATTCCTGGTCGGATAGCCCAGGTGGTGCATATCGAAAATTAACAATCGCTAATTGCGCGGGACATACAATTTCCCAATGATTATGTTTTTTGATTTCATCTTCAGCCCATTCTGCGAGTTGAACTCCATGCTCTATAACTTCACTGACAGCATTCGTGCCTAAAGCTTGCAGTGTCACCCATAGTTTCAGACTTCGAGCAGGCCGGGTTAACTCTGGACCCAAATCCCAATAATTAATATGTTCTTCATCAGTCTCGGCATCCTTCAAATATTCTGGGCGTGTGCTGAAGCAGTTTTTGAGTTGCTGCTTATCTTTGGTTAAAACCACGCTACAGGAATAGGTCTGCATTAACCATTTGTGTGCATCCCAGGTGATACTATCTGAACGCGATATCCCGCTCAAAAGAGACTTATATTTCGAAGAGGCCAAAATCGACGCACCGTAAGCTCCATCCACGTGTAACCAAATATTATGTTTTTCACACAGGTCAGCAATTTCGTTTAACGGATCAATGCTTCCCGTATTGGTTGTACCTCCCGTGGCAATGATCGCAAAAGGCTTCATATCAGCCGCCTGATCCTCCATTACTTTTTTTTTCTAAGGCTGAAACATCCATACGAAAATTTGTATCACTTGGAATCTTTCTGATTTGATCACCACGGAATCCAAGAATGCGTAAACCTTTGGCGACCGATGAATGAGTTTGGTCTGAAACATAAGCAGTTCCAAGGGCATATTCCTGCTCAGATAACTTTGCATTGCGTGCAGCTGCCAAAGCGGTCAAATTGGACAACGATCCGCCGGACAGAAATAAGCCTCCAGCCGTATCGGGATATCCTGCTTGGTCACACATCCACCGGATTACTTCCCCCTCTAGAAGGCTTGCGCTCGAACTCAGCATCCAGCTTCCGGCGTGGGTATTATAAGCGCTGGTCATGATATCTCCTAGCCAAGAGTAAAGAGACATTGGACTAGGAACCAATGCGAAAAAGCGAGGGTGTTGCATAAACGTTTGATAAGAATAGACGTTTTTCCTCATTTCATTGACAACTTCTTTTATCGGTCTTCCTTTTTTGGGAAAACCAATTCCCCTTAAATGAGCTATGGTATCCTCATCTGCAGTGTTGATTACTTTTTGAGAGCGGATATTGTTATTTTCTGCCATGTATGAATGTATGAACTGCTCAATAATTTCACCTAATTGCTGATTTGGTTCTTGATTCATCATAAGCATCTCCATCTCCTTTGTTTAACTTCAACCAAAGTATAATATAACATCTGTTGTCATATTGTGATATTCACCGATTTCATCATTACGTTTATTTTTAGGCTCTTCGCTATTACGCAAAGTAATTCTCAAAGGCAAAGAGGGCTATTCAAAATCCCCGTTCAGTGCAAATGCTGGAAAATGTGATGTTGGGAATGAGATAGTGCTCCAGCTCAAGGCTGGTAAGCAGCTACATAGTTGCTGTGTGCTTGGATGGTAACGACGAGTAATTTTACAAGGCAGCTAAGGAGGCGGGGAGCTTGTAATATAGGAGGGGAACCTTAGTTATCTGAAAATAATTAAAAAAGAGAATAAATGTATAGTCACTTGTAAGTAAAGTGCTCGAAACGCTTTGCCAAATGTTGCAACTGGGCTACTTAAGATTTGAAAAATGACCCCAATTAGAGCTCCAAATTGTTTAGGATTTTTTATCCAAGGATTCAACGGGGAGTAAAAAAATACTGGTGGCCCTTAAAGATGTGCTAGGGGCCACCAGTACAAACTATTTTACGATATTGTTACATAATAAGAGCCAGCATACTTTTACTATATATACACAACATCTTAACTTTGATGGGGAATTATTGTCCAATTTGTTCTAAGATTTGTGTGTAAGCATTCCTATAATGATCGGGGTTAGGATCTTCTCCTATTATTTTGGGTACATCAAAGTCAGACAGCAGGAAATGGTGTTTGGGTTGAACTTCATGTCTTGCTAAGCAACTCTTGCAACAGGACAAGGGGCAGCCGTCAATTGCAATGATGTCACGTCCCGATTTTGCTGTTCTGACAAGTGGTTTGACATCACCGCCAACACCAGCTATGCAGGACATTTCAGCGACTTTTTCTCGATCCATTTGTATAGCGATCATGTTAGCGGTTTGTGCTGCGGAGGAACATCCAGAACAAGAATAGACAAGAGGTAAATCCGTTCTTTTCATCTTTGTACACTTCCTTGTTTTTTCTTTGTGATCCATCAGAGTATCTTTGGTTTTAGATAAAATAAATTTTAAATTGTTTGTATTTTAACTTAAATTTACAGTCTAAACCGTGATCGTAATCACGACAATATTTTTGTGAAATCTGTTATAGGGCTAATTGTGTGTGTGTATAAAATCAGCTAGATCTTTAGAAAAAAGCTTATCCCAACTCATAGATTGAAGTTGGAATAAGCTTTTGATTTTTTACCAATTTTATATCTACTTTGGCAAAATGTAAATAACATCAAATGGGTTCTTATCTTCAAAAAACTCGGTGTAGAGCTTTGTAATTTCGTTTGAATTCAAGTCTATATTATTATTTCGTAATAAGCCCCCTAATTTCACCAATATGTCAGCTTCTCTTGAGGTTACTATTTTCTTTTGTACTATATGTTCTGTATTTTTTGGAGTTACCCACGCCCAATCGCTCGTAGCCGCTTCAGTATATGGATATCCAAAAGATAACGAACTGACATGGGCGTATTCTGAGCACAGAGGATGAACAATTAATAAAAAGGCCGCAATTATTCCTGAACGATATCTTATCCTTTGTGTTTTTTGAACCTCTTGAGCGAATGATTCTAGGTAATGAGGGATTTCTCCCCAATTAGAACGTCCCATTGAAACTAGTATTTCAACGGCAAATTTATGATTTAATTTATTGGCCAATTGTATGAATATTTGATTGTTTGTAGAGCCGGAAGCAGTAAATGCACCTAAACATCTTGTAGCTTCCTGAACGTTAGTCGCACCTTCGGATATAAGTTTCACATATTCGTCCAGTATCGTATCGTCGGAAACGAATTCTGGAGATTCCACAATTGTTTCGATTAAAAGTGCCTTTGTACTCTGTTCTTTAACCAGAGGAATCATACTAACAAGTTGAGCAAAATAGTCACCCTCTAATTCTTCTAAATTGCAATCACTTTTTAATAACTTTAGAGCAGCTACTATAACACGATCATCTTTATCTAAAGTAGCATTTGTTATTAGAGATATGATTCTATCAACCATACATTTCTTCCTCTCAGGCTTAGATTAAAAGTCATCTTAATCTTTTAATTTGTTCTTTTGGTAGGCTAATGATAGGGAGGGATGAAAATTATTTTTTTGCGTGGAAAAAAGGCTCATTCCTCCTCAACGTTTCAGATAAGAATTAGCCATTAGATGATCTTTTTATTTAAAATCTGAACTACTCACTCTTAATAGCTCTTCTCCCAGATCCAAAATACTCTTGGAAAAATTCAAAATCAAACAACTTCCCATGAGATTTCATGTGTTTAGACTCTACTTTTTTTTAAATTTGCTTGCTTTATGCTGCTGCTATTCATAAAATCAAAAGGAACTGTTTTTTTAATATCAAATGTTAATGTTATTTTAGGCTTATTTTCAGTAACAATCATTAATGCTACGTAGCAATCCTCTAAGAAAGATAACTTTCCCCCGCATTTACATACAATATCACCGCTATCAATTGTATATGGCCAACTATAATATTGCTCACGTCCTGCAAGGAGGTTACCTTCAATTAGTTTGAAATCAGCACCCTTGACCCCCTCAATTCGAACTTTCATTTTTCCAAATACAAAAAGTGAATTATCTTTTACATGAAGTCCCTGATTTTGTATTTGATCTTTAAAATTATAAATATCTATCACTGTATTTATGAGTTCAAATTCGTATATTCCTCTAATATCACTTGGAAAATTCAAAAAAATAGTTGGTGTAAATTCTCCATCACCATCTATAATTCCATCAAATTCTTCATTACTTATATCAAGAGTAAGTATCATCCACTATAACCTCACTTTCTTATAAAGGTATACTGATCTAGCATTGGCGATTTAATATTTTCCCCATCTGTAGTTAAATAGCTGCCATCATTGGGTATTTCTCGTCTTTCACCCTTTACCTTTAACCCTTTATCCTCTAATGTTCTCACCAGCTTGTTCATATTACCAAACGGCATTAGGACCAAGAGGAAAGTAAAAAAACAAGTCAATCATGGTAGTATCCGACCATAATCGACTCGTTCGACGTAATAAAAACGTTCCTTCTATATCAGCTATCTTTAAAAAAATCCTCTTCCAAATAAGGATAATTCAGTAGCTCTAGAATTTCTTTAGTGATATACCTGGCTTGATATTCATCTAGATTATTATTGATAAATAAACGCCCTTTAATTCTTTTTAATAGTGGGTATGAGGAATCATCTTCAACAACCAAATCTTGATCGTTTAAACGTAATAGTTTTCCAATAACTTCGAGTAGCTTTAACCATCCAATGTCAAAAGTACGCGATACAAATTGAATACTAATAAGAACATTTGTATCTAGGCCGTGATCTTCGAGATTCATTTCTCGGAAACGTTCTAAATAGTCATCCTCATCATCTAAATTAATGCTTATAGAAAAATAAGTACAACTAATACTCACCTGTCGAGCATCAGACCAATCTTTTACTTCTACTTCATAAAAATTTATTTCCATTACTAACACTTCACATATCGTATTGTAAAGCAACTTCCCCAAGGCTTCTCTAGACAAATTAGAGCCAATAGATAATCTAAAGTCCATTTTACTCAAACCTCCCGTACGCTCTAGTCTAGAGTTAATGCGGTGAGGTCATATTCCTCCACCTAATCTGCTCTGGGCTTCCCATTCCTCCCTTATACCATCCAGTTAGTGCGTCAGCAATATTTCTTTTAAAAGTAAATGTGCAGTTTTCGTCAAGCTTGTTTTGTATGCTTGCTATCTATATCTGTTTTGACATTATTTTCGTCTTCTTTTGATCTTGAGTATAAAAAAAGCTCACCCCTACTCATAGATTCAAGTCGAAATAAGCCTTTGAGAGTTTACTGATTTTATGTCTTTTTTAATGTCTGGATTGTTAGTTGCATTGTACGATCTTGTTGTCACATTTTACTCATAGGTTAGTCTTTGGGATTCTTATAGCACCAATCTTGATCATACGGTAATGATTTTAATTTTTGAATGTCTTCCCAACTGTAAACCCAATCATAATCTGCAATCCAAAAATAATCATCAGGATTTAGCTTGAGGTATTCGTAAATAAAATTGAATATCAATTCTTGATTACCATAGATATCCTCAATATGACCGACTTGACACAGCAATAAATTTGTATCTAATCCTAAATCTTCGTGATAGTAAAAATCAATACTTGAACTATTAATACTATGAATATAAAAGATTAATGAAGATTCGTTGTTTCCCGCAAATGATCTATTATTAATATTCAGCGTTGTATATGAAAACTTCCCCTCATTTGAGTAATTTTTATTATTGTGGAAATAGAGCGATGCATCCGAATGAAAGGCTGCAACTATACTATCTGCTAACAACTTCTCAGGAGAATATCTCTCTTTATTCGTTAAAATAACTGCCGGAGTCCCCATCTTTACTTTAATACCCCCTTGAGTTCATCTATAGAGTTTACAATAGTAACACCTTTAGATTTAATGATTTCCAATTTTATTAGATCGTTCTGATGTAAATTAGTCAATGGTTTGTCAATATATAAAATGACTTTCTTCTGGTCATGGTTAAAGTAACTGTCATGATTTATATTAACGTATTTATCGAACTGTTCAACATCTGTGACAGCTTTTAATGACTTTTTAACTTCAATAATTTCATTCTTAGTTACTACGTCAAAATCACCCGCTGGATTACCATCGGCCCTTTGAATTTTCTGGCCAAATGCTGTTACCTCCTTATTTTCTCTAACAGCGGAAGCTACTTTCGCCTCAGTAGCTTTTCCTGGGTCTTTACTGTTTAAAAGATTATCAATATCGCGATTAATATTTTTCGGATGTTGATCATCCCAATTTAACTCATTACCAGCCGAATTCGTATATTTCGTTTTATTTCCACTCTTGACTACACTGCCAACATTAGAAGCTTTTAGAGTATCTTCAGGAGGCTTGCTCGAATTTGGTAGTTTAGGTGACTCCTTAGGTCTACTTGAATTTGCCCCATTATAAATCGCCGAATCATTGAACTCATCAATGGGCCTGTTTACACCTGGACCACCCTTTGAATTGGGTTTTGCAGGCGGATTTTCTGCAATAGGTGGCTGGCTGGACCTAGCAGGAGAACTTCCAGCACTCCCCATACCGACTCGGGTAGCCACAATCCCATAGGTCGTATCTTCGACTAAATCGCTTAAGCCTGTCCTTTCCATGTAATCTCCAGATTTTTGTCCAATGAAGCCTTGATTGTATCGAGAAATGAGTGCATCCATTTTCTCTTTGTCCAACTCAATAGCATTTGAAGAATCCACACCCATCGATACCAAACCATCTTCAATGGCATTGAGAGTTCCTTCATCCCATACTTGCGTTCGTTTTGCGTTGACGATACGCTGGATGGCGGCCAATTTATTAGGATCTTTAATATCATACAGTGATAGTTTGCGCTTCATTGTAATTTCAGTGCGCAGTGCTTGCTCTGCTTGTTTTAGCTTATTTTCATCCTGCCACCAGTTGGCTGTAAAATAATCAGTTTGATTCCAATATGCAGTATATTCATTAGTTTTTCTTTCTCTCCATAATGCAAGTTTTGGATTCTCGTGTTTCTGCGTTTGTGCTGCTTGAAGGCGTTGTTTTTCCTCATAATCTCGGAGCCATTTCTCCTGAATATTTTTAGGAACCTGCTGATATGCATGAGCCATGGCATTTGACTCTTTTAACAGGTTTTGGACCAGTTCCAGTGGACCACCCGAAAGCGCTATGTGACGTGCACTCGTATACACTTTGCCTAAAATCCACTTGCTATAATAGGCTTCCTTAGCCCGTTCATGCTCGTATTGGCTTATTAGCCCTTGGAGCGCTAAACTAGCCAGATGCTTCAGCGGATGCAAACCACCTTTAGGAGCACCGCCTCCAGCACGACTTGTTCCCGTGCTACGAACGGGAATAGCTGCGGTTGCTAGCAGCACTGAGCCTGCAACAATCGCCGCAGGTCCACCTAAAGCTCCCGCTACAACACCAGCCACTTTTCCCATCACTGGAATGGAGCCTAACAGTTTTGATACTGTACCCAATAGAGCATCAGCCTGTTTTTGTGCCGCCGGAGTCGTAATCTTTGCAGTAGGTGCAGAAGCTGCGCTGCTGGATGAAGCCTTGGCTGCTGCTGATTGAGCTGCTTCATAGGCTTTGATACTCATCAAAGGCGGTTCTGGAACAGGAGGGAGGTCAGCTACGAAAACAGGTGCCTTCACCGTACCTTCCTGATAAATCACTGGAGCTTTGGTATCCGTCTCACCATCCAGTACCATGCTGCTGGCTCCGCCCTTCAGATATAGCGCTGTTCCAGCTTCGAGCGAAAGCTCCTGCCCAGCATCAAGCTTGACGTGCCCCCCCTGAATCTGCACATTCCCAGGACTGTCGATGGTAATTCCGCTACTTTCATGCAGCGTAATGGAAAATTCACCAGAGGTGGATAGAGTCAGCTCATGTTCAGACATTTCGACGGCGCTACCTTGCACATGTTGCCATATCTTCACATTTGGCTGTCCATTGGTGTGGCGTTGTTGTCGCACTGAATCCGTGACATAGGCATCTTGTTCGCGGTGGGTAGGCAGATACAATTCCACCTGTTCCCCGATCTCAGGCATATCGTACCAGCCACTATGTTCTTCCGCGACATAACGGGTGGCGATGGGAAACCAGCACGCTTTGGCAGGATCTTGTTTCGGGTCAATGTCCAGTTGCAGCTGTACAAAATCCTGCTGTACCTTGAGCACCGTTCCTGTCAGCGAGATTCCAGTAGCCTGATCGTTTTCATACCGGGCATAGCGGATATCTTGTTCGGTTTGAAGATCATAACGGGTGCGCAGTAGGCCATCCGCTAGCGTAGTCACTGCATGAACCACGACCAGTTCTTTGCCTTGTCCAATAGGTAACGTGATAAGGTCGCCTAGTGCATAGTATTGCAGGCTTTCAATCATATAGGTGACATACGAGCCAGCACGTTCTCCCGGCTTTTCCGCATCCAACTCATGAAACGTTTTTCGTACTCGATAAAATACATCCCGCTCCACCTTATGCTGCTTGCCTTCTGGCATCCCGAAGAAAACCTTGGGCGAGGCTGCGGTTACCTCTGGCACAAGTACGGAACCAAAGCGAGAAGCAAGACGTTTTAAAAACGCCCAATCCGTCTCCTCATATTGTAAAACAAATGTCTCCAATTTGGCATGGTTGCTTACCGTGTCAATGGCATCACCATACTGATACTTTCGAACCAGCGCAGTGACCAGATCATCATAGGTACGGTGAATATCTTGATAGGAGCGCCTTTTACGCTTAATATCCATCTGGTATGAATGGGAAGCAGCCTCCAGTTCAAACGTATATACGCCTCGCACACAATGTACGGACATACGCGTGACAATCCCATGGAACAGCCTTCTCAGCGATTGTCCCTGATCATTCAACTGACGAATCACAATCGGCTCTTGCTCCATATTTTGACCGATACAAGCTGCTCCCTGTTCTTCGGAGAGCATGCCACTGATATGTAAATAGGCATGAGCGTTAATGGTACGTGTTATTTGAAGTTGTTCGATGTGTAGGGGCTGAAAGGGACCATAAAAGCGTAGGCTTTCATAGCCAATCCCATCTGATAATACGCTCAAGTGAGTTCATAACTCCTTTCTATATGTGATGGGTATTTCCAAGTAAAGCACGTCATCTTGCATTCACTTCTGATTAAAGAAGCAGCAGATGAGTACAACAGTGAGTCCATATAGATATGTATAACAAGGTTGGTACGCTAAAAAGGAACGAGAGGTGATATTTAATAAACAACCCAGCATATGTATTTATCGGTTAAAAGAAAGATTTAGTTTACAGAATGACCCATTGGTTGGGGGATTTACTATGTTTATTTTTGAAAGTAGGAGGATAAGAGGGAAGTGTAACATGAGTTAATATAGGAATATGGTAATATGCAAGTGCCGAGATCGGATACCATTTTTGAACGTAAGGATTTGGAGTTGAACAAAATAAGGTTATTCCCTTCTGTGACGTGCAATCAACTTGCTGTGGTTCAATTATTTTAATAAAACAGATGCAGGGAAGGTCAACGTATACCAATGATGTATGTATTTGCGGGGAATAATGGAAGCGATAAAAGTACGATTGAGAACCTGGTTGTTGACCGACTGGGAATTAGCGTAAATATTGATCCTGATGCCCTGCCCAGAGGAACCGAAGAGACTTTCTGAGATGGATATTGTGAACAGACCTGAATTCTCGGAATGGGAGGATAAGCATCATTACAAGCAAGCATTGGAGAATGAAGCTTTGTACTGGCAGGGCATGAAGGACGGAGCACAGTTTGTATATGTTGTATTAGAGATGATGCTTCATGATGAAAAAGAGAAAGAAGAATAGCCAATGGAGATTAGATGGTTATAGAGAACTTTAAAAAAGATGCTGGGCACCTACCAATCTGGTCATACCCCTGTCAAGTAGACAGGGTATGACCAGATTGGTAGGTGTTTTAATTTGTCTTACGTTATGAGGCACAGGCTCAGGCTCTTTTCAGTTCAATTCGTCTTGATTGACTATGCTTGCAACTTACCCGCACGAATATCATCTGTCATGCCCGCGTAAGGTGCCTGGGCAATCAACTTCTCGTTGTTCACACCTGCATTTTCAATGAAAGTAATATATGCGAATTCAGGAACTACATGCTTCGGATAAGTCTCATACTTTTCACGCGATTCTTCCATTAGAGGGATGAAATCATTTTGATAGCGTACTTTAATCTCTGGATGCTCATGCACCCATTTCGGAAAGAAAATAATACCATGCATGGTCAATGAAATGGCTGGATGGGTTCAGTATCGGAGAAGCTTCGCCGAAAGAATCATAAACTTTAAGTCGGTATAAGTCGATTAAATAATTAAGGGCTTATATATACACAAATTTCTATATTAGAACATACCTAGCAGTGAACTTAAGTCCAGGCGTAGAAGCCGTATCTGAAAATAGAATTCATTCCAGGAGGTAAGCTATGAATAAGAGAACAGGCATTAGATTTTTAGTTGTAATTATGATGATTTATGTATTTACTTTTAATCTGGGTGTGGGAACTGTAAAGGCAAATCCCGTATATTATGTTTCTACAACGGGGAATGACATCACTGGAACCGGTACACTATCAAATCCATGGAAAACCATACAAAAGGCAGCAGATACCATGAAAGCCGGAGATACCTGCATCATACGAGGTGGTACATACCGGGAAACAGTAACACTTCATACTTCCGGAACTTCTGCAGAACCCATAAACTTTAAGGCTTATACAGGAGAGAACGTAACGGTATCCGGTGCCGATCCGGTTACTGGCTGGAAAAATTACTCCGGATCCATCTATTATGCGGAAATGACGGGTTCCCTTGGAACAAAAAATCAGATATTTGTTAATAAGCAAATGCAATTTGAAGCCAGATGGCCCAATTCACCAACACTTGATCCCTTAAATTTAACATATGCAACAGTTGATTCCGGTTCCACTACAACCATCAAGGATGGAAACTTAACTCAGGCACCTGGATACTGGGTTGGCAAAACGGTTTGGAGTGTTCCGGGAACAGGCTACAAATCTTATAAAAGTACCATTACCAGCTCAAGTGACGGCTCCATTACCTTTGATCAAATAGATACTGCAGCGACAGGCGGTAACAGCTATTATATTACTGGTAATCTTAAAGATCTTGACAGTGCGGGAGAATGGTATTATGACAGCATTACTGGCAGACTTTATTTATGGGCACCTGGTGGAGTTGATCCGAATACTTTGACAGTAGAAGCAAAGAAGCGGACTTATGCATTTGATTTAAGTTCCCGCTCTTACATAAATATTACCGGAATTAATATCTTTGCCTCCAGCATTAAAATGTCTAATTCTAATTACTGTAAAGTTTCTAATATGATTGCGGAATATGTCAGTCATGATTCGGATGTTACCAGACAATACAGTACAGGGATATTTATGTCCGGTACCAATAATGAGCTTAGAGACAGTACTTTGACCTACAGTTCCGGTAATCTGGTGAGTATAGAGGGAACGGGAAATAAGGTAATTAATAATCTTATTCATGAAGCAAATTATTCGGCAGCGGATATTCCGGCAATCTATCTATTGGGGGCAAACCATCTAATCAGTCATAATACGGTATATAACGCTGGGCGTCATCTGATATTTATGCCTACCCAAAACAGCCAGATACAATATAATAATCTGTACAATGCAGGAAAGCTGACAAAAGACTGCGGAATACTCTATGAATTTGCCTGGGATGGGCAAGGGACGGTAATTCATCATAATTACATCCATGATAATCTGGCAAAGAATTATTCCGGCACTGGTATCTATCTGGATAACGGTAGCAAGGGCTATACTGTGCATCATAATGTTGTATGGGGAAACTATACAGGGATAAGATTGAATACACCCAGTAATTTTAACCTGATTTATAACAATACCACCTACAGTAACGGAAATGTAGGATATTGGGGAAGTAATTTTCAGTCGGATATGTACGGCGACAGGATTTTCAACAATATCTTTACTACAGCCTTTACACTGCCTGGTACTCATATAGAGGGAAATAATATTACCTCAGAAACCAATCCGTTATTTGTGAATCCCACAGCATATGATTTCAGGTTGCAGTCTACTTCTCCAGCTATTAATGCAGGGGTTGTAATATCTGGAATCACCAATGATTATGTTGGTGCGGCACCGGATATTGGAGCATATGAGTTCGGTGGAACTGACTGGACTGCCGGGCATGATTTTTCTTCACCTCCGGACCCGGTTTTTGAGAGTGTCAGCTTACTTTATGTTAATAACGTAAGGCAATCTGATTTCGAGAAAGGGATAATCTCACCATGGGCAGCAACATATTCAGATACTGCTGCAAGTGTATCGGTACCAAGAAGCGGCTCTAAGAGTGTTAGATTGGGACCCGGAGAAGATGGTATCGAGCAGGTACTTACGGGGCTAAGTCCTAATACCAGCTATATGTGTACCGCCTGGGTTAAGGCAGACATAGGAGAGCGGATTCAGATTGGTGTTAATGGCTTTGAAGGAACGGATGCATCTGCAACATCTGACAGTACATCCTGGACAATGGTAAACATTCCTTTTACAACCGGAGCAGGCGCTACCAGGGCAACAGTGTATGCTTACAAGAATCCTGGTACAGGATATGTTTATGTGGATGATTTTGGGGTAGTTGAGCAATAAATTATTTTACTGGTTTTATGTTTGACAGGATTGTCAGAAAGTCAGAAAAACCAAGACTGCCTTGGGGCAGATGGATCAGGAGGGCCACTTTCAGTAGAAAATAAAAAAAGAAAGACATAAAGACATAAAGACTCTGATCTAAAAACGATAGATTTTCCGCCAAGGGGCGACCAGGCCTTAGGGTCATCATTTTTGTACACTCAAGGCATGTGGAGTGCGTGGTAGTAATATATTGAGATAAGAAGCAGTGATGAACGAGGGTTAAGAGCAATGTGAATATGTTCCTGCATTCAAAAAATTGCTTTAGGGTTGAGTGCGGGAATATATTTTATTTACATACATAAGGCACATGTGTAAGCTGTTTGTTCCTTGATTTGTAAGGGGTTTGAGTGATTCCAGCAAATATGCACTGAGCAGTAAAGTATATTGTGGATGCTGTGGAGCCATTTTTAAACGCCGAACCTGGAACAGCAATAATCCATCCAAAAAAGTAGTATGGCAATGCAAAACGTATGTCAATGAAGGTAAAGCAGTTTGTGATGCCAAATCGGTTGATGAACAAATTTTACATTCCGCGTTTGTACGATTGTTCAACCGGATGTATAAGGATAAGAGATGAAGAAACGAACAGACTTTCCAGTGAGCTCAACGAGCTACGGCAATAGATGCTGATACTGGAGCAGGAGAAAGAGCAGCAAGCAAAAATTAAGGAACGTGTGGATGAAATTATTCAAGTACTAAGCTTACGGGAAGATATACTGGAACAATTTGATGATAGCCTATTTAATGCGTTGTGGAGAAGATAACCATTCTCTCACCAGCGCATTTTGTTTTTACCTTGAAAAGTGGAATGAGCATAGATGAAATATTGGACTAATAGAATCATGGGCTAAAGTGATCAAAAGCTAACGAGTAACTGTGGGTTGTATGATGGGAAGGATCAATCGAATCCCGACTTTAACTCCTTTCATATAGGTAGATTGTTTGTCCTGACTTAGTTGATAGCCTACTGCTTCTTCCCATTCCGATAGCAGACGTTGAATATCTTCGTTTTGGTTGGTTTTGAATTCATCCATTTGAGTGAATAGATTTTTGTCCTCAGATAAACATGAAGCCTGTCGTTCACTGGCTAGTTCAAATTGATAAAAACGTTGGCGTAATGCTTCTTGAAACCAATCTGGCCAATTTGACATTGTGTATTTTCCCTCCCGTGGTTTGAGTGTGTGTATGTTAACTCTGATGGGGAGGGATGGCAAGTCATTGTTTTGTGTGGAGGGATGTTGAATTATCTTTAAAAATATATTTTGCATTTGGATTTGTATGTAGATTTAATTATTGAAAAAAATACCCTATTTAAGTAATAAGGATAACAAAAAACAGGTCAATCATGGTGGCATCTGACCATAATCGACCTGTCAATGTAACGGAAAACCGTTATTTAGGTGATGAAATTCAAGCATTGATGTGTGCGTACAAACTAAATGACGAAATCTTTATACACGTATTATATGGGTTAAATGTGTTATTGCTTGAATGATGGGTTCATTCGGCACTGGGTGGTGTCTACTCATCAACAAACCTCAATAGGATAAAAGACCACACGGGTGGCTATCTCGTATTGTGGCAATGTTGTATTGTACGATCTTGTTGTTGGAGTTCTAAATTAGTTTAACAATATGGTGCAGCCCTCCACTAATCGCCATACCCAACCACTATTCTTCAATACCATATTTGGATTTAATTCTTAACAAATATTCGTTTATCTCATCTTTTTTATCTGAGTTCTTTTCAATATAGAAATTACACGCTACCTGCAAATAATCATATAGTTCTTTATAACTGACAATATCATAATTATCATCTACTCCATAATAAAACAAAACCCTATTCTCGCCAAAATAACCTTCATCCCCAACATCGTATTCATCTGAATAGATTACTCCCATATAATCTCGTCTCTCAATATACTCGTTTAAAAAACCCTCTAATACCTTAACAATATCATGTTCCAACACAAAATCACCAAGAACATCAATGACTGAGCCTTTTTCAAATCCTTTTTCTTCATACATGAGAATCAACTTATTTTTATCATTGTAAACAGTGTTCATCATGTTATCTCCTTAATTTTCTCCAAATTTCAATACCGGATAAAAGTTCTCGATTTCTCCAGTATCAATATTTTTTATCCCTTCAAACTTCAATCCATTACTTGAAACTCCTCGGATTATTTGCTTATTTGCTTGGCTTTTCAATTGATTTA
Organism: Paenibacillus sp. ICGEB2008; assembly: GCF_000307675.1. Taxonomy (NCBI): domain Bacteria; kingdom Bacillati; phylum Bacillota; class Bacilli; order Caryophanales; family Paenibacillaceae; genus Paenibacillus; species Paenibacillus sp. ICGEB2008. Next base: position 204,681 of record NZ_AMQU01000008.1, read on the forward strand.
CTCTTTGCGATTTTATACCTTCTTCCATAGCCTCTTTTCCTAATCGAACAATATCATCACTGGAGATTACATTAGGGTCATATATGGTTTTCTTAAGAGGTGGCTTATCTTCTTTTGGAATAACTTTATATTCGCCTGTTCTTTTTCCTTGGTAGTTCTTTACTTCAACCTTTAATCTGTATTCAATATCAGATATTCCTGAGATATCCGGATGATTTGTTCTTCCTACTTCTTCATATCCATATTTCCCATTTATGTCAAAGAATTTCTTAAACTCCTCATAATTATGCCCACCACTGACACCTTTCCAATCCGTACATTTTTTAACTTCTCCGGTTAAATGTTCAATATGGTAACCTTCTTTATACTTAAGATTACCCGTCCCCTCAGTTTCAGGCAGTTGCGATTTAACAATTTCTTTTTCCTTTTTTAAATATTCTTTTATATTTGAGGCTTTTCTTGTATTTGTACTCTTAGCTACATTATATATGACCTTCTTTTGAATTTGACTATTTTCTTCTCTAGCTGCCTTGGAGGCAGCTTCCCGTAATGTTTTCCTTGCCTGTTGATCCTGTTGTTTATATTGGTTTTTCGTTGTTAACCTTTCATTTGGCTGTGGCTTGTAGCCTTTGGTTTCGAGAGTCTGGTTAATTTTTTGGGAAGCTATGTTTTCTCTAGCTTCTATTTGTTGTCTCGCTAATAATTCCTGGACTCTTACTTTTGCACTTACTCCAGAAGAAATATTAAAGAACCCTTTCCCTCTACCCAGTTTTGAAAGTATCCCCTCTAATTCTTTAGTATTGTCCATACCCCCTCGACCACCAACCATAAGAGGGTTTTCTATGGAAATAGCATAGAACATCCACTTTTTTTTCTTCTTCGGTTATACCTTGCTTCCTAGTTTGCATGAAGAAATCATCATCTTCGGGATAATTATGTTTCCATTCACTATAGTATTGGACATCGGGTTTACCGTCACGAGTACGTACAACACCATCTTCTCCTCGATAACTCCCCGGTTTAAGTTTGGGCCTACGGTCTTCGGTATATATGTTCCTTCGATAATCCTGCCAGATCTTTTCGTAGTCTTCTTCTGTAAGCTCTGGTGGTGCAGCTTCTTTTTCTGCTTTAAGAGCAGCTTCAGCCCTAGCTTTTTCTTGTTCTTTATATTCCCTCAGCATTCTATCTTTAACACTTTTAGGTACCTGATGATAGGCATGAACCATGGTTTTCGATGTTGTCAGCAAGTTTTGGATCAGCTCTAATCGGCTGCCGGAATGTACTATTTGACGTGCGCTTGTATACACTTTCCCCAGAATCCATTTGCTATAGTAGGCATGTCTCGCTTGCTCATGTTCATACTGAGTAATTAACCCTTGTAATGCTAGACCAGCCAAGTGTTTCAACGGATGAATGCCGTTCCCCTTACTGCCTCCAACGGTAGGGGTTCCTTTGCTCCGAACAGGGATCGCTGCGGTTGCTCTCAGAATCACACCTCCTGCAGGTCCACTTAGCGCTCCTGCAACAACGCCAGCCACTTTTCCCATCACTGGAATAGAACCCAATAGCTTGGACACCGTACCCATCAAGGCATTCGCCTGTTTAAGCTCTGCTGGACTGGTGACTTTTGCTTTAGGGGTAGAGGCTTGGCTGCTGGATGAAGCCTTGGCTGCTGCTGCGGATTGTGCCGCCTCATATGCCTTTATGTTCATCAATGGCGGTTCTGGAACAGGAGGGAGGTCAGCTACGAAAACAGGTGCCTTCACCGTACCTTCCTGATAAATCACCGGAGCCTTGGTATCGGTCTCACCGTCCAGTACCATGCTGCTGACTCCGCCTTTTAAGTATAGCGCCGTGCCAGCTTCGAGCGAAAGTTCCTGCCCAGCATCAAGCTTCACGTGACCACCCTGAATTTGCACATTCCCCGGACTGTTGATGGTAATTCCGCTACTTTCATGCAGTGTAATGGAAAATTCACCGGAGGTGGATAGGGTCAGCTCGTGCTCAGACATTTCGACGGAGCTACCTTGCACATGTTGCCATACCTTCACATTTGGCTGTCCATGGGTGTGGCGTTGTTGTCGCACTGAATCCGTGACATAGGCATCTTGTTCGCGGTGTGTAGGCAGATACAATTCCACCAGTTCTCCTACTTCAGGCATATCGTACCAGCCACTATGTTCTTCGGCGACATAACGGGTGGCTACGGGAAACCAGCACGCTTTGGCAGGATCTTGCTTCGGGTCGATATCCAGTTGCAGCTGTACAAAATCCTGCTGTACCTTGAGCACCGTTCCTGTCAGCGAAATTCCAGTAGCCTGATCGTTTTCATACCGCGCATAGCGGATATCTTGTTCGGCTTGAAGATCATAACGGGTGTGCAGTAAGCCATCTGCTAAGGTTGTCACTGCTCGAACCACGACCAGTTCTTTGCCTTGTCCAATAGGTAACGTGATAAGGTCGCCTAGTGCATAGTATTGCAGGCTTTCGATCATATAGGTGACATACGAGCCAGCACGTTCTCCCGGCTTTTCCGCATCCAATTCATGAAACGTTTTCCGTACCCGATAAAATACATCCCGCTCTACCTTATGCTGCTTGCCTTCTGGCATTCCGAAGAAAATTTTGGGCGAGGCTGCGGTTACCTCTGGCACGAGTATGGAACCAAAGCGGGAGGCGAGACGTTTTAAAAACGCCCAATCGGTCTCCTCATATTGTAAAACAAATGCCTCCAGTTTGGCATAGTGACTTACCGTATCAATGGCATCTCCGTACTGATACTTTCGAACCAGTGCTGTGACCAGATCATCATAGGTGCGGTGAATATCTTGATAGGAGCGTCTTTTACGTTTAATATCCGTCTGGTACGAATGGGAAGCGGCCTCCAATTCAAACGTATACACGCCTCGTACGCAGTGTACGGACATACGTGTAACAATCCCATGGAACAGCCTTCTCAGCGATTGTCCCTGATCATTCAACTGACGAATCACAATCGGCTCTTGCTCCATATTTTGACCAATACAAGCCGCTCCCTGTTCTTCGGAGAGCATGCCACTGATATGTAAAAAGGCATGATCATTAATGGTACGTATTATTTGAAGTTGTTCGATATGTTGTGGCTGAAAGGGACCATAAAAGCGTAGGCTTTCATATCCGATCCCATCTGATAATACGCTCAAGTGAGTTCATAACTCCTTTCTAGATGCGATGGGTATTTTCAAGTGAAGCACGTCATCTTGCATTTGCTTCTGAATTATCGAAGCCGCAGATGAGTACAACAGTGAGTCAAAATAGATATGTATTACAAGGTTTGTACGCTATAAAGGGACGAGAGGTGATATTTAATAAACAACCCAGCATATGTATTTATCGGTTAAAAGAGAGATTTAGTTTACAGAATGACCCATTGGTTGGGAGATTTACTATGTTTATTTTTGGAAGTAGAGAGGTGAAATAGGAGGGGATTGAGCGTTTATTCTTTCTATCATCTCGACATATAATAGAAAGGGTGAGGCAGCATACCTAGTGTACTGGTGTTGATAGGGTCGCAGAGGTCGGTTTTGAAAGTGTTGTTTCATAGCAAATTTCGGCAGGGTGGTATCCTGGTTTTTCATACTAAGGTTCACCAATGTTGAGGTTACATTGGATGCCAATCCTTATATTGAACGAGCGACCAATGCTACTTATGCCCCCATTAGATCTGTAAGATATAGCCTACAAATACTTTAAACATTAAACAAATAGCGCCCGATAAAGTGTGGGCGCTCTCGCTTACATAAAGTCCTTTGTATAGAATTAAAATCGTTTATTTTAACGTATTAGTATGCCCTGTTTGGAAAATACTGAGCATTGATGTTCCTATAATACTAAACATGCCTAGGGGGCTAGATACACTAATTTAATCTTTAGTATTCCCGACAGCTACAATATATTTAAGAGGGTTGGATTGAAAATTGTTGGAAGAACTTGTAGACGAAAGATCTATTTTGTTCCAGGTACGCGTAAAAGTTGCTCCTGCTTGCACTGCAGGTCGATCTCTATCCTGCTTATCGTATTGGTAGCTTATATCTGTAATGAAAGTGGGCCGAAGGTCTTCGCTACCTAATTTCAAATCCTTACTAGATATATTTCGAGCGGTTATAGATAATGTTGCCATTTTTGAACTGCTACCATCTCCCGGTAAGGTTAGCTCATAAGATAGCGGGCGAATTTTATTGGTATCTATGTCCGTGCTTAAGGGGATTGTATTTGGATCGTAGCCGCCCTCTAAATAGGAAATCACTTTACTTTTTTTGAATTTATTATCTTTAATCGTTAACAATTGATCCTCCCAGCTGCCCTTAATGTTTAAGCCGTCAAGTAGTACCTTGGCAGGAATAAAAACTTGTTTTTGTTTAAGAACAGGTACAGTATCAATTTTTGTGTTTTTTCCATTATACGTTACATTGTTAGAGTTAATTGTAACTTCTATATTCTTGTGATCCCAAGAAATTGTGGCTGTTTTTTTAGGCACATCGTAATTTACTGTCGCTCCAAGCAACTCGCTTACTGCACGTAATGGAATCATAAAGCGCTGTTGTTTGTCGATGTATGGCGCGTCAGGTGATGTGTATAAGATGTAATATTGGTTGATTTTAAGAATCACTGGTGCCTTAATGACAGTCGCTTTCGCATCTACGTTCCCCATGTTTAACGAAAACAATAATAAGGCCGCCAAAGAAAATAAAACAATACTTTTACACAACTTCATATAATATTGCCCTCCATTCATTTATACTGCACTAGATATTTTACTCCAATAATTACAATTAGTTGCGAAAAAAAGGAAAAAAGAACGCATCAAAGGAAACTCTCCTTAATACGTTCTCTTTTAGAGATTAACTTTTAAATATCTATATTATCTATTTCTTCACCTGCATTTATATAATTTACTCTTACAACATCAGTTGTAAAAGAACATGTGCCACTGGCATTGGTATCGGCTGCAGACCAAGTATGGTAATTCATTGAGCTATTTCCAATTAGACTGTTGTACCAGTGGGCATTATGAAGATAAGAACCGCTGTGAAAATTTTGCGGCTTTTGCCCAATTGTAGTTAATCGTTTTAATATATTCCCACCTCCAGGAACGAAACCTGGTGCTTGGCGTCCTATGGTTATTGTTGTGTTCTGGTTGGTAGTATAATCAATTCCGCTAACGGTAAGAGCTATATTGTTAGTTGAAGGAATAGAAAACTTCATATTTACATTTTGCTTGCTCTTAAAACGGTGTGAGTAACCTATAGGGTCACTATCTACACTGATCAGCATTCCCCAATTATCATACAATGTACTATGAATGAGTCCAGCATCTACACCACCACCATTAGCACCTTGTCCTCCGACATATACATAGCCTGCATCACCATTATAGCTGGAAGATGCTTTATTGTTGTTATCTCGGATCTCTGATCCTCCAGGTAAGTAGACATAATGAGATTGCCATGAATAATTAGCATTAGAAGTTACCCTTCTATAGGGACCTGTACTCCCTGTGCATGGATGTTGTGTAGCCTGTGTACCAATTTCTCCTTGTGATTTTGAAGTGGCCGCACAAGAAGAATCTTTATAAACACTATTACTAACAGAAGTTTTGTTGTAATCCTGTTTAGATTGTTCGTTATGAAGAACAATTTGGGTTGGTAAATTATCAACTGGTAGAGCATATCCCTCTTTGCCATCAGGGGTTTCGATTATATTGTCAGAAGTTTTTTTGTATTTAAATACTTTTTCGAGTAACTCAGGTTTGTTCGCATACAGCTTTCCATTAGCATCTTCATAGACTACATTTTCACGTGCGTTTGGCTCCAAATCTACCATAAAGTTTAGGAGGACATTTCGATCCTTCCCTTGAACAGATGAATCGATGAAAATGTCCGCATGGGATGCGGTAGAATTAACCTCTGGTTGGGCAAATACACTAGAAAAAGAGCTCAAGATTAAAGTAGATGCCAATGAGCCTACCATCAAAACTTTATTCATTTTCATGACTTTCCTCCTATGGAACCTGAATGTGTTCAATAGCATGACGTGTAGAAAAATGATTAGGCTGATTAAGAGGAATCTAGAAGCTGTTTTCTATGTAACCATGTCCTTTGATCGAACTAAATCAGTTTCCTATCTTCCCTACTGGCCAATAGAGAAATCATACATAAATGGGATTCGAATCCTATTTGATACATATTGTATCTATATTTATCTTTTATGTAAGTAATTCAACTTTTGCAACTCAATTTCTTAAATAAATTCTTGACATAGCTGGGTAAACCGGAAATTACCACTAAATCTCGGAAGAATAGAGCACTAGTTAAGATATGGGTGCGGCTGATGGGTTCAAGAGCGAGCCTAAACCTGCCATTAATTGAGTGTGAGGGTGTCCAAGAGAGGGTTACCTTTATTGAAATTTCAGAGGTAAGAGGAAGAATATGCTTTCCATCGTCTCGGTATATGTGGAGTGCATGGTAGTAATATATCGAGATGAGAAGCATTGATGTACAAGGAATGGAAGGCAATTTGAATATGTTCCTGCATTCAAAAAAACGCTTTAGGGTTGAGTGCTGGAACATATTGTTTTTATTCAAAAGGCACACGGAGTGGTGTGTGTTTCTGTGAAGTATTAATAAATTAAGTAACATATTTATCTTTGTGGATTACATAAAACGCAGACTCAACCTTCACAGGATGGAAGCACGGCATTAAATGGCTTCAATTTCAAGAAGGCTAAAACTCCAGATTCACACAATTTAATTGAATGGGCTCAAAATCAGTTTGATTTTTTTACTGGCGCAGGAATTTCATGCTAATATAACTGAAACAGAGAAGGTATAATCATGGAGGCATGAATGTATGAAAAGTGTAGAAAATTTAGTTAACAGCATTGTCGATGAATCTGTGGTTAAAGGGAAAACATATATTTATTTAATATCAGGCACAGAGAATTCGTTTACCAGTGGGTATTATAGGATTGTTGAAAATGAAGTCTCATATGTTAGTGAAGTAACTATTTTTCTTTTTAAAAAATATACAAATGAGATTGAGAGGATAATGATCGGAAAGGGAATCCTTTGTATCAAAGTGGAAGCTGGGAAATTAATAGAATATAGTATTATCAACGATATGAATCCAGAACTTTTTGATAGTGATGTCTTTGAATTGATTATCTACCAGAGATATGATTTGGAACCGGAGGGAGAGGAAAGTAAAAGAACCTTACGGAAATCATTAAAGGCCGAAAAAATCAAAAAAACCCTAGTGTTTGCATGCTATATGAATAATATGGAAAGAATCAAGGAACTCGTTGCGAACGCAAGTAAATCTAATTTAGAAAAGGTTCTGGAATATTGCGGTACAGCTTTGCAGTTTTGCTGTAAACACAATAATTTAGAGGCATTTAGACTTTTAGCAGAAAAAGGAGCAAATGTAGGAAAGCGTGCGTTGGCTGAAACACCGCTTGAAATTGCATTTAGATATTCAAGTGATATTGTGAATTATATACATACGGAATATGCGGATATCTATCAAAAAGAGGTAGAAAAGAAGGGGTTCGGGATCGCTCTTCATTGTAAAGATGAAGCCCTGTTAAATGATATTTTAGAGCTGGGCTGCGATGTGAATTGCGAAAAGAAACTGTTTCCCCCTTTACATAATTTTGCGGATTGTAATAACGTTTTGGGTATTCAATTCCTGTTGGATCATGGGGCTAATATTGAATGTAGGAACCAGTATAAACAATCAGCCTTGCATAGAGCTGTCAGCAATGGAAATGCAGCAGCGGCTGAAATCCTATTAAGATATGGGGCTGACATTCAGGCTAAAGATGATAATGGAAAAACACCTTTGGAATTGGCTCGGTCACGTGAAGACAAAACAATATTTAATATGATGAAATGATGTAACTGTTAATATGATTTAAGGAATTTCTTTAGTAGCCGATCTAGGATGAGTAAAGAGTGGGATTTCTCAGAGATATTTGAGAGAGATATAGAAAGTTTCTTTGAGGTTGTAAAAAGATTAATTTATAAAACCGTATTGCATGAGAATAATAATCGAGTGGTTGAGAAAATTCCTCCATCATGGTCGGAATGGTTTGAGAAACATGTGATGATGTTGTGGGAAACTGTATGGTTTGAAAAAATAGAGAAGCATATTAGATAAATAAGGTTACAGAAGGCTCTGTCAAGCCTCATTAATCGGGATTAAAATGGAATTTAGCAAAAATTATATAAATACTCTAAATTAGGTCCTTAGTATTAACTAAGGGCTTTTTTTTTGTTCCATATATCCCCATGAATATGCTATAGTGTAAGAAATAAAGAAGATTTATGCAGAATTTAGTAGAGATTTGGCTTTTTTATTTCCTTGGTCGTGGGTATATAGTCCTTTGATATAAATTGAGATATTCTAATGAGGTGAAAGTAAGTGGCAAGAACTTATTATGCAGAAGGCAGGCAAGCTGCTTATGTATTGAGAGGGTTATTTATTATAGTCGGTCTTACTATTTATTTTAAAATACCTGGTCTACATTGGGGGTACCTTTTTGGCATCTTACTTGGCTCTGTGATTATTGGAGAAATATTTGGATCGATGTGGACACGAAAGCAACGACAGAAAAAGAAAAGTAAGGTCGCTGGTACGAAAAAAACTGGTAGGAGTAGAACTGCTAGCACGAACAATGGGGTAAGCAAGGCAAAAGGGAAAATAACGAGTAAAAAACTAACTGATGCACAGATTCTCCAAGCTAATGTAGATACACTATCAGGAACAGATTTTGAACGATTAATGGAGCTTTATTATACAGATCAAGGTTATTCAGTACAGCGAGTTGGTGGATCAGGTGATCATGAAGTCGATTTGATTCTCAAAGGTAAAGAGGGTTATAAAATCGCCGTTCAGTGCAAACGCTGGAAGCGTGATGTCGGGAATGATATAGTACTCCGGCTCAAGGCTGGTAAGCAGGTACACGGTTGTTATGATGCTTGGATTGTGACGACGAGTAATTTTACAAGGGCTGCTAAAGAGGCGGCGGAGAGGTTGAACATTAAGTTGATTAATGGGGTGGCGCTTGCTGATAGGCTAAAAAGGTGGAAAAAGAATCATGTAATATAGGAAGGCGGGCGAACCTTTGTTATCCGAAAATATCAGTAAACAAGATATTGATGATCTTTTTTGGGAGAATGTTATGTCTATGATGACAGTAAAGAATGCTTCAGTCGTAGTTCCTTGATTGATCTTGAATTGGACAACCGCGATCTTCTCTCCATCATGGAAGACTAAAATTATTTATTAGAATACTTTCTTTTGAATTAGCCAAAGAGGTGAACTAGTATAAATGAAAAGACAGAGGTACTATAATGAAATCTCTGAAAGATTAGAAATATTAGCTAGCAGAATTAAAACTAACGGCAAGTTAAATGTTTTAGACTTAAATATTCATGCCGAAACATTTTATAGAGATTTGCTGAATTGCATTTATGGCTACAAACTGGAATCAGCCAATATATCAAGTGCTAATATGGCAGCAATAGACTTAATTGATAATGAAAATAAACTAGTTATTCAAGTATCCTCAACAGCAACTAGGCAAAAAATCGAGAATACCTTAAACAAAGGAAAAATAGTTGAATATGCTACTGATAATTATAAAATTAAATTCCTTTTCATTGCAGAAGAAGCACAAAATTTAAGAAGTAACAAGTATTCTAATCCTTATGATATTAATTTTATTCCTCAAGAAGATATTTTGGATAAAGCTAGCTTATTAACATCAATATCACAATTAGCTATCGGATCATATAGTCTAGTGCATGACTTGTTTATTAGAGAATTTGGGGGAGCACCAAATCCAAGCAAGATTACTTCCAATTTGGCTTCTATTGTAAACTTGTTAGCTATAGAAGATTTGGATGAGGGAGATGTTTCTACTAATTTAAATTTGTATAACATTGATGAGAAGATTGAATTTAATGAACTAGAGGTTATTAAAGAAACAACTATAAATGAATATATTCCTTTCTATACAAAATTGGATAGAATATATAAGGAATTTGAGCATGAAGGCAAAAACAAAAGAGTTTCTGTTTTTCGGAAGCTAACATCATTTTATGAAAAGGAACTATGCAAAAAAGATATTAGTAGTGTTGAAAAATTCTTTAATATTGTTAATAATGTCGAAGAGTATATAATAAATAGCAATAACCTTGATGATTTTGAAGAAGATGTAGTTGAAATGTGTGTAAAGATCATTACAGTTGATGCATTTATCAGATGTAAAATTTTTAAAAATCCTAAGGGGTATAATCATGTTGCTTCCTAATGATATAAAACCGGAATCAAGCATATTTTATTATGCATCTTTGCTTTTAAAAGAAGTTAATAATAATAGCGATATCAATATAGTTGAACTTTTCCAATCTTTAAAGGAACAATACAATATTTCATTAAAAATATTTTCATATTGTTTAGATTGGTTGTATCTAATTGAAGCAGTGAAAGTAAATGAGGAGGGACAAGTTTCTATATGTACTTAAAAGAATTGGTCATCTCTTCTCATTCAGAAATAATTCGAAAGATAGATTTTAATTTAGGTGCTAATTTAATCATCGATGAAACAATTGGGAAAAGTGATGTGGAGACTGGTAATAACATTGGAAAAACTACTGTATTAGCTTTGATAGATTACTGTTTAGGAGGAGATTCAGAGCAGATTTATATAGATCCTGAAACCAAAAAAGAAGTGGAATTTGTAAAGAGTTATCTGATAAGAAGAGAAGTATCTATCACTCTAACACTTATAGAAAATTTAGAAGAGAAAGATTCTAAAGAGATAATAATAAAACGAAATTTTTTGCAAAGAAATAAAAAAAGTTATGTCTATTAATGGAGAAAATCTTCCTAAAAATCAAGGGAAAGATTTCGAAAAAAAACTAGATCAATTATTAATAGGAGAAAGAGAAGTTCTTAAGCCTTCCTTTCGTCAATTAATAGCGCATTATATTCGATATCAAAATAATAAAATAAATAACACTTTAAAAGTATTAAATAACTTTTCAACTAATATTGAGTATGAAACTTTACATCTATTTATGTTTGGATTGCCTGTTTCAGATAGATCACATCTAAATAGTAAGCTAAAGGGAGAACGAGAATACAAAAAGCGTCTAGAAAAACAACATTCAAAAACTGAGTTGGAATTACAATTAGATATTGTCAAAAATAATATTGATGCTTTAGAAAAAAGGAAGAATAACCTGAATATCAACGAAAATTATAAGCAAGAATTAGAAGAAATGAATGATTTAAAATATAGAATAAGCATTATTAGTTCTAGAATAAGCGAGTTGAGTTTACGGGAACAACTTTTATTAGAAACAGAAACAGAATTAAAAAAAAGATATGTCTGAGATAAACTTACCAGAATTACGCGAAATCTATTCAATAGCTAAAAAAAATGTAAGCAACATTCAAATTACTTTTGAACAACTGGTGAACTATCACAATAATATGGTAATAGAAAAAATCAGATATATAACACAGGATATACCTAAAATACGTCACAACATAGAAGAACAAGAGAAAGTTCTTGAAGAATTTTTGAATACAGAAAAACAATTGTCAAAAAAAATAGCTACTAGTGATACTTTTCAAGATTTAGAAAATATCATTAGTGAATTGACAAAATCATATCAACGTGTTGGAGAATTAGAAAGTGGAATTGAACAGCTGAACTCTGTAGAGAAAAATATAAAGAATTTAAATGAAGAAATTAAAGTTTTAGATGGAGATAGATTTTCTAGAGAATTCCAAGAAAGATTAAAAAATAAGTTAAAGAATTTTAATATTATTTTTGCTAAAGTTTCTAATGAATTATATGGTGAGCAATATGGTATATCATTTACAATTAAGGAAGATAAAAAAACGAAACAACGCTATTACTATTTTGAAAGTTTTAATGCAAATACAAGTTCGGGAAAGAAGCAAGGAGAAATAATTTGCTTTGATATTGCTTATATTTTGTTTGCTAGAAAAGAAGGATTGCCTTTCTTGAATTTTATTCTAAATGATAAAAAAGAGTTAATGCATGGAAACCAACTAAAGAAGGTAAGTAAGTATGCAAAAGAAAAAAAAAATTCAGTTGGTATTTTCAATTTTAAAAGATAAATTACCTGATGAATTAAATAACCGTGAGCACATTGTTCTTCACCTTTCCGATCAAGATAAGTTATTTAAAATAGAACAAGACCTTTGATATTATTTGAGAAATGCTGCTAAACTGATTTGTTATATAGAAAAAAATCCTTTCCAAAGTTATTAACAATAACAGTTTACCTTGGGAAGAGATAATGTTGCCTCGGTAGCCTAACATTGTTAGGAGGAACGTATCATTCTTTATACGATTATTGTGTATGTTTATAATTTTATTATTAATATATTTACAGCAATTGATCTTGAAATTGATAATTTTTATCTGAAGTTGCCTATGTTTTATTATTCAATTTTTATTATAGGATTAGTAATAATTATTTTTTATGATGTTGTGATAATCAGTCGACTTTCTTATTGCTTAGATTTCTTATATGAAATTTCTAAAAATAATAAATCAGTTTCTGTTATTCGCATTATATCTGAATGGTATTATTTAATAGATAAGTTGTTGTATCATATATCACCTCATTTTTTTACTTATCGCATAAATGAAAATAATGTTTTAGATAAATCAAATATAATTAGTCCAATAATTATTTATCGTACAGTAAAAATTATTTTTTTGAATATGTTTACAATAAATATATATAATATAATAATATGGACATTGATATTATCATATTTTCATCCAATGTTATTTCACAATTCGATTCAATTTATAAGAAATATAAATTTGGCTGAATTTTTCTCAGGGGTTGCCGAATTCGATTATAAAAATATTAATAATTTCCTGAGTTTTTCTTCTATTTTTTTATCGGCTGTCATAATCTTTTCACTAACGGCTTCTGCATATAAATGGAAGGCTATGAGAAAGATTAAAGAAGAAAAATATGAGAAGGTTGTTAGAATACAAGAAGAAATAGAAACATTATTTGGTACTATATTAAACTCCTCTAAGAAAAATATTAATAGACTTAATACAATGAGGAAGTACTTACCTGACAAATTTAGCCAATTAATAACTCGCACAGATAGATATTCAATAAATAAAGACGGTCAGTTTGAAGCTCAAGATTCTATGAATTTTGTTAATATTAATATAGATGATTTAACAAGCGGGTATAAATCTTTTAATGTACAAATTGATAGAATAAATAAAATTTTTGATGAAATTAGATCGTCCAGCTTAGGTTATGTTTACTATCAAGCTAATAAGTCTGTTCGGTATGAAAGGTTAAAACTAGATCTTTCTAATTTAATCGAGGAAAAAAACTTCAAAGAAATTATTGCGAAAAGGAAAGATCGCCTTTCATCTTTGATTGAAAAATTTGAAAAAATAAATAAAGTAAATGTTAAAAGATTAAAAAAAGAGGAATTAGAATATGAATATAATAAATACAATAATAATTGGATATCCTCTTATAAGGAGATAGTCAGATCTGCAGAACGAGAACTAGAGAGGAATATGGTTGATTTTAAGAAGTTCATCAACCGAAAGTTAGAAAATGCAATACTTTGTCACATTATTCTCGAAGAGTATCTTAATATTTCATTTAATAGTAATAGATTTAATTTTATTAGGATTATACTTAGCATATTCGGTTTCAAATAATATAATCTCTTTGTGTTAACTATAAAAATGCCTCTGTATATAAAATAAGTGGAAAGGCTTAGCAATAGATGCTGGGTCTTTTCGTCACACCCATTTACATAGTCTTCTAAACATGAACTGTCAGTTCTTTAAAAACAATGTTACTCTTTAAATGGGAATATATATTCGTTACAAAGTATGTGAACGTTTGTTTCAGTATTTTACAAAGAGACACGACCCATTAGGATGGAACGTTCTCAACCATACCACTCAAACTAACAAACAGGAGGTCAAAATTTGGACCAAGCAACGTGAATATTTCAAAGTGAAGAAAGGATTGACGCCTCAAAGGAACAATTACATAAATTAGATCGTATACAGAATAAAAATAATCCCGTGTAATAGTCATACTTTTCTTCCACATTGAACTTTTCTAGGTTGCTCCCTACTATTCTCTCATTGCTACGTATCTACGTACCACATCCGTCATCATCCTTTGCTACACTTTGAAATAAAAAGGAGATGATAACTTTGGATACCCAACCCAAGATACCAAAGAACGTGGAACATACAAACTTATCTGAAAATATTGCTGAGCAATACGAAAGTTTGGTACAGCAGGAAGACGAACACATAGAGAGACTTAAAACATGCACAAAGCTCATTTGGGATGCGCTGGCTATTATTTCTCAAAAGGCAAGTGTACTGCACATGGAAACCGTCAAAGAAGCAGCAGACCATCTTCATATCATGGAACTAGATTTACGAAGAGAACTGTTTAAGGTTCGTTTGAAAAAAAGTATTTTGGCAAACAAGATGAAGCAAGCCCAAGCATAACAGCGGAGGGGACGGAATTGTTCTGAAGAAGCGGAGCGTTCGCCTTTGAACTCGGATTTTTACCGTTAAAATATAATCAAAAAAGTCTGGGGGCAACAGCGATCGGAAGAATGATCCGTGCACGTAGCGGCCTTACATGCACGTACTTGCTCAATCCGCCCAGTAATCAAAACGCCCAAATAACCCGACATGACCCTTCACGGTCTAATCGGGTTTTCTCATTTCAATCCCTCCATCCCCGCGCATAAGTCTTCACACCCCCCAAAAACAAACCGCTGCCCAGATAGTTACACCCACTCCCAACATCATGTATAGTAAAGTTATGGGAAATAAACATGAGCCTGCATATGATCTTGATCGCTTAGACGTACAATATGAAACATGGCAAAAACGAGGAGGAACGTGATGATACATCCAACACAGATTCAGGATATGCTGCAAGCCGCGCTGGAGACGGGCGGAGATTTTGCAGAGGTGTTTGTCGAGGACCGCACCAATGGACAACTGGGCATGACCGGGGGCGTCGTGGATACGGCGCTGTCAGGCCGGGATTTTGGGATTGGTATTCGGATCATGAAGGAGCATTTTTCGGTGTATGCCTACACCAGTGATATGAGCGAACAGAGCCTGATTCGACTGGCCAAATCGGCTGCCAAGGCCATTCGCGGAGGTGGAGTGCCAGGTACACACACCATTACACTCCATCCCCATGCCATCCCTAACCAACATCCGATTGCGATCATTCCTGACGGTTCACAGAAACGCGCCAAGATTGACATGATGAGACGGGCACATGAGGCGGCAAGCCAATATGATCCTTCCATTACGCAAACCTCCATTGGCATTAGCAACTCGATCCAGAACGTGCTGATCGCCAATAGCAACGGGCTGCTGGTGGAGGATACCCGTACGTATACCCGCATGAGAATAAGCGCGATTGCGACTCACGGGGAGCATAGACAATCCGGATTCCGTGGGCCGGGAGCGTATGCTGGGACTGAATTCCTGGAGAATCTGAATATCGAAGAAAATGCGAGACACGCCGCTCGGATTGCGTCCACGATGGTCAAAGCGGGATATGCTCCTAGTGGTAGACTGCCTGTCGTGATTGAGAATGGCTTCGGCGGCGTTCTTTTCCACGAGGCGTGTGGACATGGGCTGGAATCTACGGCGGTGGCGCATGGAACTTCAGTGTTTGCCAATAAAATCGGGCAGCAGGTGGCTTCACCGCTCGTCACGGCTATAGATGATGGAACGATTCCGAATGCGTGGGGCTCGCTCAATATCGATGACGAAGGGGCGCCAACACAGCGCAACGTATTGATCGAGAACGGTATTTTAAAAGGATATCTAATCGACCGCATGGGCTCACGTCAGATGGGTGTACCTGCGACAGGATCAGGACGAAGACAATCCTATAAATTCGCGCCTGCATCCCGTATGAACAATACGTTTATTGCGAATGGCGAGTCTACCCGTGAAGAGATCATTGCCAATACGGAGTACGGGATCTATGCCAAATCGCTGGGCGGTGGTTCGGTGAATACTTCGACGAGTGAGTTTAATTTTGCAGTGGAAGAGGCGTACATGATTCGCAACGGTAAAATTGCCGAGCCGGTCAAAGGCGCGACGCTGATCGGCAAAGGCATTGAAACCTTGCAAAATATTGATATGGTCGGCAACAATCTGGATCATGGTCAGGGGATGTGCGGCTCGGTCAGCGGAAGTCTTCCGGTCAACTGCGGACAGCCGACGATTCGAGTATCCGAAATGACCGTCGGCGGACGAAAGGGGGAATAGGCGATGAATATTCAGCAATTTCAGGAAGCGTTGTTCGCGAAAGGTCGGGAAATAGGCTATGCGGATATGGAAATCTACTATGTAAATGGACGTTCTACCTCCGTAAAGGTGCTAAAGGGAGAGATTGACCAATATACCATCGTTGAGAATGGCGGACTTTCCTTCCGTGGTGTCATTAACGGCAAAATGGGCTATGCCTCTACGGAGAAGCTGGAGCCGGATGTGATCGACTTTTTATTGGAAGAAGCTCGCAGCAACGCGTATATATTGGAGAGCGAAGAGCAGGATGAGCTGTTTGCAGGCTCTGAGAGCTACCCTGAACAGCCTGCTTATGCCTCAACGCTTGCCGACACAGCTCCTGAGATTCTGATCGAAGCGGCGCTGGAAATGGAACGTACAGCGCTTGCCGCAGATCCACGGATCGTGATGGCTCGACATTGCTCGGTCAGCGTTCGTGAGAATGAGGTCCTGATTGTGAATACCAAAGGACTGTACTGCCATCGACACAAAAGTCTGGCGACCGCTTATGTGTATGTGATTGCAGCCGAACATGGCGAGACCGTTACCGGGGGCTGGCATGATTATTCGCTGCGGAGCGTGGAAGAGATCGATATTGCGGATGTGGCGCATAAAGCTGTGAAAGAGGCTGTTTCCAAGCTGGGGGCGCACACGATCCAATCGGATAACTATCCGGTCATTTTCCGTCATGATGCAGCCGCGCAATTGCTGGCTGCGTACACGTCGGTATTTTCTGCGGAGTCGGTGGATAAAGGCTTTTCACGCTTGGCTGGGAAGCTGGGTCAGAAGGTGGCAAGCGAACATATCACGCTGATTGACGATCCGCTAATGGAGAACGTTCCGGCAGGCAGTACGTTTGATGCGGAAGGCAGTGCGACACGCCGCAATGAGATTATCAAGGATGGCGAATTGCGGACGTATTTCCATAACCGCAAGACGGCCCGCAAGGCCGGGGTACAGAGTACCTCTCATGCTTCCAAAGGCAGCTATAACGGTAAAATCGGGGTGTCGTATCATAATCTGTACGTGTCTCCAGGCACGTGTACGTTGGAAGACATGATTCACAAGACGGATCGCGGGTTGATGATTGTCGAGCTGCAGGGGCTGCATGCAGGTACGAATACGGCGTCTGGTAACTTTTCGCTGGCTTGTCTGGGCTACTGGATTGAGCAAGGGCAAGTGGTCAGAGCGGTCAATCAGATTACGGTATCAGGCAACTTCTTTGACGTGCTACAGCAGATAGAGGAAGTTGGCAACGATTTGCGTTTTACAGGAAGCTGCACATCTCCTTCGCTCAAGCTGGCTGCACTTTCGATTTCAGGCTCCTAATGGCTGGAGCAGCCTTCTTTTTTCAGACTTACGACCTGTTCCTGACGTTCTGATTGTCTAGCAATGACAGATGCCTGATGCATCGGGGTATGGTAAAGTAGGAGAAAGTCTTTAAAATATGAAAAAAAGGCTTGGTTACAGCACCGCGACAGGGTATTATAGACAATAATATATTCGAAAAAAGGTTCGAATTGAATTTTTATTGGGGGATGTATATGAGATATATAAGCACTAGAGGTCGAGTAGAAGCCAAGGGATTTATTGATACTGTGCTCATGGGGTTAGCTGACGATGGAGGACTAATGGTGCCGGAGCAGATTCCGACCGTGTCGGCAGCTACGCTGGAGCAGTGGGCTACATTGAGCTACAGAGAGCTGCTGCTGGAAGTTTTTGCGCTGTATATCAATGATGAGATTCCTCGTGAGGATTTGGAGCAGTTGGTGGAGCGCAGTTATGCAAGCTTCCGTCATCCGGAAGTTACGCCAGTGAAGAAGATCAACGATTCCCTGTCTATTTTGGAGCTATTCCATGGGCCTACATTTGCGTTCAAGGATGTGGCGCTGCAATTTATGGGTGAATTTTATTCCTACGTGTCCAAAAAGCAGAATGAGATCATTCATATTTTGGGTGCAACCTCGGGCGATACAGGAGCAGCAGCCATTCAAGGCGTGCGTGGCAAGGAAGGCATCAAAATCTGTATTTTGCATCCGCATCAAAAGGTGAGCAAGGTACAAGAGCTGCAAATGACGACAGTAGACGATGAAAATGTACTGAATCTGTCCGTAAAAGGGAACTTTGACGATTGTCAAAAAGTAATTAAGGACCTGTTCGCAGATCTGGACTTCAAAGCCAAACATCATCTGCGGGCGATTAATTCGATTAACTTTGTGCGTATTTTGGCGCAGACAGTATATTACTTCTATGCTTATTTCCGGGCGCAGGAGTCTGCGGGTACGAAGAAGATCAATGTCAGCGTGCCATCCGGCAACTTTGGCAATATCTTTTCCGGCTTTCTTGCGAAGAAAATGGGTCTGCCCATCCACAAGCTGATCATTGCCACGAACGAAAATAACATTTTGGAGCGCTTCGTGAAGACAGGCGAATACCAACCGGGCGATTTCAAAAGCACATACAGTCCTTCCATGGACATTCAGGTGGCAAGTAATTTCGAAAGATACCTGTACTACTTCCTCGGAGAGGATGCAGCCAAGGTATCTGAATACATGAATAACCTCAAAACAGAGGGACGGATTGTGATCGGGGCAGAGGATTTGAAACGTGTCCAGCAGGATTTTGAAGCGCTGGGTGCTTCGAATGAGCAGTGTCTGGAGCTGATCAAAAAGTACAAAGCCGAATACGATTATTTGCTCGATCCGCATACGGCTTGCGGTATTGCTGCGTATGAGGCGTATAATGGCGCGGACGAAGTCTGTGTGACCTTCGCGACAGCGCATCCAGCCAAATTCGATGAGGCGATCCGTCTGGTGGACATTAAGCAAGAGTTCCCGGCGCAAATTGAACAATTGTTCTCCAAGCCGCAACACCAGCAGGTGGTAGAGCATGACGAGGCCGAAATTGTGCGTCAGCTTGAAGCCTTTTATATGTAACAGAATATTTCCGTAACGGTGAGTTGTTACATTCTTACGGATGGGAAAGAGGCTGCGCCCTGGGTGCTAGCCTCCTTTTTTATATCCATATTTTCCAGATATGATGTATGTTTTAGTTTCAATTTGTTCACATTATAATGCCATACAAAGTAAGGTGTGAAAGCCTTAGAAATCGTGAAAAAAGCCCGTAAATTAAGGGATTTGGCTTTAGGAATATAACAGGCAGTGGTAGGTTCATAGAGTTATTTAATGAAGGATACAAAAATCTTTTATAGGGAAATTGGATGTATTTATATAAAAAATCATGTATAGTTAACTAAATTTTATGAATACATAAAGTTCCACTCTCGAAGGTGCAGAATAAAAGTCATTCCGTCATTTAACAGAGGGGCTAATTATAAAAGGGGTGTATTAAATAATGACCATGATCCGTCCAGAGCAGAGTCAACAAGCAGCAGCCGAATATGTGCAGTCCGTTTTTGAGAAGGTTATCGCGCGCAATCCTCATGAGAATGAATTCCATCAGGCCGTCAAAGAAATTTTGGATTCGCTAATTCCGGTATTGGCTAAGCATCCTAAGTATATGCAGCAGGGGCTTTTGGAACGGCTGGTGGAGCCAGAACGTGTCATTACCTTCCGTGTACCTTGGGTAGACGATGCAGGCAATGTACAGGTCAACCGTGGCTTCCGCGTACAGTTTAACAGTGCGATTGGTCCTTATAAAGGTGGACTTCGCTTCCATCCATCTGTGTACCTGGGTATCGTCAAATTTTTGGGCTTTGAGCAAATTTTCAAAAATGCGTTGACGGGTCTTCCAATCGGTGGTGGCAAAGGCGGTTCGGATTTTGACCCCAAAGGTAAATCAGATAACGAAGTGATGCGTTTTACACAAAGCTTCATGACGGAGCTGTATAAATATATCGGCCCAGATGCCGACGTTCCGGCAGGGGATATTGGCGTAGGCGGCCGTGAGATCGGATACATGTTCGGGCAATACAAGCGTATTCGCGGAGGACATGAAGGCGGCGTCCTGACAGGTAAAGGGATTCATTACGGAGGCAGTCTCACACGTACGGAAGCAACTGGCTACGGTTGTGTGTATTTTGTAAACGAGATGCTGCAAGCTCAAGGTTTGTCCTTTGAAGGACAACGTGTTGTTGTGTCGGGCTCGGGGAACGTATCCATTTATGCGATTGAAAAAGCACAGCAGCTCGGTGCTACAGTCGTGGCATGTAGTGACTCGAATGGTTATATCTATGATGCAGACGGTATTGATCTCAAGCTGGTGAAGCAGCTTAAAGAAGTGAATCGTCTGCGGATTAGCGAGTATACGAAAGAGCGTCCAGGCGCAATCTATACAGAGGGCTGCTCAGGTATCTGGTCAATCCCATGCGACATCGCACTGCCATGTGCGACACAGAATGAAATCGACGAGCAAGCAGCACAGTTGCTGGTAAGTAATGGCGTAAAAGCTATCGGTGAAGGTGCGAATATGCCGTCCTCGTTACAGGCTATTGAAGTGTTTTTGGAGAACGGGGTTCTGTTTGGACCAGCCAAAGCTGCCAATGCAGGTGGAGTAGCGGTTTCGGCGCTCGAAATGTCGCAGAACAGCATGCGCCTGTCATGGACCTTTGAGGAAGTGGATGCCAAGCTGCATGATATTATGAAAAATATCTATGCTAACAGCGTTAAGGCGGCTGAGGAATACGGCGTGCCAGGCAATCTGGTGGTCGGAGCGAACATCGCCGGATTTGTGCGTGTGGCTGATGCTATGCTGTCTCACGGGATTATCTAACTCAACGTCACAATTCCTTTTCTCCATTGTACAATGATTGAATAAACTAGCTAATAAAAGCAAAATTGAAGCTGAGCGGCTCCGTGTGAGTCGCTCAGCTTTTATTTGGCATGAGGCACTTTATTTTTCTCAGGGACTTGATTTATTGCTAAAGAGGATGTATATTACTTGATAGATCAATAATTGATGGATCAAAGGTTGGATCACGAGGCCCAGCGATATGCTAAAGGGAGGAGAGATTGATATCACCCAGACACCATCCGAGGCTGAGTATATTTTTGATATGCTGCTGCTACTGAACAAGCAGATTAGCTCCAAGTTCGAGCGGTGTGCAGGAGTCAGCGCATCCAGATTGCAGCTATTATGCAAGCTGTATCAAGTGGAGGAGATCAGTCAAACGCTGCTGCAAAAAGAGGTTGGCATTGACGCTGCAGCCGTTACGCGTCATTTGAAGCAACTAGAAGCGACAGGAATGGTCACACGACGCACGAAGCCAGAGGACAACAGGGTTACCTTGGTAAGCCTAACCGATTATGGGCGTGCGCGTATTGTCATCTTTAAGCAGGAGCGCTCGCAGTTTGTAGCTCAGCTGCTACAGAGCTTCGACGAGACCCAGCGGCAGCAGCTAGCTGATATGCTGCAAGTGATGAATAGTCATATATCCAGTATGGACTGACAACATTGTAATTTTACATTTACCCACAGAGGAACAAAGGAGAGATTGGAATGAGTAATACGAATACATCCAATATTGTAAAAACGAATGATTTTAAAGAAATCGCATTGGGACGCCGTTCGGTAAAAGTATACGATCCGTCCGTGAAGATCAGCCGCGAGGAAATGACAGAGATTCTAACGGAAGCTACACGTGCACCATCATCCATTAATCTGCAACCTTGGCGTTTCCTTGTGATTGACAGCCCGGAAGGTAAAGCAACCCTGGCACCATTGGCTCGTTTCAACCAACGTCAAGTGGAGACCTCTTCGGCCGTGATCGCTGTGTTTGGGGATCTGAACAACTTTGATAATTTCGAACAAATCTTCGGAGAAGCTGTAGAACTGGGCTATATGCCACAAGACATTAAAGAAATGCAACAGGAAAAAGTAACAGCCCATTTTGCTGCCCTTGATCCCGTTGTGAACAGAGAAACGGTCCTGATCGACGGTGGTTTGGTATCTATGCAGCTTATGCTGGTGGCACGCGCTCATGGCTACGATACCAACGCTATCGGTGGTTATGAAAAGGATCAAATTGCCGAGGCCTTTGGTATGGACAAAGATCGTTATGTTCCTGTTATGCTCATTTCGATGGGTAAAGGAATCAACGAGGGGCACCCGTCCACACGTTTGCCGATTGATCAAATTGCACAGTGGAAATAAGTTAAGTTATATCTATACGCGACATAAAAAAACAGGCGGAGCAAAGGACATCCTTTGCTCCGCCTGTTTTTATTTGCACGATGTAACGCTGATTCGGAAATTGATGACGTCCTTTAGTCTTAGGGTGATCCTTGACCTATATTCGCTCCCGACGTCTGTCCATAGTCAGCAGTGTCATTCTGAGGTGGATGATCGCGCTTGGGCCATATAATCTGGTGAGAAGTATGGCTAAGCTCCTCATAAAATAACGGTGCTTTCTTGAACAGGCGTATGACCAGATGGAGAAAGAACCATCCGTTCAACACCAATAGCACAAGACCGATCAGCACACTTACCCAAGGGGACACTTGAGACCGCAGCACAGGTCCACCCAGTACGTAATTCAGTCCAAAATACAACCAGTACAAGAGACTGTAGCGCTTGATGAGCTCCCACAGGGAAACTCGTTTTCCTCTCCCTGTAAGATGAATACGTACCAGCCATTTCCCTGGAGTCCGTCCATTCGTCAGGTAAGGAACCACCATAAAGTATATCCCGCTGGAAATCCAGAAAGCAGCAGATACATGCAGGGACTCCATCATGCCGAGTAACCCTGTCCAAAGGATAGAATCCACTAAGAAGGCTACTCCTCGTCTCGTATAGGACACCCGTTTGGTTGTAATGTCCACATGCTTGTCCAGATGCTCCAAGCGGGGAAGAAAGCGTGAAAACCATTCGCCGAGCAGAAAGCCCAGCATACCGCCCAAAGTATTGGCCATCAGATCGTCCACGTCAAATACACGATACGCATGGTCAAAAAATCCATACAATCCTGTCAGCTGTGTCACCTCAAAGAAGAGAGACAAGGCGAAGGACAGAATCAGACACCAGCCCCATCGTGCACGGAAGTAATAACGTAAGAACATACCGAAAGGCATGGTCATCATTACGTTAAAAACCACTTGCAGAAAAGCACGCTCCTTCAGCAGATGCAAATAACTGGAAGGATGAGCAGGTGAAACGGATGTTTCTCTTATGATGTCTTGCACGAACTGCAAGGGCATCCACTGCAAAGCTCCCCCGGCCAAAGCAGCATTATGACGCGATGCCGGAAGCGGTAGTATGACTAAAAAGAAGGTGTTCATCAAGTATAAAAGCATCAAGTAAAGCAGCCACGCTCTAGCCTTGTGAATATAGCCATGTCTGCGATATTGCACGATAAGGAACGGAAGTGTAAACAATAACGCAGCAACAGGGAAGGCCAGAAAAGCATATGAAACGGGAAACAGATAAGATTGAATCATGAGCTGTTTAAGCCTGCTTTCTCCGGAACTTCACCAAAGACCAGATGACCAAAAATGCCATGAAAGCCACGCATACGCTGATGCTAATCCGATTTTGCGGGTCAATCAAGAACAGGAAGGCAATGACCCATAGGCATCCGACCGTAACCGCCGTCACATAAGGGAATCCCCATATCTTGAAGGTAGGCTCCACTGGATAAGATTTGCGCAGTTTCAATTGGGACAGGCAGATGCAGCTCCAGACGAGCAGCACGACAAAGCCAGGTACAGCCATTAAAATACGGAACAGCCCGTCCTGAGCGACGTATGCGACCATGGAGCCAACAATCAGGATGACCGCGCACAGTTTGAGACTGTTCACCGGAACTCCATTTGAAGACAGGCGAGCGAGTGACTTGGGACCTTCTCCATTAATCGCCAGCGAATGGAGCATGCGTGTAGCCCCGTAAATTCCCGAATTGGCGGCTGACAGTACAGCAGTGATCAGAATAAAGTTCATGACATGAGCTGAGCCTTGAAGCCCTACAGAAGACAATACCTGTACAAACGGGCTGGTACTTGCATCCAGTTGGTTCCAGGGAATCAAGCCACAAATAATGAGAATAGGCAGCGTATAGAACAAAACAACGCGAAGAATAAAGCTTTTAACCACTTTAGGCAGTACCTTTTCTGGATTTTCAGTCTCCGTCAACGTCAATCCGATCAGCTCAGAACCTCCGTAAGAAAAGGTAACGACCAGCAATGCCGAAAAGATTGCCAGCCAGCCATTGGGGAAAAACCCGCCGTGCTGAGCGTAGTTGCTTAAATAAGGTGGAGTTTCAGTGGGGATAATCCCAAACAGTATACAGCCACCCAAGGCAATGAAGATAATAATCATGGCAATTTTAATGCCTGCCAGCCAAAACTCCAGCTCCCCTAAACCGCCGACACTCAGCATGTTGACGACAATAATGAAAGCCGCACTCGCTAAACTGAGGAGCCATAGAGGGACATCTGGCAGCCAATATTGCAGGAAGCTTCCCGCGGCAATGACCTCAATGACACAAACAGCCAGCCACATGAAGCAATACAACCAGCCGATAATAAAAGAAAGTCGTTCTCCAAAAGCCTTGCGAATAAAATCCTTCATATTCATGTTGGGGTAGACGGTAGCCATCTCGCAATCGCACCCATAACGACCAAGAGCAGCAGTCCTGCGAAGACATAGGATAAAATAACTCCAGGTCCTGCCAAGCTAATCGTTTCGGTGCTACCCTTAAAAATACCCGTCCCGATGACTCCACCCATAGCCATAAAGGTAATATGCCGTGGTCGAAGCTTTTTGTGTAAAGTTGCTTCATTTGATTTCAATATGAAATCCTCCTTCATCATAGTGTACAGCTTCAGCATAGCCCAAGCAGGGTTACTTCAATTAGACTTATACTACATGAAAATATCCAATTAGGAAATGAAAGAAATAGGATCTGGTAGGGAGATTAAAATAGATAGAGGAAAAAATGTAGAAACAGAGGCAGAATGATATTGTTGACGATTGTTGTAATATCGATATCATTCTGTCTTTATGTTATATTCACCTTGTTTCGCGCGGGAATAATTGTTTCATGGTAGCCAAAGTAAAGGATGATATATAATGAGGTTGGTTTGGAAAAAAGTATGAATTTATGAAGCGGAGGCTTTGATACGTGAAGCAGGATCGGCAAAAGCAGACAGGTTCTCAATCCGGGATGAGCAAGGGGCATGAAGCTGATGAACTGAACAAGCTGCTGTCCGTATGGCTTCATTCGTCGATCCGTGTCATGGATGTCCGGCACATTCGATTGGAAGCGGAAGAGCTGGTTCAATTATATCGTCTTCCAGCGCACGCTTTTGTGTTCATGCTACAGGGTAGCGTGCACTTGGATGATGATTGGAAGGATGCATCCCATTCAGGCTATGTACTACATGGTGGCAAGGGCTTTGAACTGAATATAAAGCCTTCATCATGCGGGATCGAATATATTCTTGTACTATATAAAGCAACTTCTTTATCAGGACGCACAGTTTATCATCAACCTTCGGCAGCTTATGGTTTCATACCGCCCTATCCGGCTATACTATATCAAAAGCTGCAGCTACTGGCGAACACATGGCAGGATCAAGAGGCGTTATCCAAAGTTCAGGCGCAGGGTCGGTTC
Organism: Paenibacillus sp. ICGEB2008; assembly: GCF_000307675.1. Taxonomy (NCBI): domain Bacteria; kingdom Bacillati; phylum Bacillota; class Bacilli; order Caryophanales; family Paenibacillaceae; genus Paenibacillus; species Paenibacillus sp. ICGEB2008. The sequence goes on from NZ_AMQU01000008.1 coordinate 230,678, forward strand.
TATGATTTTGCATATGAATGTATGCGCCAATCGCAGGAACCGCAGACTCGGACTTCTACGCGAGATGTGGTGGCACAGGCGATTCGGTTTATACAGGCTCATTATGCGGAGTCCATCACGCTGGAACGTTTGGCCGGATTATTGGAATGTAGTCCGCGACACCTGACCCGGTTATTTAAAAAACAAACGGATAGTAGCCCGATTACGTACTTGATTCAATTACGGATGGACAAGGCGAAGGAGCTTTTGCGGAAGACGGATGCTACTTTGCAGGATATTGCTGCGAGTGTGGGGTATTCAGATGTCTATTTCTTTAGCCGGGCATTCAAAAAATATACTGGCGTATCCCCGGTTCATTATCGGGACAGCTTATATTCATCTGCTTTTGTTAGTGATATGCGTCTGGATAATCCATCAAGCCTGTCTGAATGTTCCATTGATTCAACAGGTGGTGCCCTGCATACTGGTATTGAGGATAATAATCATTATCAAAACCATGACGAAGGGATTTTACAAATGAATAGAAACACAAAGCATTCCATGGCATTTATTGTATTGCTTAGTTTTACCCTGCTGCTGAGCGCGTGCTCAGGCACATCCAGTCCTACGGCAACCGATGGCGCTTCGCAAGGGAACAATAATACATCAGCAGAACCAGCATCACAGGAAAGGGTACTGAAGGATGCACTTGGGCATGAGGTGAAGGTTCCGGCTCAGCCTCAGCGTGTGCTCGCTTCTTATCTGGAGGATCATCTGGTGGCGTTGGGTGTTAAACCGGTAGCCCAATGGTCGGTGGGTAAAAATTCAGTTCAAGCTTACCTGCAAAAAGAACTGAAAGATGTTCCTGCCATCGCTTCAGATCTTCCGTTCGAGGCGGTTCTGAATTTCAAGCCTGACTTGATCATGATGGACAGTGCGAGCATGGTGGAAGGCGACAAATATGATCAATACTCCAAAATTGCTCCAACCTACGTTGTGGGCAGTAATATGAATAATGATTGGCGCCAAGAGCTGCTGACCGTGGGTGAGGTGCTGAATAAGAGCAGTGAAGCGAAGCAGGCATTAAGCAATTACGACAAAAAAGCAGCAGAGGCGAAAGCCAAGCTCAGTCAGACGGTAGGACAAAAAACGGCTGCGGCATTGTGGGTAACGGATAAAAATGTATATGTGGTGAACCAGAATTTATCCAGCGGTGATGTATTGTACAAGGATTTGGGATTCAAGATTCCACAGGTCGTACAGGAAATTTCCAAAACGGCCAAGGCGAACTGGAGCAATTTATCCCTGGAAAAATTGGCTGAGCTGAACGCTGATTATATCTTTATCGTGAACAGCAAAATTGTGAGCAAGGATAAGATTATTAAAGATCCAGTCTGGGCAGGAATTCCGGCAGTCAAAGAAGGCCATGTATACGACTTTGGCAAGGATTCCAGCTGGCTGTATACAGGTACAATTGCAAACAGTCAAATGATTGATGATGTTCTGAAAAATGTAATGAAATAATGTAACTCAATCATCTAGATTATAATAAAACAGCGCTATTCTTACTTCACGGCAGAGACCATAGTAGGAGAGCGCTGTTTTGTCTTTTCATTTACATGGACGCTTGCCGTGCAACCTGGTTTTATAATAAAAGATGCCTGCACAGGGCAGACATCTTGTTTTTTTCGATATTAGGCTTTCGGAGATACCAGGATTTTAACCTGATTTTTTTCTTTCAGGAGACCTTCAAAACCTTGTTCGATTACTTCTTCGAGCTTAATACGTTTGGTCACAAGCTTGTCAGCAGGGAAATACCCTTTTTCCATCAAGCTGATGACAGCCGGGAATACATCACGGTAGCCGATAATACCAGTCAGATTGCGTTCCTTCATAACGATATTGTTCGGTTTGATTGGAGCTTCTTTTTCAAAAATGCTGACGATCATGATTTGTCCGCTAATTTTAGTGGATTCAATAGCTTGAGTCAGCACAGGAGGTACTCCAGTGACTTCATAGGCTACATCTACGCCACCGTTAGTCCGTTTGTGCAGCTCTTCCACAACATCGTAAGTCTTAGGATCAAGCACAATAGCACCCAGCTCTTCAGCTTTAGCTTTACGCTCTTCGGAAAGTTCTACTGCATAAATCTCAGAGGCGCCCGAAGCTTTCAACGCTTCAATAACCAGCAATCCGATAGGACCAGCGCCAAATACGACAGCTTTGTCGCCGACTTTCAGTTGGCTTTGACGTACAGCATACAAAGCAACGGCCGAAGGCTCTACCAAAGCGCCTTGCTCGAAGGATACGCTTTCTGGAATTTTGTGAACCATGTGCTCGTCAGCTGCGACATATTCAGAAAATCCACCGCCGCCGCCTGCCAAACCGAGGAAGCCCATTTTATCGCAAAGGTTATATTTGCCTTGTCTACATGCATCACATTCTCCACATGCAAAAACCGGTTCTACGACTACACGGTCGCCAACCTGAATTTTAGTTACACCTTCACCGATTTCAACGACTTGTCCAGAAAATTCATGTCCCATCACAATCGGAGCTTTTTCGCCAGTCAGTGGATGCTGAGCGTTTTCAGGAATGAAGATCGGTCCTGCTACATATTCGTGAAGATCACTTCCGCAAATGCCACACCATTCTACTTTGATTTTTACTTTTCCTGGAAGAGCAGCGGGTTGCTCAATGTTTTCCAAACGTAAATCTTTTACTCCATGCCATCTCAATGCTTGCATGTCTTGTCATCTCCTTGATGAATATATGATCATTGCTGCTATAAAAGTGAATGAATAAGGAAACGTTTCCGAAAAATAATATGTCACAATTTTTACACATTGTCAAACCAAATTAATGCAAAAAGCACTTGATTTTTTTGTGAATATAATCACTTGTGACTATGGCGCTATATTTGACTTGTTGCTCTGTACAAAAGAGTTTTTATGAATTATTCAGGTGAGGAAGAGACTAGAAGAAAACGAATTCAATTTTTAGAGACTCATTCTGTGGTATAATATCTATATTAGAGAGTTTATGTGCATAGAGAGAAAACGATTCCGAGCGTGAAAGGATTTTGGGTGTGTCAGAGCAAAAGAAAGTAACCATAGAGGATGTAGCCAAGCGGGCAGGGGTCGGTATTGCGACTGTCTCCAGGGCTATTAACGATAGCGAGGGTATCAGCCCCAAGACGAAGGCATTTATTTTGCAAGTGATTGAAGAAATGGGCTTTACGCCTAACACTTCAGCTCAGAGTCTAAAGGTGCGGCAGACACGCCAAATTGCGCTGGCTGTACCAGATATCCGGAACGCCATCATTCCAGAGATTGCTTGGTCCGTAGAACAGGCTGCCAAGCAGCACGGTTATCGTGTCGTGCAGATCAATACGGCCGGGAATGCCAGAATGGAGCTTGAAACGGTGCGTGAGGTTAAGAAGCTGCATGTAGACGGGCTCATCATTATGCCGCTGGCGTATCCCAAAATGTTGGTTGATCTGATTAACAAAGCGAACGTTCCCGTGTCTATTATTAACTATGGCAAGAAGCTGGGTGAAGACGTCAAAGCGGATATCGTCAGTCTGGCCCGGCAAGAGGGAAGACTTGTGATGGAGCATTTGCTTAAAATCGGAAGAACGAGAATTGCTTATGCAGGTGCGGCGAAGGACAAAATCGAAGAGAGATACTTTGCTTATGAGCAGTCTCTCCAGCATGTGGACCCTTCACTGGTGTATTTTGGCGATGACTTTTCCTTCGAGACCGGGCTACGGGCAGCCGATTATTTTTACAGCTTGAAAAATATGCCGGATGCGATTTATGCAGTTAATGATATGGTGGCCATAGGAATCGTAAACCGCTTTAAGGATTTGGGTGTAAAAGTACCGCAAGAGGTTGCAGTGGTCGGTATTGATAACAATTTGTGGGCTACGGTAACGACCCCGCAGATCAGCTCAGTTTCTATCATGGGGGAAGAGGTGGCACGCCTGGCTGCGGAACTGCTGCTTAAGCGAATTCAGGAACAGACCGTGGGGGATTATGAGCGTATACAGTTTGAGCCTCGCCTGATTGTCAGGGAATCCAGCGTCTCCGTGATCCGTAAGCCTACGGTTGGACATGACGAGTAAAGTAAGTCTAGCTCTGAACCCTATTCCGTTATAACCATGGATGAATGGCTGCAGGCGTAATAGATATGGATAGGAGAGTGGATTCATGTCAAAAGGTAGCGTGTTCGTTTCTGGAGCTTGTACTACATTATTGCTGGCTGTAATCCTAGGATGTACTCCCCATGCTGACCCTGCGTCGCCGTCTGGAGCAAGCAATGAGGAGCCCAAGCAAAGTGCGGCCAGTGCAACCAGTACGCAGCATACCCAGCAAAGTAAAGAGGAACTTGTACTGTCCTTTTATAAGGATTCATCCCTCAGTGATGAAGCAAAAGTACGTCATATTACGGACCATTTGGCAGGTATCCATTGGGGGAAGATGAACGAAATTAGTGAACATCAAAGCATGGAAATCATTGATTATCTCTATAAACAGCGCGCTTTGGTTCCTTCGGAAAGTTTCCCGAATGTGATCAAGGGCACTGCTGGCTTGGATGGAGCGCTAACTGAAGAATACGATAATCTTATGGAAGATTTGTTTACAAGGGACAAAACTACGATGATCCGAGCATTGGCAGATATGGACAAAACCAACCGCGTACAAGGTATAGGGGGCATCGGGTATGCTCTCAGCTATAGAGACCCGAAGGAAGTCAAGAAAGAGATTCAACAATGGCAGGCAGGACAACAGCTTACTACGGCAGAGAAGGATGTTATTCGTGCTCTGTTCGCCAAGCTGGATAATCCGTACTGATGCTGAATGAGCGATGAGCTTTGCCTCGAAGTATATAAAATGAAAAGCTGCTTCTCTACCCGAGGCAGCTTTTTTGTGCTGTTTGTACATCCTACGATTATGATTGGAGGTAATCCTGATCTACACGCAAGCGCTTGATATCACGAATTGGAGGGAGGCCGAACAAACGAGCGTATTCACGACTGAATTGAGAGGGACTCTCGTAGCCTACCTGAAAACCGACATCTGCCGCATCTGCTGATTCAGATAACAACAGGCGACGGGCTTCTTGCAGACGTAATTGTTTTTGATATTGCATTGGGCTCATAGCTGTAACCTCTTTAAAATGACGATGTAGCGACGAAGGACTCATATTAGCTAGTTGGGACAATTCATCAATTCGCAACGGCTTATCATAATCTTGTTTAATTCGCTTTATGACTTCTGCGATCCGGTTTGAATGGCTACCAGTCATGACCAGTTGTTTTAAGGACTCTCCCTGCTTCCCCTGTAAAATCCTATACAATATCTCACGTATAACTAATGGAGCCAACACCGGAATATCCTGCGGTCTTTCCAAAAGACGTACGAGCCTTACCACGGCATCCAGCAGTAGGGAGTTGGTTTGACTTACATACAAGCCTCGCCTGGAATCAGGTATTGAGGTAGTAGGAAAAGTAGACTCCTTGATGAGATCCAAAACCTGATACGGATCAAAATTGAGCCGGAAGCACAAATACGGGGCTTCTGCTGAGGCTTGTATCACCTGCCCGGAAATTGGTAAATCTACCGAAACCACAAGGTAGTCGGATGTGCCGTAATAGTAACTTTCCTCTGCGAGTATCACGACTTTTTTTCCCTGAGCCACAATGCATAAGGCGGGTTCATGGACCTGATAAATTGGAACGGTGGTAGTCGAACTTCGGACGAAGTGAAGTGAAGGGATATCTGTAGCGTGAACTCCGTCGTGACTTGTAAATTGTTCTATGAGACTGGTCAATTCGGCTTGCTTTTCCGTGGTAGAACTCTCAATTTCGGTTGCTTTCACTATGCCCCTCCCTTTTTTACACCGTAGTAATCTTCACTCTTCAGTGGACAAATTTACTTTGAGATGCGCTTTGTTTTTCGATATGGATTTGAATTCATATTAAGTGTCTTTGGAGGATTAGGCAATAATTTGCTCTGATTCTTCTACCATCTCCAATCACCATCGTCTCATAATAAAGATGTAGAAACAATGCTCAATAAACATGTGAAAAGGGAAAGCATCTACTTCATTAATTTCTTAACTAAAGGAGGAATAAGCATGTTAGATATTAAAGGGAAAGTTGCAGCTATTACAGGAGCAAGCAGTGGAATCGGTGAAGCAACTGCTCGTTTACTTGCTCAACATGGGGCTCATGTTGTATTAGGGGCCAGACGAACAGAACGACTGGAGGCTCTTACCTCCGAAATTCGTTCAAAAGGGGGATCGGCTGATTATATGCAACTGGATGTGACCCAAAGGGAGCAGATGGAAGCGTTCATTAAGTACGCTGAAAAACGGTTTGGACGTGTGGATGTCATTGTGAACAATGCAGGAGTGATGCCACTTTCAAAATTAGAAGCCTTAAAAGTAGAAGAATGGGACCGCATGATCGATGTTAATATACGAGGCGTTTTGCATGGGATCGCGGCCGGGCTCCCCATTATGAAAAAGCAAGGTTTTGGTCAGTTTATCAATATTGCTTCTATTGGCGCGTATAGTGTAACCCCGACTGCAGCAGTATACTGCGCAACAAAGTATGCAGTTCGGGCGATTTCTGAGGGGTTGCGCATGGAGGTTGGTGGGGGTATTCGTGTAACGCTGGTATCACCGGGAGTAACCGAATCCGAGCTTGCCGACAGTATTTCAGATGAAGAGGCTCGGCAGGGAATGAAAGAATACCGCCGTATTTCGATTTCGCCGGATGCCATTGCTCGTTCCATTGTGTATGCCATGGAGCAGCCTGCGGATGTAGATGTGAATGAAATCATTGTCAGACCCACGGCAAGCACAAATTAACTCCATGCAATAAAATCCGTGGTTCCATCTCTGCATTCAGATTGTTTTGTCCCCTATCCTTCTTTGCCGATGGGGGATTATTTTATGTGGGTTTACTTTTACCAATGTTTGTGTTAAGTTAATTTCGACAAACATCGAAATTAAGACTGGAACTGAAGGGAGACGAACAGGGTGAAAGAGACAACAGAGATGCAGCAAGCTGTAAAAATATATAAAGCACTTGGAGAACCGACTCGTCTCAAGATAGCACTTCTGCTAAAAGAGGAAAGTGATCAATGCTGCTCTGTACTGGGCGAGAAGCTGAACAGTGTAGCGATTTCAACGCTATCACACCATTTGAAGCAAATGGCAGAATCGGGACTGCTCACATACCGCAAAGAGGGGACGTTTATTTATTACAGCTTGGATGTGGAAGCAGCACAGAAATATGCCCCGTTCCTGTTGACATAATTTTTTTTTAGTCTTAATTTCGATATTTGTAAAAATACAAAAATATAAAAAACTAAAGAAAAGAGGCGTTTTTTAAAATGCAGAGCACGTGGAAGGTGTACATTTTGGCCATTGTCAGTTTTTTGGTAGGTACATCTGAGTACATTATCTCAGGTATTTTGGATCAGATTGCGACAACCATGGGGATTACGGTGTCCGCAGCGGGCCAGCTGATTACCGTCTTTTCTCTTGCTTACGCGATAGGCACGCCGATTCTGATGGCAGTAACCGCTAAATGGGACAGACGCAACCTGCTCTTGAGTTCCTTAGGATTATTTGCAGTAGCCAATATGCTCTCCTTTGTCTTGCCTGGTTTTGGTATGTTTATTGCCGCACGTATTCTGATGGCCCTCGGGGCGGGGATGGTCGTGGTTACTGCACTGAGCATTGCTGCAAAAATAGCCCCAGTTGGCAAGCAGGCCAGTTCTATTGCTACAGTCACTATGGGTTTTACAGCCTCGCTGATTATAGGGGTGCCGCTTGGGAGAATGATCTCTTCTGCATATGGCTGGAAAACCGTATTTCTCGGCATCGCTTTAGCGGGGATTATTGCCTTGATCGTTATCGCTATGACAATCCCTCGCTTGAAAGGAGATCAACCGATCCCTTTACTGCAGCAGTTTGCACTTCTGAAAAAGCCTGAAGTTGCCTTGGGATTAGGCATTACCTTTTTTTGGCTAGGAGGTTATTCACTCGCGTATACTTACATCTCACCGTACTTGCTGAATGTATCAGGTGTAGGAGAGGATATGCTAAGCTCAGTATTACTCGCCTTCGGAATTGCCAGTCTAATCGGGTCAAAAATCGGTGGATACAGCGCGGATAAAAAGGGCATACCCTTTACATTATTAGGGGGCATGATGTTGCACGGTATTTCCTTACTCTTACTTCCTTTTGCCGCTCATTCTTTGATGGCAGTATTTGCTTTATTGATTCTATGGTCGTTCGCAGCCTGGACAACCGGACCTACTCAACAATATAACTTGGTCACTCTCGTACCGGAATCTTCCGGTGTGATGCTGAGTCTCAACCAGTCTACCATGCAGCTTGCTATGGCAGCGGGAGCCGGAATTGGCGGTGTAGTTGTTGGTCAGGTTACGCTGGCCTCCATCCCTTGGTTTGGAGCAGCTGGTGTCGCTATCGCCATGGTAGCTGTATATTTACTTTCACGAAGATCTTCGGTTCACACGGAATTGGGTGTAACAGAATAAAGAATTATAGAAAAATGAGCTCAGCGGTAGATGGCATCGCTGGGCTTGTTTGTTTTGAATGAGCAATCATATGCTCTCTGACAGCAGGAGGGTCTATCCAAACGCAATATCAGTAATTTTGCCGCCTTCTTTAAAACCGATATTTTTATAAACTTGATTGGAAACTGAATTTTTTACATCTGCGTAAAGCATGGGGGTTAGCTGCTCATTTTTTAAAATGGAACATAACCCCGATACAATTGCGCTGGCACAACCTTTTTTTCGCCAGGTAGGGGGAGTATAAACAGCATTAATACGGCCATGCCTTGGAGAACGATGAGCAATGTTAGCCATGGACACGGGCATACTATTTACAATCCAAAGATATAAATTCCCTGTCTCGATCGCTGCCTTCGCAGCTGATATTTGACTAGTCGGATCAACTGAACGGTCTAAAGCATCTTTTGAAAAACCAGCTAGAAGCTGGGCAACTACCTGTACGTCCTCTGAAGTGGCTTGTCGTATGATCCCCTCAACGCCGGAAGGTTTGTTGTACTCAGGACAGAAATAAGATTCCATAACCATATGAGTATGTACCTGAGCAGTATGCCGCTCGGCGTAAGCATGTGCGAAATTCTCGGCTGTTTCGACATCACCACATACACCTGATAGGTTGGTTCCTTCTAAATAATGTAAGAGTTCTTCGATATAGGTTAACTTATGGTTGCCGATGATTTGCTGCGAAATCCATAGCCAAGCCTTATGTCCGGGTGATTGAGCGAAAATCATATTTCCATCAGACGTTTTAAGGCATGTTGATTCTTCTGACTCACATATTCGATGAAGCAAATTATATCGAACCTCATCAATCAAAAATGGATTGTGATTTAATAGATCATCGAATGGGACTAGCTGCTCAATCATGGCTTTGCCTCCCTAAAAAATGAGGTTTGATCTAATGTACTTGTATATGCTATGAAAATAAACTGCTACGAAGAGCTGTTGTTATATCTACTAGGATTTAAACTTCCGCGCTATAAGCTTCTTATTCTTTTGTCGCCAAATCCATCTTTCGATAAAGTTTTTTTCTTTTCTTTCCTGAAGCGTTTCCTTCATCCCTTTAATGAGAAATTCGGATCTTCGCTTGTCGTTCCTGCTAATTTCACGTAGTTCCTCAATAAATTTATCGTCCATGTCTGCATCTCCGTTAGTTCAGGATTTTCCAAATTACTAAGATAAATTATACAGAACGTATGTTCCTTTTTCAAGTCTGCGTCTACTCTATTCAACACATAACCATTTTTAGATGAATGCTGTGAGGCCCGCGCCAATTGAATAGGGAAGCATATGCTAAAGTTGAAAGGAGGAATTTACAACATGACTAATAAAGCATACGTATCTCAAACGTATCCACGCCTTACAGTCTACAATGAAGAAAATTTTCGGGGTTCTAGCAGAGTATTCAGAGGAAACCTAGGTATCCGCAACACCGATAATATTCTCGATGGCATCGAAAGTCTGCGTTTCTTTTCTACCAGCAGCAATGCTACACTTGTACTCTTTACTGGCACGCGGTTTAGAGGTAACTTCCGTGTGTATAGAGGCAATCGCAGCATCGCCGACCTGGATGATCTGATTCGCGGGAATGATGTGGAATCTATTATCTCTACCAATCAACGTTTGACGTTGCAGCAAATCCGTAATATCCGCAGTACTGGCAGACTGCCATCCGGCTATCGGATCATCTAACGGTCTTTAGTTTATAAATACGCTATTTTACTAGACTGTTTCAGAAGCTTGCAGGTTTGGGGCTTCTGGAACGGTCTTTGTATGATAGAACTGGAAAATATGAGTAATACTTTAAAAGTAAAACAAAATCATGGACAAGTCAACGATGTACACTCATGTCGGCGATGAAAACAATCGCATTTTACTTATAATGTGAAATAATACATTTTAAGCGTATGGCATACTTCTTTAAAATGAAATTTAAATTTTAAATATAGTATGGAAAGAAAGAAAGGAAGGAAGGCTAGTCTATGAATTGGTTTACCAAGTATCCTTTTTTCTGGAGAATGTTAATGCGGATTATGGCTTTGATCGCAGGCTTAGTGAACCCCTATCTTGATATAAAATGGAAGATTGTTGTCTTTATTTTGGTTTGTATGGTAGCTATTTTGGACTTGGATTCAGAAAATCGGCCAAAGTGGCTTAACGTCTCAACCGCTTTTATTGTGGGACTGCTTGTAAGCTACATCATATATCCTTTTTTCCAATAGCTTCGTTAACATAAAAAGCAATTTCACAGACCATATGTGCAAGAATGAGGACGAAACAAATACAGCCTCTTGATAGAATGAGAAACATCACCTATTAGGAGGCTATATTTATGAACAAAATCCAGCAATTTCATGCACTTCATACTTCAAAGGAACCTTTATTTTTGGGGAATGCTTGGGATTTGCTATCTGCCGTGGCTCTGGAGAAGGCAGGCTTTAAGGCGATAGGTACAACGAGTTGGGGGATTGCCAATACACTTGGGTTTGCAGATGGAGAGCTTATTGATTTTGACCAGCATATAAGCATCATTCGCACTATTGCAGAGCATGTTCAAGTTCCTGTGTCGGCAGATATTGAAGCAGGATATGGGGAGGATGCGGCAACGATTGTCGAGCATGTATTAAGGACAGCCGATGTCGGAGTGGCGGGGATTAATATTGAGGATTCATTAAAACAGCAAAAGGGACTTCGAGAAGTGAGGGCGCACAGTGACCTGCTGTCCAAAATAAGAGCTGCCTTGGATGTTCATGGGTTTAAAGAGTTTTTTATAAATGCAAGAACGGATACATTTTTGCAGATGGAGACTCCACTTTCGGAGACCATAGAAAGGGCCAAAGCGTATGTGGATAGTGGTGCGGATGGAATTTTTGTTCCAGGTTTAAAGAGTGATGAAGAGATCAGAGAGGTTGTATTTCATATACATGCTCCGCTTAATGTTTTATCTTTGCCAGGTCTGACGAATGTCCGCCAGCTTCAGCAGTTAGGAGTCAAACGGTTTAGCTTTGGAAATGCGTTTTCTGATAAGATAATAGTTGCTTTGCAAAAGAATGCGGAACAGTTGATCAACCTTCAAGATACTTCAGATTTATATGAGGATTTTGCAAAAATCCCATAAGCGACTTCCAATGAACAATATATAGATCGAAATGGTTTAGTTCGTCTATATATTGCACTTCGGAGCGACTGGAATCGAATTTTACAAAGTCCTGAACTATATGAGTATGAACTAGAGAAAGGACGGATTCTTTGATCATGGCTAAACCTAGTCTTTCTTTTGAAGAAATGTGGGAGAAAATTATAGCATGTGATCGTAAATATGACGGGGTGTTTTTTACCGCTGTGAAAACAACCCGTATATATTGCCGACCTTCCTGTCGATCCCGAAAGCCGAAAAAAATCAATGTCGAGTTTTACTTTGATGTGGACACCGTGGAAAAAGCGGGTTTTCGCGCTTGCAAAAGATGCCAGCCTCATACAGATCTTTCGCCGTATATCAGGCTTGTCCAGAATGTGATAGCTTTTTTAATCAATCATTATAAAGAAAAACTAGTATTGCAGGATATTGCGGATCATGTTGGAATAAGCACTTTTTATTTGGATCGGATCTTTAAACAAGAAACCTCGGAAACCCCGCGTATGTATTTGGAAAAAATAAGAGTAGATAAGGCAGCTTATCTTCTTAAAAATACAGATCTTACGAATCTTGAAATTTGCTATGAGACAGGCTTCCAAAGTCCCTCCAATTTCTATAAGTCGTTTCGCAGCTTGAACCAATGTTCTCCTAGTGAGTATAGAAATTTGAATAAGGATTAGAAAAGGAAGGTGGATATCCTTAATGAGCAAGTTATACGTATTAAATTATGTATCGCCGATTGGAGAGATAGAGATACGGGGCACCAGTGAGGCTGTCTATTCCATTATGTTCTCTAATCGGAATGAGCCTTTAACGATGCTTACAGAAGAAGCTCCAATCCAAGTATTAGAGGAATGCGCCAGCCAGCTTGACGAGTATTTTAAAGGTGAGCGCTTTGAATTTTCGTTTCCTTATGCTTTTGAAGGTACGGACTTCCAGCAAAAAGTATGGAATGCGCTGGTGACCGTGGGTTACGGTACAATGACAGCTTATAAAGATATTGCTCTCGCTATTGGAAACGAAAAAGCAATCCGAGCCGTTGGCAGTGCGAATGGCAAAAATAAGCTGAGCATTGTGATTCCATGTCACCGAATTATCGGATCAAATCAGAAACTAACTGGCTATGCAGGTGGCCTATGGAGAAAAGAATGGTTGCTCCAGCATGAGAAGCGTTGTCTGAGATCATAAGGAGGGTTCATGGATGAGAGAGACATATTTAAAAGAGTTTAAGCCGGAAAGCTGGGCCAACATGGTTCAGATCTATCAGGAGCGATATGATCAGGTAGATCCGGTGATAAGGACAAAGGTGGCCAAAAGTAAAATTCCAAAGGAAATTCAGATCGTGCTGCTGCCCGACATGGGCGAGTATTTGCTGACTTGGATGGATCGAAAGGTTCCCGCACTTGGTCACGAAACACCGTCGGATTATTTAAAAAGCGAAGAAGGGACCAAGGCACTGAAGGCAGCCATTCTGCGTATGCCGCGTTAAATCAACTGACTCTAGCAGATACATATGAACATTGAACATTGGCTAGAAGTGAAGCCAACTAGGTTTGTCCAAACCCAATAAAGCTGTACAAAGGGAGCCGTTGCCCGGCTCCCTTTGGCGATCACAAGCAACCTATGATAAAAGAGTTCTACTTGGTTGAAAGCTCACTCTCCGTCACCCATTTATGATTTTTGACAGGCTCTCCTCCAGTAGTCGGCGTATAGTCTACCATATATACGGTCGTTGGCTCAGCGGAATCTATGATAGCCTTAGCCCCATCCATCCCCTTCATATGATCTGCCGCCAGAATAACTTCTGTGCCAGCTGCATAGGGCTCGCTGCCCGCATCCTTAATCTCTTCATGAATAACCCACTTATGATTATTCACTTTTTCTCCTCCAGTGGTTGGTGTATAGGAGACTGTATAAGCAGTAGTCGTATAAGCACCTACAACCGTGGCCGTAGCGCCCTTCATGCCTGCCATATGATCGGCTTGAATGGTCGCTTGGCTGCCAATTTTGAAGGCTGGGTTTTCAGCTTCTTTTAGTCCAGCAGGAAGCTCACTGGAGGTGGAATGGTTCATATCTGATGCATCATGCTGTTGACTGCTGCTTGTCGTGTGCTCCTGGGTCGGCGTATTACTGTTCCCGCACCCACTCAAAATAATCATAATTGTACCAGCGAGCAAAGCCCATTGTTTTTTCATATTTATAACTCCTTTTGGGTTTTATTCTATATTCAAATATACCCCATAGGGGTATATTTGAAACGGATTTATATGACAAATTGGTGAAGTGATCGCCCGAAGCGATCCCCTTTTTAGTTTTGCGGAAGATACGTAATTTAAATGTTGTTGACAGTGAGTAAAAAATCATTGTAATATCTACAAAACATATCAAATTACTATGTTTTAAAAGCTTTAAATATTTTAAATCACCAAAACTAGACCATATCAAGGAGCAGGGGGAGACATCAAAATGAAGAAACAATGGATTTCATTTATAGTGCTGCTGGGAGTAGTTATGCTTTTTATTTCAGGCTGTGGCAGCAAAAATACGTCGGGCAGCGCTGCGGACGAAGAAAAGAAAACACTGCATATCGGCTTTAATCCCGGTCCATATAGCGATCAGTTTAAGAATGGTGTGGCTCCATATTTGGAGAAGAAGGGATATAAGATTACATATAAAGAGTTTACAGACGGGGTTCAGCCTAATGTAGCCGTAGCTAATGGAGATATTGATGCCAATGTGTTCCAGCACTCGCTCTATCTGGATTCAATGAATAAGCGGGAGAATATTGATCTGGTTGGTGCTGTGCAAGTTCCGACTCCTCCAATGGGATTGTACTCCAGCAAGCATACCAGCCTTGACGAAGTCAGCGCTGGAGCCCAAATCAACCTGCCCAACGAGCCAGTCAATATGCTGCGTGCGCTGAACATTTTGAAGGAAGTAGGTTGGATTACCTTAAAGGACAATATCGATCCATTGCAAACTTCGGTGAACGATATCACCTCTAATCCGCATCATCTGCAATTTGTTGCTACCGACCCGGCACAGGGGCCACGTGCACTGGAGGATGTTGATTTTGCGGCTATACAAGGGAACTTTGCTGTATCGAATGGAATGAAGTTGACCTCGGCATTAAAGCTTGAAAATATGACAGACCCGTTCACAAATGTGGTAGCTGTGGACCGCAAGAATAAGGACAAGCCCTTCGTCAAAGACATTATTGAGGGATATCATTCGGATGAATTCCAAAAGTACATCCAATCGAATCCTGTGTATGAAGGCTACAAGCTGCCAAGCTATTTTAAATAACTGAGGTATTATCTTATGTGGGCTGACTTACCTAGTCTGTATCTTATGGATAGAAGGTGGAGATAAACGTGATTTTTTCATCCTCTGATCTCGTCAAGGCTCTGCCTGACAACTATTTTAGCGCAATTGATGACAAAGTGAATCTGTATAAAAGCAAAGGAATAGATGTAATTAATTTGGCAGCCGGCAACCCAGATCAGCCAACACCACCGCATATCATCAACGCTTTGAAGGAAGCGGTCGATCAACCGATCAATCAGGGCTACCCGCCTTTTCATGGGAAAAGAAGCACGCTGGAGGCTGTCGCTGCGTTCTATCAACGGGAGTATCAGGTGGAGCTGGACCCTGACCGGGAAGTTGCTGTATTCAATGGCTCAGCCATAGGTGTAATGGGGATTCCGCAGGCGTTGCTGAATCCCGGTGATTGGTTGTTGACCACCGATCCGGCATATCCCCAATATTATTCCGCTGCTGCGCTGGCAAGAGCTCGTATTCATACGATTCCTCTGGATGAGAAACATGGATTCTTGCCGGACTATACAACCGTACCGGAAGAAATTGCAGAGCAGGTCAAACTGCTCATGATTAATTATCCGAACAATCCGACAGGAGCGGTAGCTTCCGCAGATTTCCTGACGAAGACACTGGATTATGCTGCTCGGCACCAGTTTCCGGTTATGAATGACTTTGCATATGGTGCTCTTGGATTTGGCGGGCATAAGCCGATTAGTCTATTGCAAATCCCTGGCGGCAAGGAATATGGTGTCGAGACGTATACAGCTTCCAAAACGTATAACATGGCTGGATGGCGCTTTGGCTTTGCGGTTGGAAATGCGTCCGTTATTGGTGCGCTCAAGCATTATCATACGCATGCCTACAGCACTGTTTTTGGCGCGGTACAGGATGCAGGAGCTGTCGCATTGCTGGGCACACAGGAGCCAGTACGGAAGCTCGCGGCGTTATATGAGCGGCGACGTGATGTTCTCATTGCAGCGTTACGAAATATTGGCTGGGATGTTGCCGCTCCCCAAGGGTCTTTTTTTGCCTGGTTCAAGGTGCCGGAGGGGTATACATCGGCTTCCTTTGCAAACTTTTTATTGGACGAGGCGCATGTTGCGGTTGCCCCTGGAGAAGGGTTTGGTCGTGCAGGAGCCTCTTATGTGAGGGTCAGCCTGGTGAACAGTAAAGAAAGACTGCTAGAGGCGGTACAGCGCATCGCAGCAACGGGTGTCTTTCAAGCATAAAGAATAAGCTGGAATAAAAGAAATTCATGGAATGAGAGCGCAAATCAAAAACGTTTTTTCTTCGGCTTGCCATACTGGTTAATGAGAGTTCGAAGTTGTTTCCCGGCTTGATTCAGTTCCATATCGTTCAACACATAATCGGTGCTGACTTCCCAGGTGCTGCGGTCATTCAGATGAAAAATAAAGGTGGGGAAACGAGGGCGCAACCATTTGCGGATGGAGGCTCCCTCGAATTCAACTTTAGTGATTGCAGACCACGGGACAGTTCGAATACCGTCGGAAATACTGTGTTCATCAAAGATGAACAGGAAGGTATCCTTACGAAGCGTTCTGTTCAAACAGACCACCAAATAAATACCAAAAAAAGGAAGTCCAATCATAGCAGACGTAATAAAGAAGAAGATTTGCAGAGCAGAGATATCTTCGTCGATAAAAATGAGCAACAGTAAAAACAGACAAATCAGCACAAACATCAAGCTACCAAGGGTTTTCCAAAATGCCAGAGATCTGCGATATACAATTTTATCCACGGAATACCGCCTCGTCGGGTACAAACGCCTGAATGAACTGAGTTATCCGTTCTCTCCAGTCTGATTCAGTCACACTTTCAATGCGCAGACATGGGGTGGCCTGCATATCCAGTTCTGTATTTCTTACGATCCACACATCATTCGTTCCTTTAAGAACAAATAGCAGATTTGTAACGGAAGGCCCCTCTTCATCCGTGTCCGTGTATACCATCTGGCTCAAATTATCGAGGTTGCAGTTATTACGATTAAAATCCTCTCGCCAGTCTTGTATCATTTGCTCAGCCGACTCTTGAAGCTTCCACGTTGCCATTTGCTGCATCGTGAAGTTGGATGAGGTTAACTCATTCCACTGTTCTTCTGTCAGATCGACGTATCGGCAGTGTGCATTGAAGTTTGGGGAAAACAGGTCGAATAATTGATCAATGTCGTGATGCCAGTCTTCTGGGGAAGACCAGCGAAAGAAATGGAGTTCATTGTGGCTGGAGAGGTGATACAAAAAACGGCCATTTCCATGGTGTATCGTTAATGTATTTTGCTTGTCCTGTTGCTCCTTGTATCCACGCAGCATTTGGCGGCTTTGTACCAGATGAGCCAGCATGTCAACAATGAACGTATCAAATTCAAGCTGCTGTTGCCCGTCATCCTGCTGTTCCAACAAGCCCTTGGATACCAGGCTATGTGTTGCAGCATGAAAAAGCAGTTCCCAGCGATCCTCCGTTAGTTCCCCGTAATAGGATTGGAGCAGACCCGAAGCCATATCCTCTGCACCCAGTGCAGTCAAGGCAAAGCCTAGTTCCTCAAGCGTTAAAATTACCGTTTGTTTGTCCATAGTCAGGCTCCTTCTCTCTCTGTTAAGTGTATGTTATTTAAATAGTTTGCTGGCCCAGCGTATCCCTTTTTCGGCGAACTTGGCGACTTTTCCACCTGCCCAGCTTCCCACTGTACCGCCAACGTATGCACCGACGGCTGCACCAACCGGACCGCCGATAGCACCGCCTACGGACCCCAAAAGGACAGCACCACCATAAGTTGCGGCAGTTTTGATCGCTACGTTAGAAGCAGATACAGCGACATCCGTTCCGGTAAGCTTCCCACTTTTCCATTTTCCGGCCAGACTGATGCCCTCGCCCACAATATTCATGGTGGCATTAATAGGATACAGCTTTTTGGCAATCATGCCGGGAATTTGGCGAGTGGCTATGCCATAACGTCCTTTTTCCACCCCGGCGATGACGTTGCGCGTCCACTGAGGAAAGCTATTGGCTTTGTTGAATCCAAGGCCGAGCTTACCCATTTGCAGCTTTCCGGCTAAACGGTCAAAGCCCTTCAAGCCTTTCATGACAATACCTGGTTTAGCGAATTGGCGGTTTATGCTTTTGCCCAAATTACGCATAAAAGCATTGTTACCTTTGCCTTTCACCCATGCCGCATTATGTATAATCGCCCGAGTGGGATTTTTCAGACTTTTTTTTGAATTCTACTGTTTTGGTGAGCACAAGTGTGGAAGCCAGACCGCTATAGATCGCTGTCCCGGCAAAGCCCAGTTGCCCCCGCCATTTATTGGCTTCTGACAGGCTGTTAATGGCTATATCTGCTGGATCGTTTCCTCTTTTTTCGGAAGATGCTCCTTCATTGCTCTTAATCTGCCCGCTCTGATTACCTTGGTTAATCCCTGTGTCTGCTTGGGTATCTGTTTCCTTGAATTTTACTGCAATGGAACGCAGCTCTGTGCTGACAGAACCGACCGTTTGAGTAAAAGCATCCATTTGTCCACGTGCTTTATGAAAATCCTGATAAAAGCGCTGCTGTGTCGTTCCTGCCCAGCTATTCTCTAGCATTTGAATTTGCTGTGACAGTTGTCCGCAAATTTGTGCTCCCAGTTCACGTGCCTGTGCGAACTGCCTGGAAACCGCCTCTAGTTTCTCAGGAGGAACCATAATTTTAGCCATGATGTCCACCTCGGATGATTAAAATAATTACTTAATATTTTAGTGATTCTAGCGGTGGTTAGCAAAAAAAAGGAGGGGGTTTTTGTGAAAAATAAGTCATTTGTATGAGTTCATGAGGGGGTATAAGGGAAAATAGTAGGAGTTGTTATGATTCGAAATTCTTACATGTCACTCATAAAGAAAATGAAAAAAAGCCTCTCTGTTCAAATGGAGCTTTCCATAAGAATGAGAGGCCATCATGCATAGAAGCTACTATATAATGTGCGACACTCTAGCTTATTTTAAAGGAACCTGCTTGGACAGCTTTTCAAACTGCTGTAAGTGAGGGGTGATCTTGGTGGTAATCCCTTTGAGATATTTGATGGCCGCTTGTCTTTGACGTTCTTTGGTTGCGACCTCTTCAGGGAACATGGAGTATTCCTTTTGAACGGAGCCATTTTTATAATTTACGGAGAAAAGCTCTCCTTGCTGCCACCTTTGGACCAGATCCTGATTACTGTGCAAAATATTTAGCACTTCTTTACCATTTTTATAAGTAAAGCTGTAGTCTGGATCGGCTACAGCATGGATCACTTGGTAGCCGTTCTGTAATCCATTGTTCTGAAAAGTACCGACTTGGATTTCATTCGAACGTATCGTTCCGTTCGTTTGCGTCACTTTATCAGTCTGCGTACCCTTGCCACTTATGGTGTCATTGCTCCACGTTCCGCTATATACGACTTTATGATGTTGTCCATCTGCATCCGTGTATTGATTTATATATTTCCCAGTACCTGATCGCTTGCCATTCACAAAATCACCCGAATACTGCTTATATTCGCTCCATTTGATCGTACCGCGCCCGTGTGGCTGACCATTCTCAACCTCTCCATAGTAAGTAGCCTGCCCGGATAACTGAAGCAATTCCTTGGTTGCAGCTGCATTCGCTGCAGGTATATTTACCAACAGCGCTCCAGAAATCAGCGATGCAGACACCATAATAGGCAGGGACAAAGCCTTTCCTTTTTGCCAAAGTTTTTGCATCATGAGTTCTCCCCTTTCGAAGCTTTGAGTTTCTACGAATCATGTTCAACGACCCAGCACCGTTTTTATACTATTTTGTGCTTGGTGATTTATAGTTTAATATAGATTGAGAATTATAGGAAACTGTTAAGTGAAAACAGGTAATAAGGAGGGGAATTCTTGAATTTACCAGAACATGGGAGTGAGGATGTATCTAGCATTCTTGCCGTAGAGTTGGTACAGAAGCCTGTGAAGACCATAAAAGGAATCCATCAAGTGGAGCCAGATGCTAATATCTATTGGCTGATTGATGTGGAATTCAGTGGTTTTACGTTGTCAGATGAAGATATTTTGCAATTGCTTAAGGGGTATATTGTGTATGGGCACGTCCATGATTTGCAGATATGGACTAGTGTGGGACGCAGACCGGCAGGCGAATGCCATTATGATAAAATCTGTATTTGTATGGATATATTCGATAATGTAGAGATGCAGATTCGATTGGAAGAAGCCAAGGTTACTGATTTTATGAACACACTGCCAGCGCGATTTCAGGAGAAGGGTACCGTTCGTGTGCTTCCTCGGGAGAACGCTGCTCATGCACGTGCAAAAGCGGAAAAACTTCAAGCATTTGTAGATCAGGAAGGTGAGAGGGAACACACTGTCATGCTTAGGCTGGTAGCGGATCAAGGTCAATCTTACCGTGGAGTGGACATCTGGGATGTCATGCTCAGCCTTGGAATGGAGTGGGGAGATATGGATATTTTCCATGCACACCATCACGGTCCAGGAGGCTATGATGAACTATTTAGCGTACATACAGGAACTGAGCCCGGCTTCTTTTGGTTGAGTACACTCGCAGAGGATCGCTTTGCAGATTTGATTTTCAGTATGGATGCGGTACGAACGGTGCAGCCGCAAGCTGTGTTTGAGGCGATGTGGAAAGGTGCCGAATATGCGCGCGCCAGACTCGGTGGGACATTAGTGAATGAACAGGAGCTGCCAGCTGTACAGGAAGACTATCTGCGCCAGATCCAAGAGATGGAAGACCGCTTAAGTGAGTTTGGTTGTAGAGCAGGCGAAGATGTTGTGATGTTTCTATTCTAGGTTAGAAAGGAGTAATTTCGTTGTCCAGCAACTCCATTGAGAAGCTAAGAACGATTTTAAGACGTAAAGCTACTATTTTTCATACAGGGGGACGCAGACCGTCGTGTTCCCTTGATCAGAGCTGGATCGGTAGAGTCACAGTAGCTTTACCGACAGAGGAACAGCCGATTGATGTACAGGGAAATGTTATGGCTCCGATCATGCAATTGTATCTGCCTGCTATGCCTTTTGTTCCTCAGGCTATACGTGATATCAAGCTGTTGACAGTCTTCCTGTCTCCCGATGTACTGGA
This sequence comes from Paenibacillus sp. ICGEB2008, assembly GCF_000307675.1. Taxonomy (NCBI): domain Bacteria; kingdom Bacillati; phylum Bacillota; class Bacilli; order Caryophanales; family Paenibacillaceae; genus Paenibacillus; species Paenibacillus sp. ICGEB2008. The sequence continues at coordinate 251,838 of NZ_AMQU01000008.1, forward strand.
TCATGAGGATATGGAAGGATATATGTGTATTCGTGAGTATACGTCGGTAGAGGATTTGGTTGAAAAAGATTTTGGTCCGGCATTTATGCAAATCAAAGCATTTCCGCTGTTCCCCGAGCTCATAGAGAATGATTATCCGGTCTGGGACGGTGAAGATATTCCTGAGGAATACGGCAATGCCCTCAAAGATATGGACGAGGAGGAGCCCGACTATTTCGAGGACATCGTAGAGGACATATATGCGGTTCACAAAATGGGTGGCTATCCCAGCTTTATTCAACAAGGCATCGACTTTGGCGAAGGCTGTGAATTTGTGTTTCAGATTGCGTCAGATGCCAAAGCCGAATTGAATATTGTCGATGGGGGTAGCTTTTATTTTGCCAAGCATCAGAATGAAGGAACCTGGCGAGGTTACTTTGATTTCTATTAATAAGCTCATGTAGGGAAGAGCCTGGAAGCGATCGTTTTGTACAGCATGGTTCGAATACTTTTGAGTCTATCGAAGTTTTCCTGAAAAGTAACTCCGGCATGTTGTTGCAAGCCTTCTTCGAAATCTTTTTTATAATGGAGCATAGCTTCTGGGTAAAGGCCAATGATATGAATTTGATTCCATGTCGGAAAGGCGTCATGATGGTACCACACTTCCAATGTTTCAAGGGCAATCATCATGTAGCACCACTTTTTATGCTCAAGAATGTTTCGCATGGCAGGGCCGTTATTGTGAATCATAATGTGCCGAAATTCATCCAAATATGGGGCTTGCACATCTACATATTCAACAGCAAAAAAGGGTTTGAATGCACGTCGCTGTACATGTTGCGGTGGTGTGGGGTAATTCGATTGGGGCGTGCTGATCATCAATTCGCTGCGTACCTCTATTTCTTTTGGGAAGCCTATCAGCTGTTGCTTTAACTTCACATATTGCTCGGCGACCGATTTGCTTTCAACTTGTAGAAGCAGCAGGAAGTTCCATGAATCGAATTCTCCGCGCTTTTCTGCCGTCAATCTGAATCTGTAGACTTCATAGCCTTGGATCGTATGCTCAACCATACATTGTTCCAAAAATGGTTTGACATTTATATTAAAATATTGAATGTACCGTGACATGGATAATTTAGGAATACAATGGCTTTCAGCCAGATAGAGTTGGTGATCAACAGACTGCATGACCAATCTCCCTTCTGTTTTATATTAGACTATCCTATCTTATCATTTGTTTATAATTTTCCATACATTGTCATGTTCAGTGTGAAACGATATACTCGTAATTTAGAAACTATTGAAATGAGGTAAAAAGATATGAATGTTTTAGGTCAGTTAGGATCTGCTATCCAGAGCAGCCTATTTATTCAATCCGAACTGAAGAAAGCACATGCATTGATTCAAAAGCACGACCTGCCTGTAGAGCAGGTGGAAGATGATTTTCACAAGCAAATTATCTTGCTGGAGCAATATGCTGGCACTCGCATTTTTCAGCAAGGGCTTGCCAGATACAAAATAATCAATGCAATGCTTATGATCCTATCTGTGATTATATTGCTGGCAGCAGTTATCGTTGCAGTGGTGGAATATTTGCAGCCGGAGCGGCATCTGCTGCAAGTGTTGGCGAATGCCATGTTTGACCACTGGGTTCCCTCTATTACGATACTTAGTGTTGTATTTGTGGGTGTGATCGTTCTTGCCATCGTGAGAAATGTTTATGCCAGACGATTACATACGCGTGTGCTGGATCGAGCCTGGCAGGCCATTTTCCATCATGTGGACAAACGAGGATAAAGAGTAGCTGTAGAAGATTGGCATATCAGTTTAAGGAGTGGCAGCAATGAATGACTGGGAATCGGGCATCATTCAAGTTGATAATGAGCACGCGATTTATTCTTCTTTAACAGAAGAGCAGTTGTTAGAGACCGATTTGTACACGAAATATTTTCATTCTGTAAGAAAGCTAGGGAATGATTACATTTGGTATCATTTTGATCAGGTTCCTTTGCTGCACCGGTATTTTTTTGTGTCTGTATGCTTTAAGGATACAAGTCTAGTGGTTGTGGAGATTTCGCTCCAAGGCAATGAATTTCCAACTTCATGGGATAATTGGTCTGAAGAAGGGGAAAGAAAGCGTCAAAGGGAGCATGATCGTTTGTTACAACGACATTTGTCCGTAAAGCCAAGCTATCGTCAAACCAAGCCTTACCCCTATATGGAATATGAACTTGACTGGGGGAAAATCTCTTCTTATTTTGACCCGCGGTCGGGAAATACGGCCGTTGCTTTTAAGTATAAAGGTGAATAGCGATCTTGTAGGTGAGACTGTTGGGATAAGTAAGGAGAAGTGTGATGGATAAAAAAGCAAAGAAAATACTCATGAACACTTTCTGGTCCAGCGGCTGGAAGCAGGAGAGGGAACCTTTTTCGGGTGAGGATTTTGAATATGCCAAAAGCAAGGGCTTGATGTTCGATCCGATCACCATTACACATGATGAGATGATAAAAAGGTTATATGAGCTGCATCAGCAAAAGGCTACAAAAGAGCGAGTGGCAGCGGCGTTTTTGCACAGTCTTTCCACGAAAAAGGTTCATTTGCGAAGCGCCTTATCGAGCTGGGCATTAACCGCAAAACTGCCTATGCATACCTATGGGGAGCGACCTGTCGTCCTGCCCAATTACAGCAGCTGTGGGGATTGTAATTTTCATAAACTAATGTCCGATAAGGAATACGTCAATAAGGATTTGAATGTTCTAAATTTTGAACGGATCAAATGGGGCGGTATTCGGCTGAATCACCTTCTTTACTGCTGGATGGACCTTGAATTGTTTAGTCAAGAAGAGGAGTTCCAGGTTTCGGATGAGGATCTGGCTATCCTTCATAACATGCTGGAAGCCGTTCAGGACTGTGAGGCTCAGAATGGTGCGCGGCAATTGGAGAAGCGCTGGAAGGATGTGTTCCCATCCAGCAAAAATGAACGCGACGTGGTTATGGAGGTATGGGGATATGCTGGCTTGCTGGCACCACGGGACACACCTCGTAGACGCCGCGGCGGCAATGATGATTTTTATTCGGTAGCAGCCTGGCAAGGAGATGACGGATACTCCCAGGAAGCGCTGGACTATTATTTTGGTACGTTTTTATAAAGAAAGTGAAGGTTTATCTTCAGGTTAGGCTATTCCCCCAAACAAAAAAGGGAACTCCCTGATTGGTTCAATTGGACAGAATACTTAGAATTAAAGTAGGGTGAAAAATTGAATTTTGGGGGAATGGATGATGAGTCGATTAACCGAAGCTATAAAGATGTTACACATTGTGAAAAAAGGATCAAGACTTTGAAAGGGATTAGTAGATACATCCCCAATCAGCATGGAGCCTGGGCAATGCTCATTCTTCCATTTTTGTTTGGCTTAGCTGCTTCTCCAAAACAATTCATTCATATACCTCTATTCGTATGCTGGTTTTTTATCTATTTATTTAGTTTTCCTGTTCTCCAATGGATCAAAACGGGAAACAGTAAAAGATACCGTAAACCTGTTGTTATATACGGAGCAATACTCCTTCCTCTTTTGGCTTCTCTAGTATGGGTTAAACCTGCGTTGATCTGGTACGGAGTTCTGCTCCTGTTCTTTTTTATGGCTAATATGTATTACGCCAAAATGAAGAATGAGCGTGCTTTGTTAAATGACATTACCGCGATTCTGCTTTTCTGTTCTTTTATATACCCTGTTGTTCATATTGGAGAAGGTGGAGATTGGACATTAACCACAGAGCTATTTTTGCTGTTGGTATGTTATTTCATAGGAACGGCTCTTTATGTTAAAACGATCATCCGTGAAAGAAAAAATCCACGTTACTATTATGCGTCTATTACCTATCATCTGATCATTGTGCTGTTGGCCGCCTGGATCAAGGTGTTTTTGGTTATTCCATTTTTAATTTTGTTCATACGAGCTATATGGCTTCCTAAATTCGAGTTAAAGGCAAAGCATGTAGGCATGGCTGAAATTGGATTTTCATTGATGCTCTATGTATCTGTGCTGTTTTTATATTTTTAAAAAGGAGAGACATCAATGATATCTTTGCAAACGCCACGAGATTATCGCGTAGACCCGTTTATCGTCATTTGGGAGGTAACGAGAGCTTGCGCATTAAAATGCCTTCACTGTAGAGCGGAAGCCCAATATAAGCCTGACCCTCGTCAGCTGACATTTGAAGAGGGCAAAAAGCTGCTCGATCAAATCGCTGAAATGAATCAACCACTGGTGGTTTTCACAGGTGGAGATCCGTTATCGCGTCCTGATTTATTTGAGTTGGCTCAATATGCAATTGAGGAGAAAAAGCTATCGGTTTCCATGACACCCAGTGCTACCCCAAAAGTGACAAGAGCAGCGGTCGAAAAAGCAAAGCAGGTTGGCTTATCACGATGGGCTTTTAGCCTGGACGGTTCATGCGCGGACATTCATGATCATTTTCGCGGGACTGTGGGTTCTTACAATACGACCATGCGGGGAATTGGATATTTGAAGGAATTGAACATCCCTATCCAAGTGAACACCACCGTGTCCCGATACAATCTTCATGATCTGGAGCGAATTGCAGAAAAGGTAAAGGAAATGCAGGCGGTGTTATGGAGCTTGTTTTTTCTCGTTCCAACCGGGCGTGGGATGGAAAAAGATATGATTACTCCTGATGAGCATGAGGCTGTAATGAAGTGGTTGTATCAGATACAGCAACAGATGCCCTACGGTGTAAAGGCTACCGAAGCACCTCACTATCGAAGGGTTGTCCTACAGGAAAAGCGTAAAGCAGTGAAGAACGGTGCAATGTTCGAACCTAAACGGGCAGATGTTTTGGGACGCGCGCCTAAAGGCGTAAATGATGGAGATGGATTTGTTTTTATCAGTCATATTGGCGAAGTGTACCCGAGTGGTTTCCTGCCGTTAACATGCGGGAATGTACGAAAGGATAGTTTGGCCCATATTTATCGGCACTCTCCGATTATGAACCATCTTCGGGATAAATCTCTGCTTAAAGGCAAATGTGGAGTTTGCGAATTCAATACAGTCTGTGGAGGCTCCAGAGCAAGGGCTTTTGCCATCACAGGAGACTATTTGGAGAGTGACCCTTATTGTGCATATATGCCTGGAGTGGGGAAGGAAACGTGTGCTCATGAATAAAAATGCTAAAAGAGTTGTTATCCTTGGTGGAGGAATAAGCGGTTTAAGTGCTGCCTTTTATGTGAAAAAGTTAGCGGAGGACAGGCAGCTTGAAGTGGAGATTACACTGGTGGAGAAAAGCGACCGTCTGGGAGGAAAGCTGCAAACGGTTCGCCAAAACCATTTTATGATCGAAAAAGGACCGGATGCTTTTCTGGCCAGAAAAACAGCTATACTGGATCTGACTATGGAATTGGGGCTGGAAGCCGATTTGGTGTCAACAAACCCGAAGGCCAAGTCGGCCTCCATTTTGCATAAAGGCAAGCTGTATACTATGCCAATGGGTTTTATTTTAGGCATTCCAACAAAGTTAACGCCCTTCATTCGGACAGGGCTAATCTCTCCACTGGGAAAAGCGCGTGCAGCTCTGGATTTAATCATTCCAGCCAAGCAAGGCGATATGGATGAATCTCTGGGGGATTTTATCAAGCGGCGTCTAGGTAAAGAGGTGTTGGAGCAGATTACTGAGCCTTTGCTATCTGGTATTTACGCTGGCGATACGTATTCTCTTAGCCTCAAGTCAACCTTCCCTCAATTTAAGCAGATGGAACAAAAGCATGGAAGTTTGATTATAGGTATGGCTAAAGGCACGGCTAAAGGAGCGGGGAGAAAGTCGGGTGCACCTAACAAATTGCCGGATATCGCCAAGAAAAGCATGTTTCTTTCCTATCGACATGGATTATCGACCATTGTGGATCGGTTAAAGGAAAAGCTCGACACCGTCCATTTTGTGATGGGACAGCGTGTGGCTGAGGTGAGAAAAGAGGACGGTTATCAAGTAGTGCTAGACCATGGGCAAATCATAGATGCAGATGCAGTGATCTGCGCTGTTCCAGCCTTTGAGGCGGCTACATTATTTTCCGATATCGCAAGTGTGAGCTGGCTCCATAAGATTAACTACGTTTCGGTAGCGAATATTTCCCTGGCGTATAAAAATTCAGACCTTCATCTTGCCTATGAGGGAACTGGATTTTTAGTTCCCCGCAAAGAAGGAAAAATGATTACGGCCTGTACTTGGTCATCGACAAAGTGGAGCCATACCGCACCTGAAGGATATACACTCTTACGGACTTACATTGGGCATGCAGGCGCACAGGGGTGGGTTCAGATGACAGACGATGAACTTGTAGCTGCGGCGCGCAAAGACCTGAAGGATTTAATGGGAATCGATGCTGAACCTGAATTAACTGAAGTCAGTCGGTGTAATCAATCCATGCCACAATATCCGATAGGACACAAAGAGCAGATGGCGAAGGTGAGACATGATTTGTCACAGGATTTTCCGCGTGTATTTTTATGTGGTGCTGGTTATGGAGGGGTTGGCATTCCGGATTGTATCGCTCAAGGCAAAGAAGCAGCTGAACAGCTGGTCTCAGGTTTTTTATAATCAGGCTCTTTCCACGAGTGAAAAAGGGATCGCCCTAATTGGTTCAGCCTTGAGAGAGACATAAAATGAGAGTTAAGTATAAAACTGAAGTAAGATGGGGGAATGAAAATGAGCCAGTTAACGGAAGAAACATGGGTAGCGGACATTGTGAAGGAAGTGCCCAAAACAAGTGACTTGTTCCGTAAACTACGGATTGACTTCTGCTGTGGCGGGAAAATACCGCTCCGTGAAGCAGCAGAGAGCCGAGGTCTGCACGCTGATGAACTGCTGGCGCGGGTGCATGAAGTGGAGGAAAATCAGGCACAGCATAAGCAAATGCAACCCTCCTCACTAGAACCCAAAGAACTGATCGCCTATATTCAGGATGAGTATCATACAAAGTTGTGTGAAGAACTAGCGGCGCTCACACCGTATATTACCAAACTAACGCGGGTTCATGGCGAACGTTATTCGCACCTGAAGCGAGTGAATGAACTTTATACCTTGCTTAAACAGAAGTTAACGGTACATATTCAATTCAAGGAAAGTCTTCTGTTTCCGTTGATTCAAGCGTTTTTTCAGGACTCGACGTTTGAGCGTGTGGACGCACTTCTTTTTCATTTATCCGAGTTGCAAGACGAGCACCAAGCGGTTGTGGATTTACTGCAGGAGCTGCGTTTGATTACCAATGGCTTTGAGCCGTTACAGGAAGCTTGTGGCACACATCGACTTGTATTGAAGCGTTTGGAGGATCTGGAAGCGGACATTTATAATCATATTCTTCTTGAGAATTGTACACTAGTTGAACGTACCAGACAGGCACAACCCCATTCATAATGAAACCTATCACTTCATGACAGGCTAGACGTAAGGAGTCAAACAAAAATGAAAAAAATTATTAAACATAGCCAGGCACTCTTTTTTGCTTTTTGTGTTGTGTTATTACTAGCAGGGTGCGGTGCGGGGCAACAATCAGCTTCAAGTGGTAGCAGCGCGGTCCAGAACGAGGTCTCCGGCCAGGATTCATCGAAAAAGACTGAAACTGTAGAACTGACCATTTCCGCAGCTGCGAGCTTAACAGATGCACTCAAAGAAATCCAGACATTGTACGAATCATCCCATAAAGGTATTCAATTGAATTTCAACTTTGGTGGTTCTGGTGCACTGGAAAAGCAGATTGAGCAAGGAGCTCCATCGGACTTGTTTTTGTCTGCTTCGAAGAAAAACATGAAGTCTCTCGTAGATCAGCATTTAATAGAGAGCAATAAACAAAAAACATGGCTGACGAACGAGTTGGTAGCGGTGATCCCTGCTGACGGGACGACGAGCATCACGAGTGTAAAGGATGTAATGCAAAAAGAAGTGAAAAAGGTAGCAATCGGTATTCCTGAGAGTGTACCTGCAGGCAAATATGCACAGGAAGCACTGACGAACGTTAAGCTTTGGGATGTGTTACAAGACAAGCTCGTTCAGGCAAAAGATGTTAGACAAGTGCTGCAATATGTAGAAACGGGTAACGCAGATGTCGGATTTGTGTATAAGACAGATGCGTTAACTTCGCAAAAGGCGAAAATTGCTTTTGAGGTGGACTCTAAAACTTATTCAACGGTTGAGTACCCTATCGGGATCATCAAAGCTTCCAAACACATCCAAGAAGCCGAAAGCTTCTATGAATACCTTCAATCGCAAGAATCTCTGAACATTATGGCTAAGTATGGATTTACCATACCGAAGTGAGCATGCAGGCTATAGATTGGAGCGAATATTGGCCTCCGATTCGATTATCGTTACAGATTGCACTGTTATCCAGCGTTTTGGTGATCCTATTAGGCTTGTTTGCGGCATGGTCCATGTCGCGGTTAGGATTATTTAAAGGGAAAACACTCGTTGAAACCGTGCTTATGCTGCCTTTGGTGCTCCCGCCGACGGTAGTTGGATTTTTACTGCTAATCTTACTCGGACGAAAAAGTGGATTTGGACGTTTGGTGGAGCATTGGTTTGGCGAGCCTATTGTATTCTCATGGTGGGCTGGGGTCGTGGCCGCGGTGGTTGTGGCTTTTCCCCTAGTCTATCGGACACTGAGAATGGGATTCGCTGCAGTGGATCGTGACTTGGAAAACGCGGGGCGCTCGATGGGGGCAAATGAATGGCAGGTCTTCCGATATATCACCTTTCCTTTGATTTTCCCTTCTTTTAAAGCGGCCTTTATACTTGGTTTTGCCCGTGGGCTGGGAGAATTCGGTGCTACGCTGATGATTGCCGGAAATATTCCGGGTAAAACACAAACGATCCCTACAGCCATCTATATTGCAGTGGATTCTGGTCATCTTCCTATGGCCTGGGCTTGGACATGCTCTATCATATTCATTTCCTTTATAATGCTCCTGTTAACAGGCCAAAAGAACAATTAATCTATTCATACAAGCTTCCCTCTGGTAGAGGGGGGCTTTTTTTGTATCTTTCCTTAGAACGAGGGATTTTCTATAGCGCTATAGGACATTCCCTAATGGGAACGGAGAGGAATGAATTACATAATGAGAGTAAGCGAATGAATCTTCCCCGTGAGTTTGCGATGGGCTGATTCATTCTGAAAAGGAGCGTTGATCACCGATGAAAAAAAAATACAGTCTCAACTTCTTCAAACCAATCGAGAGCTATTCCGGAAATTGGTCAATCCTTGAAGAAAAAAATAGAGAATGGGAAAACGTGTACCGCCAGCGTTGGTCTCACGACAAAGTGATTCGCACGACGCATGGTGTTAACTGTACCGGCTCCTGTAGCTGGAAGGTTTTTGTTAAGAACGGCATCATCACTTGGGAAAATCAGCAAATCGATTATCCCTCCTGCGGTCCAGACATGCCAGAATTTGAGCCGCGTGGATGCCCGCGTGGTGCTTCATTTTCCTGGTATGAATACAGCCCGTTACGTGTGAAATATCCATATATGCGCGGTAAGTTATTGCGACTATGGCAAGCTGCCCTCAAGGAGCATAGCAATCCGGTAGACGCATGGGCCAGCATTGTGGAAGACCCGGAGAAAGCCAAGCTCTACAAATCGGCTCGCGGCAAAGGCGGGCATGTTCGTGTGGCTTGGGATGATGTTCTACACCTGATTTCGGCGCAATTAATTTATACCATTCGTAAGTACGGTCCTGACCGGATCGCAGGCTTCACACCCATTCCAGCGATGTCAATGATAAGCTACGCCTCGGGAGCGCGGTTCATTTCATTGCTTGGTGGGGAAATGTTGAGCTTTTACGACTGGTATGCTGATCTTCCGCCTGCTTCTCCCCAAATTTGGGGTGAGCAAACGGACGTACCTGAATCCTCAGATTGGTACAACGCGGGCTACCTGATCATGTGGGGCTCGAATGTGCCGCTTACCCGGACGCCGGATGCCCACTTTATGACGGAAGTACGCTATAAAGGAACCAAGGTCGTATCCGTGGCTCCGGATTTGGCGGAAAATGTGAAGTTCGCTGACAACTGGCTTGCACCCAATCCGGGTACAGACGCCGCTGTGGCACAGGCGATGACCCATGTCATTCTGGATGAGTTCTACCAGGAACGTCAGGAACCCATGTTCATTAACTATGCCAAGCAATATACAGATATGCCATTCATGATTCTGCTTGATCCCCACGAAGGGGCCTGGAAAGGTGGACGTTTTCTGCGGGCGAGTGATCTGGGAGATGCTTCACAGCACGCAGACTGGAAACCGGTCATATTCGATGAAGTAGCAGGGGAAATGATGGTCCCGAACGGTACAATGGGACAGCGCTGGGAGCAGGATAAGAAATGGAATCTGATCCTGGAACGGGAAGATGGAACCAAGGTTGAGCCTGCGCTCACGGTGGAAGGTCATGACGAGCAATGGGAAGAAATCGTATTCCCTTATTTTGATAACACAGGTAACGGAACATTCAAACGTGTCATTCCGGCGAAAAAAGTACGTCTGGCTGATGGTTCAGAGCGCTTCGTAGCCACCGTATATGACTTGATGATGAGTCAGTATGGTGTCGCTCGCAATGATAGCCCTCATAATGCAAAGGATTATTACGATGCAGCTTCTCATTACACTCCTGCCTGGCAGGAGAAGATCACGGGAGTCAAGGCATCGGTCGTAGTGCAAGTTGCTCGCGAATTTGCTCAGAACGCTATCGACACTCAAGGACGTTCCATGATCATTATGGGGGCGGGGATCAATCACTGGTTCAACAGTGACACCATTTATCGCTCCATCTTGAACCTGGTCGTGCTGACGGCTTCCCAAGGTGTTAACGGTGGAGGCTGGGCGCATTATGTAGGTCAAGAGAAGTGCCGTCCTATTGAAGGCTGGTCAACGATTGCCTTTGCAAAAGACTGGCAGGGACCGGCTCGGTTGCAAAATGCTACTTCATTTTTCTATTTTGCAACAGAACAGTGGCGCTATGAAGAAAGCGGCACCGACACATTGAAATCGCCGACTGGGGGAGAGGTCAGTTACCAACATCCGGCGGACTACAATGTACTTGCTGCACGGTTGGGCTGGATGCCTTCTTACCCGCAGTTTAATAAAAACAGCCTGCTATTCGCCGAAGAGGCGGCGCAATTAGGCAAGAAGTCAAACGAGGAAATCATTAACCACACTGTGGAAGAGATTAAATCGCGTAAGACCCGTTTTGCTATTGAAGATCCAGGGGCAGCGGAGAACTTCCCGCGTTCGCTCTTTATTTGGCGGTCCAACCTCATTTCCAGCTCGGCCAAGGGACAGGAATATTTCATGAAGCATTTGCTCGGAGCCTCCGACGCGCTGCTTGCCCGGCCGAACGAAGATCAGAAGCCTGAGGAAATCGTTTGGCGGGAAGATGTGGAAGGAAAGCTTGATTTGATGGTCGCACTTGATTTCCGGATGACCACAACGCCATTGTACGCGGATGTCGTACTTCCGGCGGCAACCTGGTATGAGAAGACGGATTTGTCCTCGACAGACATGCATCCGTTCGTGCATCCATTTAATCCTGCGGTGAATCCGCTTTGGGAATCACGTTCGGACTGGGATATTTACCGTCAGCTGTCTGAAACCTTCTCGAACATGGCCAAAGAGCATCTACCGGGAATATATAAAGACCTTGTAACTGCACCGCTTGGGCATGATTCCATAGGCGAAATTGCGCAACCGATGGGGCTTATAAAGGACTGGACGAAAGGCGAGGCCGAAGCTGTGCCGGGTAAAACCATGCCTAATTTCAGCATCGTAGAACGCGATTACACCAAAATTTACGATAAATATGTTTCGCTCGGTCCAAATTTGGCTACTGGAAAAACGGGCGCGCATGGCGTTAGCTTCTCGGTAGCGGATGAATATGAGGAATTGAAGAAGCTGAACGGGGTTTATTACGATGAGTCCATTAAAGATGGACTGCCGAAGATCCAGACAGCCCGTCAAGTGGCTGATACGATTCTTCATCTTTCGTCTGCAACGAATGGTCGTGTCTCGCAAAAAGCATACGCAGAGGCGGAAAAGGATCACGGTGTGAAGCTAATGGACATCTCAGCCGACCGCGCCGCCGAAAAGATCACGTTCCAAAGCATTACAGCGCAGCCGCGTGAAGTTATACCGACACCGGTATTCAGTGGCTCTAACAAGCAGGGACGTCGCTACTCGCCATTTACCACGAATATTGAGCGTCTCGTTCCGTTCCGGACTTTGACAGGAAGACAGCATTTCTATATCGATCATGAAATCTTCCAGCAGTTTGGGGAGTCGCTGCCTATCTATAAACCGACTTTGCCACCGATGGTATTCGGTACACGTGATCGGGAAATCAAGGGTGGCCAGGATTCACTTGTGCTTCGTTATCTGACTCCACACGGGAAATGGAATATTCACTCCACTTATCAGGATAACCAGCATATGCTTACGTTGTTCCGTGGAGGCCCAACGGTATGGATCAATAACGAAGATGCAGCAACTCATGCTATTGCCGACAATGACTGGCTGGAGGTGTACAACCGTAACGGTGTCGTAACCGCCCGAGCAGTTGTCAGTCACCGGATGCCAAGAGGAACGATGTTTATGTACCATGCTCAAGATAAGCACATTCAAGTGCCAGGCTCCGAAATCACGGATACACGCGGGGGCAGTCATAATGCGCCAACAAGAATTCATCTCAAACCGACCCAGATGGTTGGCGGATACGCTCAGCTTAGCTACGGGTTCAACTATTACGGTCCAATCGGCAACCAGCGCGATGTGTACGTAGCGGTACGTAAAATGAAGGAGGTTAACTGGCTTGAAGATTAAAGCTCAAATTGCCATGGTCATGAACCTGGATAAATGTATTGGCTGCCATACGTGCAGCGTGACGTGCAAAACAACTTGGACAAACCGCAAAGGTGCGGAATATATGTGGTTCAACAACGTGGAAACGAAGCCCGGTATTGGTTATCCAAAACGCTGGGAAGACCAGGAACAGTATAAGGGGGGCTGGCAGCTTCGCAAAGGGAAACTTGAACTGAAGTCAGGGAACAAGCTGTCCAAGATAGCGCTCGGTAAAATTTTCTACAATCCCGATATGCCTGAAATGAAGGATTATTATGAACCCTGGACTTACAATTATGAACATTTGACCAACGCCAAAGAGCAGAAGCATTCTCCGGTCGCGCGTGCACAATCTGCTGTAACAGGCGAAAAAATGGATCTGAATTGGGGGCCAAACTGGGAGGATGATTTGGCAGGTACCCATGTGACAGGACCTCTCGATCCCAATATTCAGAAAATTGAAGAAGAGATTAAATTCAATTTCGAGAAGTCGTTCATGCTGTATCTTCCTCGGCTTTGCGAACACTGTTTGAATCCAAGCTGTGTCGCATCCTGCCCTTCAGGTGCCATGTACAAACGGGACGAGGATGGCATCGTGCTTGTGGATCAGGAAGCATGTCGCGGCTGGAGATATTGCATGACGGGTTGTCCTTATAAGAAAGTGTACTTCAACTGGCAGACGAACAAAGCAGAGAAATGTACCTTCTGCTTCCCGCGCGTAGAAGCCGGGTTGCCAACCGTCTGCTCCGAGACGTGTACCGGACGAATTCGTTACCTTGGCGTTCTATTGTATGACGCGGATAAGGTGCAGGAGGCTGCTTCTAAAGAGGATGAGAAAGATCTGTATAAAGCACAGTGTGATTTGTTCTTAGACCCAAGTGATCCAGCGGTAATTGCGCAGGCAAAAAAAGATGGGATCTCGCAAGATTGGATTGAGGCTGCGCAGAACTCACCGGTCTACAAGCTTGCTATTGAGTATAAGCTGGCATTCCCGCTTCATCCGGAATACCGCACGCTGCCGATGGTCTGGTATGTACCACCACTTAGTCCGATCATGAATTACTTTGAAGGGAAAGACTCCATCGAGAATCCAGATATGATCTTTCCAGCTATCGAAGAAATGCGCACGCCTATTCAGTATCTTGCCAATATGTTGACGGCGGGCGACACCCAGACGGTGAAAGAATCGCTGCAGCGGATGGCTATGATGCGCTCCTATATGCGTGCCCAGTCCACAGGACAATCTTTCGATGAAAGCCGTCTGGAACGCACCGGCATGACAGCACGTCAGGCCGAGCAGATGTACCGGCTTCTGGCCATTGCCAAATACGAGGACCGTTTCGTTATTCCAACATCGCATAAAGAGGGTTATTCTAATCCATATCGCGCCCAAGGAGCTGCTGGTTACGGTGATACCTTAGGGAATATGGAAGGTTGTGGAGTTGCAGGAGCTGGCTGTAGCGGTTGTAGCCTGGCAAGCTCCACGGGAATGGAAGAGCCTTCGAAATCAGGCAAGCAAATGTATGAAGAAAACTTCTACGGGGGTATTTGGCGTGATTAATGTAGCGAAACTGTATGAATTCAAGCCTTCATTCGGGTTTTTCGCCCAACAACTCATGTACCCGGAAAAGCTGGATTTTCATCCGGCTTTTCTGGAAGCATCATTTGATCCGGATCATCCTGCGTATACGCATGCTCATAAGTACTGGTCTTTGATGCAAGAGTTTAGTATGGAAGAGATCCAGGAACTGTATACAGAAACCTTCGATTTTCAAAAAAAATTGCGCACTATATATGACTTACTTCAAGTTCGAAGATGCAAAAGAAAGAGGACAAATGCTGGTTAAGTTAAAGGTTCTCTATGAAATGTATGGTCTTGAAATGCCAGATGGAGAGCTGCCTGATTATCTGCCGCTCATGTGTGAATTTCTGTATGCCGCCGAATGGGTGCAGGATGCAAAGACGACAGAAAACTTCCGCATGCCCATCGCGATTTTGGAAGATGGCACTTATCATTTGCTTAAAGCGCTGGAAAAAATGGAAAGCCCGTATTTTCATCTGGTCAAGGGACTGCGCGAAACGCTTAAAGCTTGCGTAGAACAGGAGGCAGCCACGTTATGATGATGGAGCAGTTTTTATGGGTCATTTTCCCTTATATGTGCGTGGTTATCTTTATCGTAGGTCATATCTTCCGCTATAGAACGGACCAGTTCAATTGGACGGCAAAATCAAGTGAATTTATTGAAAAGAAACAATTGATGATCGGAAGTCTCTTATTCCACTTGGGGATCATTCCTGTTATATTTGGTCATGTGTCTGGTCTGGGTATACCCAAAACCTGGATGCATGCACTGGGGGTAAACGATCATCTATATCACATTGGAGCGGTCTATATTGGTGGAATATTTGGAGCCATGACGTTCCTTGGGATGTTGATACTTACCTCTCGACGTTTTACAATTCGTAATGTGCGCCGTTTAAGTACAGCTTCTGATTTGATCGTAAACGTATTGCTGTTGGCGCTTGTGTGCATGGGGATGTTTGCCACACTCGTAACGAATGCGGTTCAGCCGGAATTTGATTATCGGGAGACAATCTCGATCTGGTTCCGCGGTTTGTTCATATTCCGTGTTGACCCTACACTGATGAGAGATGTACCGATTTCTTTCAAGCTTCATGTACTTATGGGTTTTGCGATTTTTGCATTCTGGCCGTTTACCCGGCTTGTACATGTGTGGAGTGTTCCGTTGAATTATGTGCGCAGAAGTTATATCCTTTACAGAAGACATAAATCAAACTAGGAAAGCGGGCTCTGCCTTCTTTCCTAGTTTTATTAGGAGAGAGTGATGAATAATAAGATGGATTATCAAAGGGAGCTTGAGCGAATACGCGAACATTTCGGTTATGATTTTATGGCACTTGCTCTGGTTGAACCGGCCGAATATCAATACGTCATTAAATGGAAAAACGCCGCTGGCAATTTGAATGATCGATTTAAGCGGATTGTACTGCAATCTGGAAAGGGTATAGCAGGAGTCGTGTTTAAAACCGGGAAATCTATCTTTATTCCATCTGTTCATCAATTTGTTGGGGCAGACAACCTGTTTAACTATCCAATCGTTCAATCCGAGAAGCTCAAGAGTCTCGGCGCTGTACCCCTGTGGAATGATGCTCGCGTCGCGGGTGTACTGCTGGGTGGATTTCGAGAAGAACAGCTGATGACCGAAGCTATGATGCGTGATTTGGAAACCTTGGCACATAGGGGAATTGGAGAGTTGAACGGGAAGGAAGTGATCTGAATTGACATTGTCTATAGGGACAGACTCTTTGAGTGCGCTAATGGTGAAGATGTTTGAGAACAGTACAGAAGCTATCTTCTTTTTTGATAGGGAAGGGAAAACCCTAGCCATGAACCCGGCGGCTGAGGAGATTGTAGACGATGACGTTCTCATTCAACTCTATGAAGGACAGGACAGGGCCTTATGTGGAACATGCAGAGGCTATACAAGCGACACAGAGCCCCGTACCTGCCTTGACTGTTATTTCAATGTGCCTGAATCCAACAATTTTGCTTCTTTTCAGGTTTATCTGGAGACGAAAAGCAACGGAATGGTTCCCTATGCAGCTTCTTTTCATACGATTGATTCTACAAATGGAATCCGGGTGCTGATGCTGAGAGATTTGACCCCGCAATTTCAGACGCAGGAGAAATTGTATCAGAACAAAATGATGAAACATGTTATTGAAGCACAGGAAAACGAGCGTAAACGGCTTTCCAGAGAGCTGCACGACAGCGTCGCCCAGGAATTGATGAGCGCGGTTGTTGAACTACGGGTATTAAAATACATGACGAATGATGAGCAGCTCATTAAAAACATGAAACAAACAGAAGCATCCATGACACGCTTGCTGGATGATATCCGCAACCTGTCTGTGGATCTTCGTCCTGCTACCCTTGATGATTTTGGACTTGAGGCGGCATTCCGTTCCCACTTTAAGCGGGTCGAGCAAAGTTTTGGTCTAGTGGTTGAGTTCGTATCTGATCTTCCCCAGAAGCGGTATGGAAGCGAAAAAGAAACAGTCATTTATCGCGTCTGTCAGGAGGCTGTGCTCAATGCGTTGAAGTATGCCCAGGTGGATACCGTTAAAGTTACTTTGTCGGAGCACGAACACGCGCTTCGTTTGACTGTAGAGGATAATGGGATTGGCTTTGATAAGGGGGGCAAGCCTATTGGGACAGGACTAGGCTTGTATGGTATGCAGGAGCGAGCAGAACTGGTAGGTGGAAGTTTTGGCGTCCTTTCGAATGTTGGCCAAGGAACCAAAGTCTTTTTACAAATTCCGATTGGACACGAGGAGGAATAGAAACTTGATCAAAATTGTATTAGCGGATGATCATGCCATTGTACGAAGCGGATTTTCCATGATTCTCAACTTCCAATCGGATATGGAGGTTGTCGGAACGGCTGCGGACGGGATTGAAGCGTATACTATGGTAGCCAAACATCAGCCGGATATTCTAATTATGGACCTCAGCATGCCTCCAGGCGAAAGTGGATTGATCGCCACAGGCAAGATTAAAGAGGACCATCCTGATACTAAAATTCTGATTTTGACCATGCATGACGACGAAGAATATCTATTTCATATTTTGAAGAATGGTGCTTCAGGGTACGTTTTGAAAAATGCACCAGATGAGGAGCTATTGCTTGCCATACGAACCATTCATGGGGGCGGGACTTATATCCATCCTAAAATGGCCACTTCTCTCGTGCGTGAGTTCATTAAGAAAGACACAACATCACAAACCGAAGATCCGTATGAGATTCTGTCCAAGCGCGAGCTGGAGATTCTCCCTCTGGTCGCGAAGGGGTACGGTAATAAGGAAGTTGCCGAAAAGCTGTTCATCTCTGTCAAAACCGTGGAAGCGAACAAAGCTAAAATCATGGAGAAATTGAATTTAAAAAGCCGGCCTGAGCTGGTCCAATATGCTTTAAAGAAAAAAATGCTGGATTTCTAGTTTATGAAGAAGATTATTTTTAATCCAATAATATATCTACAATGAATCAAGCAGCTTCTTACGAGAAGCGGCTTTTTTATTTTCAGGGACTCCCCTGACCGGGAAAGGGGAGTCCCCTATATTCGAAAGGAACGGCTAGCGGCTACAATGGGAACAGAAAAATACAAATCAAACATTCGACAGAATAAAGTTGAAAAGGTGAGTTAAATGATTAGAAAAATGCAGTTGCCGCTACAAACATTGAACCTGATTCTTGGATTCATGGTGTGGGTCATCATTTCTTCCCTCATGCCGTTCATTACGGAGGATATTGCGATTCCACCCGGAAAACTGGCCATGGTTACGGCGATTCCGGTCGTGCTTGGATCGATTCTGCGCATTCCGCTTGGTTATTATGCCAATATCTTCGGGGCAAGAATCGTTTTCCTCGTTAGCTTTGTTTTGCTTTTGTTTCCGGTCTACTATATCAGTGAAGCTTCGACGATGACGGATTTAATTATCGGTGGCTTGTTCCTTGGAATCGGGGGAGCGGTGTTCTCGGTTGGAGTGACTTCACTGCCCAAGTATTATCCGAAAGAAAGACATGGCTTTGTCAACGGGATGTATGGTGTGGGCAACCTGGGGACAGCGGTAACGACTTTCTCCGCTCCGATTGTAGCGACACAGGTAGGATGGGCACTTACAGTCAAACTGTACCTTATCCTATTGCTTGTTTTTATCGTTTTGAATTTCTTCTTTGGGGACCGTCATGAAGCTAAAGTCAAGACGCCCATTATGGAGCAAATCAAAGGGGTTTACAAAAATGAAAAGCTTTGGTTTTTCTCGCTCTTTTATTTTATTACGTTTGGCTCATTTGTAGCGTTTACGGTGTATCTACCGAATTTTCTCGTATCGAATTTCGAACTGGATAAAGTGGATGCAGGGATGCGTACAGCAGGCTTTATCGCGATTGCTACATTCTTCCGCCCGATCGGTGGCTGGCTGGCGGATCGTTTTCAGCCCTTGTTCCTGCTGGTAGGTACGTTTGCTGTATATACGGTCGCTGCGATTCTTTTGGCTTTTTCCCCAGACATCACCCTGTATACCGTAGGGTGCTTGGCTATCGCTGTGAGTGCGGGAATCGGGAACGGTGTCATTTTCAAGCTAGTTCCATTTTATTTTAATAAACAGGCAGGCATAGTGAACGGAATTGTATCCATGATGGGTGGCCTGGGTGGCTTTTTCCCTCCGATCTTGTTATCGACGATTCATGCGGCTACTGGCCAATATTCCATTGGGTTCATGTTACTCTCCCAAGTGGCACTGGCTAGCCTGATTCTCGTCATATGGCTATATTATCAAGGACGTTTCCCCGTAACTGCCGAGCAGAACCGCTTTGAGAAACAAAAGGAACTTCAGCAGTAAAGCATTAAGAGTGGAGAAATTATAAAGACACCTTTAACGTTTCTAGCGAGAGCCACAGGAAAAAGCACAAAGTTAACGATCGCTCTTCAACGTTAGGGGGACATTGTGATGAAGGAACGTTATTCAAGACAGATCTTATTTAGACCCATCGGCAGTGAAGGACAACGTAATCTGTCTGAAGCTGTTGTTACCATTATCGGCTGCGGGGCACTAGGCTCCGCCATCGCTGAAACATTAGTAAGAGCGGGCGTCGGAGAGATTCACCTGGTTGACCGTGATTATGTGGAGACGTCGAATCTGCAACGCCAGCAGTTATTCACGGAGCAGGATGCTGCACAAATGCTCCCCAAGGTAACGGCTGCTGAAAAAAGGTTAAAGGCGATACGAGAAGACGTACGCTTGTATACCTATCTCGACAGCTTGGATACCGGGCTTGCTCAAGAGCTTGCTGGTAAAAGCACATTGCTGATGGATGCAACGGATAATTTTGAAACCCGGCTGCTTATAAACGATGCTGCACGAAAGGCTGAAATTCCATGGATTTACGGCGCCTGTGTTGGAAGCACAGGCGTTGTTTTTCCGTTCGTGCCGGGCAAGTCAGCTTGTTTTCGTTGCCTACTGCCATCGCTGCCGGCAATCAATCAGACCTGCGATACGGCTGGAATCATCTCGCCCGCAGTTCAAGTGACGGCTGCTCTCCAAAGTGCAGAAGCCATGAAATGGCTGAGCGGTAAACGTGATAAAATGCGCAGCAAGGTTCATTTATTTGATCTATGGGAAAATACGCAGATGGACATAGGGATTTCCCGCATCCGCAATCAGAATTGTCCGACCTGTGGAGAACATCCTGTGTTTCCTGCACTGACCGCATCCCGTCGCTCGGCGTATGCTTCGCTGTGCGGACGGGATGTAGTGCAGGTTCTTCCAGACCCTCATCGTCCGATTACGTTGGACGATGCAGAGAAAATGGGCAGGCTTATGGCGGAACGTGTAAAAAGGACCCCTTATTTCGTTGAATTTTATGCCTTTGAGCACCGAATGATTTTATTTAAAAACGGAAGGCTCCTCATTCACGGTATTGGAAGTATTGCCAGAGGTCAAAAGCTATACCATCAGTTGTTCGGTTAAACAAGGGATATAGATCCAGGAAATATAAATAGTGAGCAGAGTTTTCATAGCAGAGTAGCTTGCCAGGTGGCTGGAAGGTGGAAAAGATGAGTGTATTTGAAATCGTGACGGAGCCCATTCTTCCGCAGATTTATGCAGATTATGTCTTAAGACCAGAAGCGGGAGCGGTGACCGTGTTTACAGGGCACGTAAGAGAGTGGACCCAAGGCGTACGGACATTATATCTTGCTTACGAGGCCTATGTGCCTATGGCTGAGAAAAAGCTTGCAGAGATTGGCCACGAAATTGAACAGAAATGGGAAGGGACAAGAGTAGCAATTGCACATCGGATTGGTGAGCTTCAGATCGGTGATATTGCCGTTGTCATCGCTGTTTCTTCACCACACCGCTCGGATGCGTATAAGGCGAATGAATACGCAATCGAACGAATCAAGGAAATCGTTCCGATCTGGAAGCGAGAGATATGGGAAAACGGAACACAATGGATCGGACAACAAAAGAAAAAGCCGGAGGAAATCAGTCATGATTAAGCTGTACTATTTTGCGGGACTCCGTGAAGTAACAGGAAAATTCGAAGAAATGGCAGATTTGGCAGGCCAAACTGTAGGGGAATTATACAGTTGGATCACAGATAAATACCCGGATATGCCGATCAATTCTACACGAATTGCAGTAAACGAGGAGTACGCGTTGCTTACAGATGTACTGCAGGATGGAGATATCGCAGCTTTTATTCCGCCTGTCAGCGGCGGCTAGTGAAAGTGCTTGTCATGTGTCCATGTCCGCAACGTCAAATACAGCTAATGAAAAAAAGAAGGTGGTCACATGAGTTCACATCCGCTGAAGGACCCATTGCGGCGTCCGATTCGTGATTTACGTATATCTGTTACGGATCGCTGCAATTTTCGCTGTTCCTACTGTATGCCAAAAGAAATTTTCGGCGACGATTTTGCCTTTCTTCCCAAAAGCGAATGCCTATCGTTTGAAGAGATTCATCGGCTTACGGAGCTCTTTGTAGGCCTTGGGGTCAAAAAAATACGACTCACAGGTGGTGAGCCGTTAATGCGACCGAACCTTCCCGACCTTGTCTCTAGTATTTTGTCTATCAGTGGAGTTGAGGATATAGGGTTGACCACAAATGGTTTGCTACTAGGGCAACAGGCGCAACGCCTCTATGACGCGGGACTGCGACGGCTTAATGTCAGTGTAGACGCTCTGAACCCCGAGCTATTTGGGCAGATGAATGGACGGGGCATTAAGCCTGCGTTTATTTTGAAGCAGATCGATTTTGCAAGAGAAATCGGTTTTGAGATTAAGGTCAATATGGTGGTTCAAAAAGGTGTAAATGATTCTGAGATTTTGCCGATGGCTGCTTATTTTAAGGACCAGAGAATAACTCTTCGTTTTATTGAATTTATGGATGTAGGTAACGATACCGGATGGAGCTTCAAAAAGGTAGTAACAAAAGAAGAAATTATGGAGCGACTTAAGAATGAGTACGAGTTGGAGCCGGTAGATCAGAATTACTTTGGAGAAGTGGCAAAACGTTACCGTTATAAAGACAGCGACGCGCAAGTTGGCTTTATTACTTCGGTTTCGGATTCGTTTTGCTCATCCTGCACGCGTGCCCGTTTATCTTCTGATGGTAAGTTTTATACGTGTTTGTTTGCTTCAGACGGATTTGATTTGCGCCAGATGCTTCGTAACGGGGCGAATGATCAGGAATTACTTGATGCGATTACTTCAGTATGGGAACAACGCATAGATCGGTATTCCGATGAACGTACAGAACAGACTGCAAACAACAGAAAAAAAATTAACATGTCCTACATTGGCGGCTGACATTTTTATACGGGTAATGTGCCGTATTCGATGTGGATATTCCCAAAAAGAAAGCGCAAACATTTTTGTTGGCAAAACTTAAATTCGATGTTATTATGATCTTGGGATTGTTACTGAAAAGGCAAAACCCGGGACATGGAACTGGACTTCCATGTGTTGGGTTTTGCCTTTTCTTTTTGTATACAGATTTGAAATAACGTAGAAAGGTGAGTGATAGTGTAGGGCTTATTCCTCTTTATGAATGCGCTTTCATTTTAATGAGTTTATAAATCTACACATTATAGTTTGGTTTACAGCGAAAGCTTGATCGGCTATTACCGTCTTGTGACCTATCTGAAATATCGCCCAGCATCTAAATCCTTTTTTAGATTATTGCGGGATCAGGGGGGCAGCCAGAATGATCATAACAAAGATATTTAATAATAACGCCATAATAGCCAAAGATTCAAAAAGGCATGAATTTGTTGTTATGGGTCGTGGAATTGCATTCAAAAAGAATGCAGGAGAACAAGTAGAAGAGCATTTAATTGAAAAGGTGTTTGTACTTAAACAAAAAGATGCTTCAGAGAAATTTAAATTACTGTTAGAGGATGTCCCTACAGAATATGTTTCGTTATGCTATGACATCATTGAATATGGAAAGAGCATATTGGAAGCACAGCTGAGCGACTATGTATATGTTTCGCTTACAGATCACATGAACAATGCATTTAAAATGTTTGATGAAGGATTTAAAAATGCAAATCCGCTCATCTGGGAAATTAAAAAATTTTATCCTAAAGAGTTTGGAGTTGGCTTAAAAGCGCTGGAGTTTATTGAAGACGAAACAGGTAAACGATTGTCTGAAGATGAAGCAGGTAATATAGCTCTTCATTTAATCAATGCTCAAGTCAACAGCTCCTACCATAAAGTAGCGGATGTCGCTCAGCAAACTCAAAAAATACAGGATATCCTAAATATTATTAAGTACTCTTACAATATTACCCTGGATGAACACTCGACCAGCTATGAACGATTTATTACACATTTAAGGTTTTTCTTTCAGCGATTAATTCAAAAAGAAAAAAAATTAGCACTGGAAGATGATTTTCTATTAAGGCAAGTAAAAGCAAAGTACAAAAAAGCTTACAACTGTATGCTAAAGATTGAGAAATACTTGGACACGGTATTGTCAGATGAAGAAAAACTGTATATAACGATTCATATTCAGCGCGTAACTCAATGACCAATTGAATAACTCCTTGGATTGTTACTGGTAATGCAGGCGAAACCAACCTAGATCGAATTTGATCTATTTTGGTTTTGCCTTTTTTTATAAATACAAATAAAGGGGCAGTTACAATGAAGTATGAGACATTAGCAAAAGACATCATCAGAAATGTCGGCGGCAAAGAAAATGTAAATAGTCTAACTCATTGTATTACACGCTTGCGCTTCAAGCTAAAGGATGAAAATAAGGCCAATACAGAGGTTCTGAAAAATATGGATGGTGTCGTCACGGTGGTAAAAAGCGGGGGACAATACCAAGTTGTGATCGGTAATCATGTGCCCGAGGTTTATGCGGATGTTGCTGCGATAGGCGGCTTCCAGGCAGGTGATTCAGAAGAAACATCAGGTGAAAAAGTCAGTTTGTTCAATAGGTTTATTGATACCATTTCAGGTGTATTTACACCCACGCTGGGTGTCTTGAGTGCCACGGGTATGATTAAGGGTTTTACGGCCTTGTTTGTAGCTATAGGCTGGCTGACTGTTACATCGGGTACCTATCAAATTCTCAATGCTTTAGGAGACTGCTTGTTCTACTTCTTCCCTATTTTCCTGGGGTATACGTCAGCTAAAAAATTCAATGCCAACATTTTTATAGGTATGGCGATCGGGGCGTCACTTGTTTATCCAACCTTTAGCACGATAACAGCCTCGGGTAAACCGCTATACACTTTATTTAGCGGCACTATATTTGAGTCACCGGTATATATCACCTTCTTAGGTATTCCGGTCATTCTGATGAGCTATGCATCAACGGTTCTTCCGATTATTGTATCCACCTATGTAGGCTCAAAAATAGAAAATTTCTTTAAAAAGGTCATCCCTAGCGTAGTGAGAACATTCTTGGTTCCGTTTTTCACTTTGTTAGTTATTGTACCCTTAGCGCTGATTGTGATTGGACCACTCTCGACTTGGGCAGGTCAACTGCTTGGCGCAGCCACCCTCTTTGTGTATAACTTAAGCCCGATGATTGAAGGTATTATCATGGGGGCTTTCTGGCAGGTATTTGTTATTTTTGGACTGCACTGGGGTCTTGTTCCTATCGCTATGAACAACTTGGCGGTGCTCAAATTCGATCCGATCCTTGCTGCAACGCTGGGAGCCTCCTTTGCTCAAACAGGTGTCGTACTGGCGATTTTGTTCAAAACCAAAAATGTAAAGCTGAGATCCCTTTCCATTCCAGCTGTCATCTCCGGGATCTTTGGTGTAACAGAACCCGCGATTTACGGGATTACATTACCACGTAAGAAACCATTCATTTTAAGCTGTATAGCGTCTGCAGTAGGTGGCGGTATTATCGGAATGATGGGAACGAAAGGCTATATCATTGGCGGCTTAGGCATTTTCGCGATTCCGAGCTATATTAATCCGTCAGGAATAGACAGCGGATTTTATGGGGCTGTTATTGGTATCCTGGTAAGTTTCGTATTAGGCTTCTTGCTTATGTTTTTTGGCGGATTTAAAGATGATGAGGTGAAAGAAACGAAAAAAGAAGTTAGTTCAACGGGAGCAGCAAAAGGAGGAGAAGTATTAATAAGACAGGAGACGGTAATTAGTCCGTTAAAGGGTGATGTAAAACCTTTATCTGAGGTAACTGATGAAGCCTTTTCGACAGGTGCTCTGGGTAAAGGGATTGCCATTGAGCCTTCCGAAGGCAAGGTCGTTTCACCTGTTGATGGTGTCTTAACATCCTTATTTTCGTCAGGTCATGCGATCGGAATTACCAGTGATCAGGGCGTGGAAATTCTCATCCATGTAGGTAAGGATACAGTCAAATTAAAAGGTAAACATTTTTATCCCAAAGTAAAACAAGGGGAAGCCGTCAAAAAGGGACAATTGCTCATGGAGTTTGATCTGGAGGCTATCCAAGAGGCTGGTTATGTTCTGACTACTCCTGTAATTGTTGCCAACACTGCTAGTTACTTGGATGTTATTGAAACGGAGAAGAAGACGATTGGTTATAAAGAGGATTTGTTGACGGTCATGGTCTAAGATACCTATATTTTAGGAGGAATAAACAATGAACAATAATATAACCAAGGAGTTTCCACAAGGATTTTTATGGGGAGGGGCCACGGCTGCTAACCAATTTGAAGGTGGGTATAACGTGGATGGTAAGGGACTAAGCACTGCTGATGTAATAACAGCCGGGACGCATACTATTTCCCGAAGAATTACGCCTGTATTGGAAGAAGGAATGAACTATCCAAGTCATGAGGCTATTGATTTCTACCATCATTATAAAGAGGATATCCGATTATTTGCTGAAATGGGTTTCAAGGTTTTTAGAATGTCCATCGCTTGGTCCAGAATATTTCCTAACGGAGATGATATCGAGCCGAATGAGCAAGGCTTGCAGTTCTATGATCGTGTGTTCGCAGAATTAAAAAAGTACAACATTGAGCCGTTGGTTACGATCTCACATTATGAAGCACCGTTTCATTTAACCCAAAAATATAACGGCTGGTCAGATCGCAGAGTGGTAGATTTTTATGTAAGATATTGTGAAGTTCTTTTTAACAGATACAAAGATGTCGTAAAATACTGGCTCACCTTTAATGAAATCAATATCTTAACCTTGTCTTTTGGGGCGTTCATGGCTGGAGCGATGATGCCAGAGGGGAATGGAGAGCTTGCCCATGCTACAGTGAAGGATGAGCAGGTCCTGTATCAAGCTTTGCATCATCAATTTGTAGCCAGTGCAAAGGCAGTAAAGCTGGGGCATGAAATCAATAAGGATTTTAAAATTGGCTGTATGATTGCTTATATGTGTTCATACCCACTTACCTGTAACCCCGATGATGTTTTGCTCGCTCAACAAAAGGATAACTTGAGTAATTTCCTATGTTCAGATGTTCAAGTAAGAGGTGCTTATCCCGGATTTGCCAAACGATATTTTAAAGAACATAATATCCAAATTACGATGCAGGACAATGATGAGGACGTCTTAAAAGAAGGATGCGTAGATTTTTATACTTTCAGTTATTATTCATCCACTTGTGTCAGTGCAGACCCCAATCAGGAGAAGGTGGGTGGGAATTTATCCATGGGATTAAAGAATCCCTATTTAAAAGCAAGCGCCTGGGACTGGCAAATCGATCCGCAGGGATTGAGATGGTCCCTCAATAACATTTATAATCGATATGAAATCCCGTTAATGGTTGTGGAAAATGGTCTGGGCGCTGTGGATATAGTGGAAGAAGACGGCTCCATTCAAGATGCTTATCGAATTGATTATCTAAAGCAGCATATTGAGCAAATGAAAGAAGCCATTGCTGATGGAGTAGATTTAATAGGTTATACACCTTGGGGATGTATTGATCTAGTAAGTGCGGGAACCGGTGAAATGAAAAAACGCTATGGATTCATATACGTCGATAAGGATAATGAAGGTAAAGGAACACTTGCCAGATCCAGAAAGAAGAGCTTCTATTGGTATAAGAGTGTGATCGAAACTAATGGGGAACAGCTGGACTAAATATTAGTGTGTGTCTTCAAAAAGTGATGCAGTCAGCGCATGCCTATTCAGTAGGTATGCGCTGTTTGGATTTAAAACCAGCTTCCCTTCAGGAAACTACGGTGAATGTATACAGATTAGGAGATCACCATAGTCAATAGTATGTTAATTTTACTAAACACATGGGTTGAAAATGTCGAAATAAAGGGTAGGGTGGATAACAAAATATAAGGAAGTGGATACATATTATGAATCAAGTAGAAGCTGTTTTGTCTGCCATGCCGTTTATTAGAGAAGCTGCACGACATGATGTTTTAATATCTGTAATGGATAAAGAAAAATTTCTATTCTTTCAGTCGGGGAAAAGTTTAGTCTATGATTTCAAGGCAGGCGACCCTCTCCCTGATGTACACAAGAACTTCAAAATGCTAGTAGACGGAGAAAAGACCCGAGTTCGCTATGATGCCGAAGTTTTCGGGTTTGCTGCTGATTCATACTTTCATCCGATAAAGAATGAACAGAATGAGATTGAGGCAGTAATGTGCATCACCTATAGTATGGATAATCAGGATCAACTGAAGAAGTTGATGAGCCAAGCAGAGGATGTTACAAGCAAGCTAGTGGAAGGGATTCAGCATGTAGCAGCCCATTCGGAGGAGCTTAGTGCGACAGCCGAGGAAATTTTAAGCAATACGAAAAAGGCGGTTGAGGACTCTGGTAATGTGACTGAGGTGGCTGGCTACATCAAGGAAATTTCAGAGCAGACAAACTTGCTTGGACTAAATGCAGCCATTGAAGCTGCTCGGGTGGGTGAGGCAGGAGCAGGATTTGGGGTTGTTGCCGCAGAAATCCGCAAGATGTCTACGGGCACCAAGGAAGCCACTGGGCGAATCGAGCAATCCTTGCAAGCTGTCAGACAATCGGTTTATAGTATGGAACAAGAGATTACGCAGATTACTGTATCTTCCCAAGAGCAGGCCAAGCTTGTGTCGGAGTTCATGAATATTATTGATCAATTAAATGATACCAACCAAGGCTTGAGAGGTTTAATAGAGAAAATCACGAATGATGTGGATGTAAAATAAAGATTGGAAGAAGTCTCGGTCTGTGAATTGTGCATTCCGTCATGGAAATGTGATCACAGGGCGAGGCTTTTTTAAGTTTATTAAATCATTTGGAGTGGATACATATATGAATTTGAATGGGTTGAATGAACAGAGTTACACAGAACTAGAGGATTATTGGGTGCGTGTATTTCTAAATTTAGTACAAGATCAGGATAAAGAGAACTGGGTGATTCCTTATTACAACACATCCTTTTCTAATGGTCAGAAAGTTATGGATATGAACCCCATTTTTTCGGCTAAATCGAAAATAAGTCATAAATCCATCAGAATCATTCATGAAACGGTTAATGAGGGGGATGACGTTCACTATTGGTTAGATACGAATGGGAAAAACGAATTAGTTATTATTTGTTCCCCATCACAGCAACATGTGCACAAGGTAAAGGGGATCATTAAACGCTGGATTTATGAATGAGATCCATTATCCATAATCAAATCTTTTCCGATATAATAGGGAAGAGAAGCCATAGAACAGATACTACCTCAGAGAGGTGATTTACAATGACCGTTGATATTCTCCGACGTAATAATGTAAAAGTGTTGGGTACAGGCAGCCAGACGATTGTATTTGCTCACGGCTTTGGATGCGATCAGGATATGTGGCGTTATATCGTCCCTAGCTTTATCGACAACTACCAAATCGTCTTATTTGATTACGTTGGTTCTGGAGATTCCCAAATAAAATACTATGATTCCCAAAAATACAGTGACTTGCAAGGATATGCCCAAGATGTGCTGGATATTATGGAAGCGTTAGAGTTACGGAATATC
Organism: Paenibacillus sp. ICGEB2008; assembly: GCF_000307675.1. NCBI lineage: Bacteria > Bacillati > Bacillota > Bacilli > Caryophanales > Paenibacillaceae > Paenibacillus > Paenibacillus sp. ICGEB2008. The sequence continues at coordinate 280,724 of NZ_AMQU01000008.1, forward strand.
ATATTCGTCGGACACTCCGTTAGCAGCATGATCGGAATGCTCGCATCCATCCGAAGCCCTCAATATTTTGAACGCATTGTCATGCTCGGTCCTTCTCCACGCTATGTGAATGACCTGCCTTTTTATTATGGAGGTTTCGATAAGAGTGATATTGATGAATTACTGGATATGATGCAAATGAACTTTATTGGCTGGGCTAGTTACATGGCGCCCATTGCTATGCAAAATCCCGAGCGAGGGGACTTAACCGAAGAGTTGGAAAAGGCATTTTGCTCCAGAGATCCTCATATTGCACGGCAATTCGCAGAGGTTACATTTTTTTCAGATTGCCGTGTCGATCTTCCGCATGCTTCGGTTCCTACGCTTATTCTCCAGTGCTCAGACGATAGTATTGCTCCAATTGAGGTAGGGGATTATTTGCATACCCATCTTAGAAATAGCAGACTTCAGCAGATGAGAGCAAAGGGGCATTATCCTCATTTAAGCCAACCAGGAGAAACGAGCGATTTAATCAAAGAATATTTAGCCAGTGTGTAATATCGAAAGAAAGGCAGTCATGCAATGGATATTCAATTAGATAAAGCTCCCTGTGGATACTTTTCAATTTCGGACGCTGGGATCATTCAATCGGTAAATCAAACTTTATTGGACATGCTTCTTTATGAACGTGATCAATTGCTCGGGCGGCCGATTGAAACGACAATGTCTGTTACGAACAAGCTATTTTTTCATACTTATTTTTATCCCTACATCCAGTTGTACGGGCATGTTGATGAGATGTACTTCTCGTTTCGCACAAGTGATCGACAGGATGTGCCTGTACTTCTAAACGGAGTTCGGCAGGAACGCAATGGAGAAGCTGTTATTGATTGTGTAGTGCTTATGATGCGTAAGCGGATTGAACATGAGAAAGATATACTACAGACCAAAACCAAGCTTCAGGAATTATATCAGGCGACGAATGAAGCAAACCAGAAGCTTGAACGGTTGCACGAAGAATATGAAATCAAACAGCAGGAACTAGTGCGGATTAATCACCAGCTAGAAACGATGGCGTCAACCGACCCGTTAACTGGGCTTAAAAATAGAAGATATTTTCAAGATCAATTACAAATCAGCCTAGCCTCCTTTCAAGAGACCGGAATACCTTTCTCGTTGCTGATCATTGATATTGATCGTTTCAAAAACATTAACGACACTTATGGTCATCCGGTGGGCGACCTGGTGCTCACTAATCTGGCTGAGTTACTACAATCCATGTCACAGGAGATGGATATTGTCGCTCGTTATGGTGGCGAGGAGTTTGTCATTATTCTTCCGGGCAACGACGCAGAGGAAGCCATTCGTGCAGCAGAAAGATATCGCTCCACGACGGCCTCAAGGGATTGGGGAGATTACAGCATTACTGTGAGTATTGGCGTGGCAACGGTTACGCAAGCGGATACGGAACAATCGATAGTTCATCAAGCAGATTTGGCACTGTATGCTTCCAAGAGTGGCGGGAGAAACCGGGTCACGCATGCAGCAAGTCTTATAAAGAGATAGATAGAGGCTTCATAACTATATGAAGAGCTGGAGGATAAAATGGGCGAAGCGTACAAGCTGGACTGTGATATCTGTGCTTATACTGAGAACATATTTGTGGGGTTTGGTTTATTGTATATGCGTTTGGAATCCATTGCTTCGTTTGTACAGGATGCTGCCCTTAAACGGCGTATTGAGGAATTCATAGGCAACCCTTCGGCGAGATATGATGCTTATGACGCTCTGTATGTGTGCCCGGTCTGTCAGGCCATCCGCAATGAATTGTTTATTGAGATGGAATCGGACTCATCACAGTATAAAATTTCTCATGCTTGTCCTAGATGCGCGAGTGTTATGCAGCAGGAACACATTGAAAACAATGTGCCGGTTCATTTGAGCTGCCCAGCATGTGAGAAGGGTAAATTGAAGGCAACGTTTTATATGGATTGGGATTAATAGATTCCCCGAATATCTCCACAGCATACTCCAATAAGCCTGGTCAAACCAGTCAAATTCAGCTAATATTAATGATAACGATTCTCATTTGTGGTATCAGAATGAATGAAAACCTTTGAGGTGAACGCCTGTGAATTCAAATTCGTTATCATTAATATATCAGCATTATTTAGAAAAAACTCCGTTTAGAAAACAAAACGAGCATACGTATATGATGTTACCGGAAGCGGGCGACGGACATATTTACCGAGTTACGACTTACAGCGGAATCGAGATTGTGTATTCGCATATTCAATATCACGAGCCTTATCCGACGAACTTTGCCTCCAGAGGACAAATGATTGAACTTCAATTTGCACTTTCGGGTCAACGTCATGTAAATATAGCTGGTCTGGACTATACGCTCCCGATAGGGCGGGGTGCTCTTATTTTTTTACAGGATTTCAAAGCATATTTCCATCCTCCCGTTAACGAACAATACCAATCCTTTGCGCTTGGCATTCCTGTCTCGTTGTTTAATTATGCAGCTTCACAGTTGGCAGCTCGTCGACAGGTAGCTATTGAATTTAATCAAATTCTGAAGGGTGCTGCGTTCCATCATCTTAGTTTTGAACTGGATCACAGAAGTATAGTGATGATTGAACATTTGATCAAAGACTTGAAAAGTGTGCATAAATCGCCTTTATTAATGGAAGCAGCGGCACTAGAGATTTTGAATAGGTTTATGATTCAATTATTTGATTTAACTCCCATGCCCGAAGGCTTATCTAAAGAAGATGTCAGAAAGTTGCATATGGCTCGGCAAATCCTTGAATCCAGCATGATTGATCCTCCTTCACTGATCGCATTATCAAAAAAGGTTGGATTAAATGATTTTAAATTAAAAAAAGGATTCAAAGCATGTTTTGGAACAACTGTATTTGAACATTTGCGCCAAATTCGTCTTGAATATGCGATGAAGCTGCTTCGAAGCCAGGAAAGCAATGTAACAGAAGCTGCGATGGCTGTAGGATACAGTAATGTGAGTGCATTTTCAGAGCAATTTTTCCGGGAATACGGAGTGAAGCCATCATCTTTAAAGAAAGTATTTTAAAAAATTCTGTTTTGACCATGTTAAAAAATATTAAGTAAGTAAACAAAAAGCTGGAACCCGTAATAGATAGGATTC
>NZ_AMQU01000009.1:0-269379 GCF_000307675.1 Paenibacillus sp. ICGEB2008
TCGACGGGGAGGTTTGGCACCTCGATGTCGGCTCATCGCATCCTGGGGCTGGAAGTAGGTCCCAAGGTTGGGCTGTTCGGCCCATTAAGCGGTACGCGAGCTGGGTTCAGAACGTCGTGAGACAGTTCGGTCCCTATCTGTCGTGGGCGTAGGAATTTGAGAGGAGCTGTCCTTAGTACGAGAGGACCGGGATGGACGTACCGCTGGTGTACCAGTTGTTCCGCCAGGAGCACCGCTGGGTAGCTATGTACGGAAGGGATAAGCGCTGAAAGCATCTAAGCGTGAAGCCCCCCTCAAGATGAGATTTCCCAATTAGTAAGACCCCTTGGAGACGACGAGGTAGATAGGTTGGGGGTGGAAGTGCAGTAATGCATGGAGCTGACCAATACTAATCGGTCGAGGGCTTATCCTAAAGATAAGGCGCAATGAGTTTCGGATCCAGTTTTCAGGGTGTAACACCTTGAAGGTATGTAGAAATACATACGACAAGCGTATGGCTATTCATTCACACAATCCGTGATGAACCGAATAACCTTACGGAAGAATTTGCGAGGCAAATTCATGTTTGGTGGCGATAGCGGAGGGGTTCCACACGTACCCATCCCGAACACGACCGTTAAGCCCTCCAGCGCCGATGGTACTTGGACCGCAGGGTCCTGGGAGAGTAGGACGTTGCCAAGCACGAAAAAAGAGCACAGCCATTAGGGTTGTGCTCTTTTTGTATAACCAATTTATTTATCGGTCACCTGAACGGCTCATGCCATGCCTTCGGTTAAAAGTACTACAATACTCTGGTTGTTCCTTATACAGTACTGCCTGGAGGGCACTTAAGGATTGAAGTTTATGGGTAATTTCCTTTTGCCACTTTGTATCTCCGACTTGTACGGCAAGATTGAGAAGATCCAAATTCGGTTTTGTTTTTGAAAAAATCATGTTAAACTTTTCTCATAAAATAAACGGACTTTCAGAGGTGAGTTGTAGTGCTGGAACGCTCTATGGAGAATACAAGGGATTTAAACAACGGAAAGGGAGTGATTTAAAGAAGAAAAGGAGACGATGAGGATGAGCACTTATCAAACGGTTATTAGTGATGGATTTGAGCTGAAATATACTATAAGAGGTAACGGAAAGTCGATATTGGTGATCGGCAGTAGTGTATATTCTCCTCGCATATTTTCAGACCATTTATATAAAAAGTTTCAGTTTATTTTCTTAGATCATAGAGGGTTTGCAAAACCGACTCGTGCTTTAAAACCAGAAGACTATACTTTGGATAAAGTCATCAAAGACATAGAAACAGCAAGACAATGCCTTCATTTAGATCCATTTATCATATTAGGACATTCCGGGCATGCTTTTATGGCTTTGGAATATGCTAAACAATACCCAGAATATGTTGAAAAAGTGGTGCTATTAAATTCAGCGCCTACGAACAGCCAAGAAAGACAACGGCAAAGCTTGTCATACTTTTATGAAACGGCCAGTCCAGCCAGAAAAGAACGTTTTGAAAAAGATATTATTTTATTAGAGGATGATATCAAAAGAGATCCCGACAGAAGATTTGTTCACATGTGTATACGTATGGGAGCCCAAAGTTTTTATGATTATACCTATGATGCAGCTCATATGTGGAATGATGTGCACACGAACATGCCTATCATTGATTATTTATGGGGAGAAGCCTTCGGAAAGATAGATTTGATACAGTCCTTGGCAGATGTCGATAAGCCCATGTTTATTGGTCTTGGAAGAACTGATTACTTAGTCGCGCCTGTTTCATTGTGGGATCGGGTCGATGATAGCTATACGAACGTAAAAAAGGTGGTTTTTGAGCATAGTGGCCATAATCCGATGTTTGAAGAACCTCATTATTTTGATCAAACATTAACCGAATGGATTAATGAAAATCACTAGGTTTTTAAAACAGTCGATTCCGGTACTGGAAACAGACCTGAAGATGATGGCAGGTTGACCCTAAAGATCTACGAATGGAGAACAAATAGTTTGAATTTTAAAAGGAGAATGTTTACCTTTAGGCTTGTCACTGAAGCATCGGGGACAACTTGAGTTAGCATTCTCCTTTCATTTATAAATCGCTATGGTAGTAGTTTGGCACGAAGCATGTTACTTCGCACTGGCTCAAACTCATAGAAAATATTACTCTATTCTTTTTGTCATGACTTGACGGATCAATGAGGTTCTGTATAATAACCGAGAGATCATACTGTAATGATTGTCTATTTTCCGTTTTTTTATATCCCATCTGGAACAATTCCAAGGCTCACGGAGCTTAACCACAAAGTAAAGTTATGATATGGAGGTTGGAGGTCGTTTTGAAATACGAAATTATTTTGTTTGATGTTGATGATACGCTGTTTGATTTTAAAATGGCAGAGAGTCATGCGCTACATAATACGTTCACCCAATTTGGATTGCCGCAAGGGGCCACAGAGTACAAATCCAGCTATGATGAGATTAATAGTGTGTTGTGGCGAGAGGCAGAGGAAGGACTTATTACCTCGGCACAGTTGCGGGTGGAAAGATTTAAACGATTGTTTACTGTCCATAAGCTAGACTTCAATCCAGACGCCTTTAGTGCTGCTTATTTACGTTATTTGGGTGAAGGTGCTTTTTTGATGGACGGAGCGGTTGAACTATGTGACGTACTATCTGAGTATCGTTTGGCGATTATTACGAATGGAATCAAAGAGGTACAAACCTCCAGAATTCAGCTCTCTCCGCTGCGTGATGTGTTTGAGCAGGTAATTATTTCAGAAGAAGTGGGTTGCCAAAAGCCACAAGCTGGTATTTTCGATTACGCATTTGCCAAGCTAGCCATTTCAGATAAAAGTAAGGTCCTTATGGTCGGCGATTCTTTAACCTCTGATATTCAAGGAGGGAATAAGTACGGAATTGATACCTGCTGGTTCAACCCTGCCAGAAAAACAAATACGTCTGGTATTCAACCCACTTATGAAATAACAAGTTTAATGGAACTACTGAGTAGTGTACTTTCAATAGGGTCTGTACTGAATCGTACGTCGGCGGAAATCTAGATGAATGATGTAGAAATCAGAAGACCGAAAGTTAAAGATGCCGAAAAGTTAAATGAATTGTTTAGAATAGTGATTACAGACACATTTGCTAAAGAAGGTATTGGAAGCAAGCTGGAGGATATAGAGGATGAAATTGAGACTAAAAGAGCGTATTTGGAAAGTGACTTAGAAAGCCACGGTGAGCAACGATATTTTTTAATCGCTGTAGACGGGGATCGAATAATGGGTTCAATTGAATATGGCCCGGCAAGTGAACTTATAAGTAAATCTACCAATGATGCATTAAAAAATTTGTGCGAGGTAGGAACTGTATTTGTTCACCCTGACTACCAGAGGATTGGAGTAGGAAATTTATTATTGAAATCAATGTATCTGGCGTTGAAAGATAGAGGAGTAGAAGAATTTTGTTTAGATAGTGGGTATCGTATTGCACAAAAAATATGGGAAAAGAAGTTTGGAACTCCTGATTATTTATTAAAAGATTATTGGGGAAAAGGCTTTGATCATATGATATGGAGAATCAAAATCAAGGATGCTATTAAATGGTCACAAAGTTATTAAACAAGGCAGGTCGGAAAATCGACCTGCCTTGTTTTAATTTTTTATCGTCACCGGCTGAACTATGATTAACAAGAGATAGCTTTAAGGCGGAAGGTAGAGCTGGCAAAATCCCCAGTGAGATCCGAGACAACAAGTCCAATCTTCATTAGACGGTCACCTCCAAAAATTTCACCGTCGAACGCCACACGGAAGGGGGAGACGCCATCTTCAGCCAAGGTACCACCGACAGGTTCTGAAGTATTGCTGGTTGCCCCGGTTTCGATTATATACTTTTTAGCTGGGTCAAGTCCTTTTAGAGTTAGTCGCCGGATAGGACCATTTGGCTCAGCCAACACACGGAAGTAAGCGACAAAAGCTTCGGACTGGTCCTCGCTAACAAACATCCAGGCAGTATTGCCTCGGCCCTCAAACGGACTAAGAAGTCGATACATATCTCCCTGCTGTACAAGGGAACGGATTTCTTTATACTGGGCAATTTGTCTGGCAGCAAGCTCTTTTTCTTCATTCGTAAATGCAGTAAGGTCAAGCTCGTAGCCAAAATTCCCGCTCATTGCCACGTCGCCACGTATGGCGAGGGAGGTGTTTCGTCCCACCTGGTGGTTCGGCACGTTCGATACGTGGGCCCCCATGGTACTGGCCGGATACACGATGCTGGTGCCGTACTGGATAGCCAATCTTTCAATAGCATCAGTGTCATCACTGGTCCATGTCTGCGGCATATAGTAGAGCATCCCGGGATCGAATCGGCCACCTCCACCAGAACAGCTTTCAAACAAGATGTCCGGGAAGCGTGAGGTCAGGCGTTCCAGCAGATCATAAAGTCCGAGCATATAACGGTGCGCAGTTTCTTTTTGACGTTCGCTAGTAGCGGTAGCCGAAGCAATCTCCGTCATATTACGATTCATGTCCCACTTGACATAAGTAATTGGGGCGATCGAGAATACGGAGCTCAGCGTCTCGTACAAGTAATCGCATACTTCCTTGCGGGAGAGATCAAGCACCAATTGGGATCGGCCTTCCGTCCGCCGCCGACCTTCCGCATGTAGGCACCAGTCGGGATGGGTGCGGTACAGTTCACTATCAGGTGATACCATTTCCGGCTCAACCCACAAGCCAAATTGTAATCCTTGTTCATTAACCCGTTTGGCTAGGTCGGTGAGACCTCCAGGTAGCTTGCGGCGGTCTTCGAACCAGTCCCCAAGCGAACTGTTGTCGTTGTCGCGCTTGCCAAACCAACCGTCATCAAGAACAAATAGCTCAATTCCAAGAGGTCCCGCTTCTTTGGCAATCGCCTCGATTTTATTGGCGTCGAAGTCAAAATATGTGGCTTCCCAATTGTTCACGAGAATCGGGCGTTCCTTGTCGCGATAAGTTCCTCGGCACAGACGTGTGCGGTAGAGTCGGTGATAGGTGCGCGACATGCCCCCAAGACCTTCTTCGGAAAAGACCAGCACGGCTTCAGGGGTCTGGAATGACTGACCCGGTTCAAGCCGCCAGGAGAAGTCAAAAGGATTGATTCCGATACTTACACGGGTCTGATTAAACTGCTCTACTTCCGCCTGCGCAACGAAATTGCTGCTGTAGATTAGACTGAAGCCGTACACATCCCCACGATCTTCTGTTGCATCTGGACGAAGCAGGGCCAGAAAGGGATTCATTTGGTGACTGCTCGAGCCTCGCCGGCTTTCCAACCGAATGGCGCCGGGTCCAAGATCGCGGCGTTGGATATGTCTTTCCCGAACCCAGGCGCCAGATAGATAGAGAGCTTGATAATTGGAATCGGCGAAGTCGACAGAGGCGCTCATTGCCTGCTCAATATTCATGACAGCGCTTCCCTTATGTTCAAAAAGAGTAGACCTAGCAATAGCGCTGTGATTCGCAAATACAGTATAGAGCAGTGTAGCCTTAAGACCTGAGTGCTGGTCCTCAAGGAACAACAGGAGAGTTGTTGCTTCATCATCCGATTCGGTATAGACGGAAGGGAGGCCTTCAAGCTTTGGTTTGCCCGGTTCAACACGGTGGCCACTATATTTTAGCTCCGTAGTTCGAGTTCCATCCGCAAGCGCAACCTGATAAGCCGGTTGACGGAAGTCGCTTGTCCCATACTGTGGATATTCCTGTGGAAGCGCATCCAAAGAAAGCGCACGATTAGAAGAAACGGGAGTGGGGGAGAAGGAGCAGCGCTCTCTAAGCTCCAATATACTTGCGAGACTTTGGTCATGATGAAGTTGAGCTCCCCAATAGACATGTGCAGGATATCCTTCGACCAACTGGATAATATAGCTGCAATCCTTGGACTGCAGGTGAAACAAACCAAGCGCTTCGTTAACATGAATGTTCATGATATTCACTCCTTAGGGGGTTATCATCTCGATTGACTCTCAAATATTGATTTTACTGTTGATGCATGAGCTTTCCCGTATGACAAGCTTAGTCCCGATCACGCTGTACGCAGGTGGTTCACGTCCCTCAAACCGTTCAGAGAGCAACTGCACGGCAGCTTTTCCCATTTGTTCGGGATAGGCACGTACAGTAGTTAGCGGAGGCTGCACGAAGGCCGCCATCTCAATGTCGTCGAAGCCGACAACAGCCATATCTTCGGGCACCTTGACTCCATGTCCATGAAGGGCGCGGAGGGCTCCAATGGCGAGCGGATCGCTGGCAGCGAAGCAGGCTGTCGGTCGTTCCTGCTCGGCTAGAAGCTCGTTCATCATGAGATATCCATCCGCAGTACTCCAGGCGCCTATGCGGACGAACTTCGGATTATACAAACCTCGTTCCCGCATGAATCGTTCAAAATAATGCGCCCTTCGCTCTCCATCGCTCTTCCCGCCAATAAATCCGATTTGTCGGTGGCCAAGCTCGAGCAGATGTCCAAGTGCCTGGTCCACCGCCTGCCGAAAATGGAGTCGTACGGAATCGTATTCCAGCTGCTCATGGTACTGGTCGACAAGGACAATGGTGTTCTTGTCCGGATACAGCTTGGACACCTCTTCAGGATCAACGCCGCCCACGACAATCAGACCATCCGCCTTCTGCAAGGTGTCGAGAGATGAACGGCCTCGCAGCGTCTGTCCCAATGTCAGGCCAAGCTCCTCACAGCGCAGTTCGATTCCACGGCGGATCGAGGCGTAATACGGATCGTCTCTTTCCTCCTCTATGGAACACCACAGCAGGAGGGAGACCGTTTTCCCGGCACGTTCCGTGTTCCTCTTTAACTGCCTCAGGCGGGAAGGCTTATACCCGAGCTGCTCAGCAATTAAAAAAATTCTGTTTTTGGTGTCTGGACTCACGGATAGTGACAGATCGTTATTTAAAACCCTTGAAACGGTTGCGGCAGACACTCCCGCTTCGCGGGCAATGTCTTTAATGGTTGCCAAAGAGCTCACACCTTTTTAGTTAATAATTTTACTAAAAATCGACTTTATCCTAACACATACTTTTGGTACTTTCAAGATGGATTGTTGAATTTTTTTAACATTATTTTAGTTCTACTACTGTTCAGATTAGTTGTGTTAACATGATGAATATTCTCTGATGACGGAGGGGTCTTATTTGAATATTCTGTCCCTAGCTCGTAAGTGGTTTGGTCGCCTTCGCTTTAAAAGCAAGGTTATAGCGGTATTTCTCCCGCTGATCATTATTTCTCTGCTCATTCTTGGACTTGTGTCCAACCAACTTTTCAGTCGTTCATTGATAGAGCAAACGACCAGCAACGTAGTTGACGAATCTCAGCTTATCCTGTCCCGGACCGACTACATATTCAGTAGTGTGGAAACGGCGGCCAACATTATGGTCACGAATATTAACCGGATGTATGATTCATACGGTGCTAGACCTGATACTGCCATAGATCGTGTTCAATTTGGTAACCTGATGCAAAGCCGTCTATCTATTGATTTATCAATCTTTCGCGAAGTGGATGCGGCGGTATTTATTGATAATGAAGGGACAATTTTTGCTTCTTATACCGAAAGTGGGGATGATAGTAAAGTCTATAGCATGCTCAAGCGGGTAAGGGAATCCGAAAGTTATGGACAAGCACTCTGGTTTGATATGGAGAAGAGAGATTTCCTAACACCGGATTCCAACTCTCCGGTTTTGACGCTGGGAAAGATGGTCATTAATATAGACACCGGCGAACCCTATGGAACGCTTTTTCTGTTAGTGAAGGAAGAAGGGTTGTCTGATTATTTTCGTTCCAGCGATCCCGATGCGCCCAAATCTTATTATTTTTTAGATAACGAGATGCGTGTGGCTGTGGCAGAAGACAATGGGATGCTGATGAAGCCAGTGAGTTCACAGTTAGCGGAGGCCATCCAAGGCTGTGGATCTGATGTGTCCCCAAAAACATGTTCATTTGAGGATGGCGGCAATCTCGTAACGGTCAATGATTATAACCGGATGGGTTGGAAGCTGGTCAATATTGTTTCTCTTAGCCTGCTTACAGCTGATGTCCGGCAAAATGTAAGGCTTTCACTCTTAATCGGCGTATTTTGTCTTGCTTTTTCCTGGCTCGGTGCTAGCTTCCTGTCCAAAATGGTCGTTAGTCCTCTCGAACAGCTGACTAGAGCCATGCGAAAAGTAGTAGCCGGCGATTTACAATCGGTTGCGATAGTTCGAACAGAAGATGAAATCGGTACCATTGCTGAAGCTTTTAACTTTATGATAAGACGGATTCGGGAATTGCTGGATGAAGTGAGGCAGGAGCAAAACCGCAAGCGTGAATATGAACTCGCACTGATGACGGCTCAAATAAAACCGCATTTTCTGTACAACACTTTAGATACCATTTATGCACTGAATGAGTTGGATCGTAATGATGAGGCTAGAGATACTACGAAGGCGCTGGCAGATTTTTATAGAATGGTGCTAAATAAAGGACGGGAACTCATTATTTTAGAAAAGGAAGCTCAGATTACTGATGATTACCTGACTATTCTGCAAATCCGTTATCCCGATGTGTTCCGCTATGAAGTGGATATCCCTCCAGAGCTTGCGGGTACACCGATCCCGAAACTCTCGCTCCAGCCACTTGTCGAGAATTCGATTTACCATGGTCTTAAGAAGAAAGGAACCAAAGGTTTTATCCGTATTTTCGCTTTTACACAGAACGATAGGGTGATCGTCCGGGTGGAGGACAACGGTGTAGGAATGGACGAAATTCAAGTTCAGAACATTATGTCCAGACATTTACCGAAAGAAGGAATACGATCAATCGGTACCTATAGCGTTCAGCAACGGCTGAGCCTGTATTTTGGCGAGGAGTATGGGATATCCGTGCAGAGTGTTCTCGGAGAGGGAACCATTGTTGACCTGTCGCTACCAACGCAGCCAAAGGGGAGTGTACACCAAGATGTATAAAGTGATGATTGTTGATGATGAGCCGCTGTTTCGAGACTTTCTGCGAATTAAGATAGACTGGGAAAGTCACGGCTTTCGGGTTTGCTGTGAAGCAAGGAACGGGCAGGAAGCACTTCAGGAAGCCGAGCGGCATCAGCCGCACCTTGCCCTCGTTGATATCAATATGCCCTTTATTGACGGAATTGAATTAGCCGAGAGGTTGAAAGTCAAGTTCGAACGAATCGTAATTGTATTCATATCCGGGCATAACGAGTTTGAATATCTACAGAAGGCCGTTCGAACTGGAGTGCAGGATTATTTGCTGAAACCGTTCAATGCAGAAGAAATGCTCTCAATGTTGGAGCGTATTAAAGCGAAATTACCAGTGCTTCCACAGGAGAGTGAAAGTGCAGAGTTAAGGGGACAGGACGGCGAAGTGTTGCATAGCAGAGCAGGTATGCCTGATTTGGGTCATCTACGCGATGCGGTTGTGCTTGACCTCCGAATGAAAGACAGTGAAACGCTAGAGGAGGTCCGCAAGGCAATCCGCCAGCTTAGTAAATATAAATGGGGAGATGAATACGCAGATGCGATGCTTATGGGAATCGTCTCTTTAGCCCTTTCTTTTGCCAGTGAACGTGGCATTCCTTATGACCAGCTATGGGAAAACGGAGGAGACAAGTCTCCTTACGAACGGCTGCGAGAGTTAGATTCCTGGGAGGCTGCTGAAGGTTGGATGCTCGCCCTATACCGCAAGCTGATCCTGCTGATGGAGAATATGCGTCCTACGAAGGCTTCCAATTTATTCGCGGCGGCGATCAACTATATTGAGGAACATTATGCAGACGCAGAGTTGTCTGCTGAGCAGGTGTCGTGCGGAGTATTCGTCGATCCCAGCTACCTGCGCCGCGTATTTCGCAAGGAGTCTGGCTTTTCCATAGTGGATCACATTACACACATCCGAATGAAGAAGGCTAAGGAGCTTCTGCTGAAAGGCAATCGGAAGCTGTCAGAAATCGCTGAAAGTGTCGGTTATAGTGACCCCAATTATTTCAGCAAATGTTTCAAGAAACGTTTTGGTATGACACCCACTGAATATGAGCAACTCAAAAAGAGATAGTATCTGCCTTGTGAGGCAGAACACATCAATTTAAGCCTGGCGGTTTTCCTATATGGAGGACCGCTGCTCTATTTGTCCCGTTTTTTACTGATAATACCCGTTTTATTCCTTAAAGAAGAATAGAGGCAGCGGTATACTGTAGTCAAGCAAATGAAAGCGCAATCATCAAAGACTCTTCATGAGGGGGATAAAACAAATGAAAAAAAAATCTTAAAATTTGGAGTGCAGCCTTGCTAGTACTCACCATGTCCGTAGGATTGGTTGCTTGTGGCGAAGACAACTCAGCCTCTTCCCATAACGGATCAGGGGACGGAACGATCAAATTGAAGGTGTATGCGCAGCATTTCGATGACGATACCATTAAGCCGTTCGATTATGCGGTGGCAGAGCTCAAAAAGAAGATGCCAAACGTAGAAATTGAATTGGATCCTGCCGTGCAGGACGGAGGCCAGAAGCTTAAAACATATGCGGCAACGGGCAACATGCCAGATGTTTATTTAGCGGATTGGTCTGTCCTGCAAACTTTTGCAAAATCGAAAAATGTCGAGGTTCTTGACAACTATGACACAACAGCCGAATTCAAGAAGAGTCTTAACCCGGGAGTTGAATCGCGTTTGGTAGCTCCTGACAATCATGTGTATGCTTACCCTGAAACTGGTATTGAATTCCAAATGATTTATTACAACAAGTCCATTTTTGAGAAGGTAGGAATCAAAACACCGCTTAAGACGATTGACCAGATGGCCGATGCAGCGAAAAAGTTAAAAGCTGCTGGTTATGTACCGATGTCGATCTTTGCAAAGGAAAAATGGATTACGACCGCTTTTTATAACGGACTGGTTACAAGAGAGCAGCCGCGTGGATTTGGAGCACTTGAGGAGAAGGATGTAAAAGCATTGCCAGAAGCATTCGTAACAGCAGCACAGCAAATGAAGCAACTGCAAAGAGCCGGATTGTTCGATGCCAACGCTACGAACACCAATTATGATCAGGCATCCTCCCTATTTTATCAGGGCAAAGCTGCCATGTTCGTGAATGGACAATGGGAAATTTACAGTTCCCAGGAAAAGCTGGGCGATCAAGTCGATTGGATGTACTGGCCTGCAAAGGATGAAGCAACCTACGAGAAGTCCAAATATTTTATTGACGGCTCAGGTTCTCCGCAAGGTTATGCAGTATCAGCGAATAGCAAAAATAAGGAAACAGCCATAAAGGTAGCGGCATTCCTTGCCTCGAAGTCAGCAGAGTACAGATACACTCAACTTGGAAGTCCGATAGTTCCAGTGAAAGTAGATAAGCCAATGGCCTCCAATGTTCCAGCAATGATGCAGCGAGTTGTCAAAGAGTTGCTGCCTAATGCGCAGGAATATGCTCAACTTCTGAGCAATACAAAAATTCAGAACACCATTAATGACAATACTCAAAATATGATGGTAGACAACTTTTCTGAAAACGATTTTGTGAGCAATCTGAATAGCACATTGAATAAAGAAAACTGAGAATTCAGGGAATCGGCAACCCTTGGCGGCATAAGGCGCTGGGGGTGCTGTTCCAAAGATAAGGGGTGGAAGCAAGACATGAATAAATATTTGGGGAACAAACCGGCGCTCGCACTGTTTCTCCTCCCTGCTTTGATACTGTATAGCGTGATTCTAATCTATCCTGTTTTGCAAACCGTTCTTCGCAGCTTTTATGATTGGGATGGTCTTAGTACGCTGACCTTTTCGGGATTGAATAATTACCGAGAATTATTCTCCGATCCTCTACTTGGGACTTCGCTTAAGAACGGATTGATCTTTGCAATTGTACTGGCAGTCTTTCAGATCGGACTGGGAACGATATTGGCACTAATCTGTGCGGACCCACGTACACGCGGGCGGAAAATACTGAAAACGGCTTATTTTATCCCAGTTGTCCTATCGGTAACCGTGGTGTGCCAGCTATGGATTGCAATCTACGATCCAACCAACGGATTAATCAACCGACTGTTTGACCTCTTGAACATCCCATATCAGCAAAATTGGTTGAGCTCCCCAACAACATCCATTATTGCCATCGCCTTTGTTAATGCCTGGCAGTTTATGGGATACCAATTCTCGTTGTTATATGCGGGAGTTAAGTCAATACCCGAAGACTACTTTGAGGCGGCCACGATTGACGGTTGCAGCAAATGGAAAGCGCATCTGCATGTTACGCTTCCTTTAATGAGGGAAACATACAAATTTTGCTTCATTATCGCGATAACCTCTGGAATAGGGGCGTTTGTGCAGATGCTGATTATGACAAATGGTGGGCCCGGCACTACAAACTATACAATGACATTCATGATTTATCGCTATGCTTTTATGGAGAGCAACTATGGTTATGCGTGTGCTGTATCCGTGCTGCTTGTATTAATCTCGTTATTGGCAACTGTAGTTATCAATAAGCTGTTCGACCGCGGACAAACCGCCTGATGAGGCGTGTATTGAAAAGGAGAACGAAATGAGTAAAACCGCTTTGAGCAAGTTCAGACATGCTGCCCTGCAGATACCACTGTGGTTGTATCTAATTGTTTCGGTCTACCCGTTGTTTTGGATGGTATCCTACTCGTTAAAGAACAACGATGAGATCTTCGTCTCTAACCCATTTGGACTGCCAACGCATTTTCGATACGAAAATTATATTAATGCCTGGACACAATTTAATATTCCCCGTTACTTTCTGAACAGTCTGGTCGTATCCACGATTTCGACTCTGTTTATCCTTTTACTAGCTCTGATGTTTGCCTTCGCAGTGGCTCGTATGAGGTGGAGATTTCGTTCTACCGTCCGGACTTATATGACCATAGGAATGTTTATGCCGCTTCAGGTTATCATGATACCGCTGGCGATTCTGGTTCGCGATTTTAATCTAACGAATACGTATGGAGCTCTTATTCTTCCTTATATCGCAATTGGCCTTCCTTTCTCGTCCATGATTTTCTATGGGTTCCTTACAGGAATCCCTAAGGAGATAGAAGAGGCAGCATGCATGGATGGAGCTAATATTTATAGACTGTTCCTGAAAATCATTGTACCCCTTGCATTACCTGCAATTGCAACTGTAGCCATTTTTCAATTTTTGAACAACTGGAATGAGTTCACTTTGGCCTATATTCTCATTTCTGATGAAAATATGAAGACATTGCCGCTAGGCTTGCTTTTCTTCCAAGGTTCTTATAGTACAGATTGGGGAGCCATGGGGGCTGTTATGACTATTGCCTCCTTACCGATGGTACTCGTGTATCTGTTCTTGAGTGAACAAGTGGAGCGGGCGATGACGGTAGGTTCCGCTGTAAAAGGATAAAAATAGACTTGCAAGCAAACTGCCTGGTTTAAGGATCAGAAAAAGATCCTCTAACCCAGGCAGTTTGTTCGATACAGACATCAAACAATAAAATCGATATTTTCCACTATAATAGATAATAATATCCCCTTTTTTTGGGTGGTTTTTCTTTATAATGAAGGCGCACCCATAACAATTAAAGGAGCTGATATGTTTTGACTCGTAACAAACGCTTAAGAAAATGGTCCACGATCCTGTTAACGGTGCCTATGCTCACGATGTTCGCCTCAAGTGCAATGGCCGAGCAGGATATGAACGGGCATAAGCCTCCGACTTCTGCTGGAAGCGGCGTGTTTTACGAAATTTATATCAATTCTTTTTATGATTCGAACGGGGACGGACATGGTGATTTAAAAGGTATTACGCAAAAGCTTGATTACTTAAACGACGGCAATCCCCGTTCGGGTAAGGATTTGCAGGTCAGCGGTCTCTGGCTCATGCCACTGAATCCGTCTCCAAGCTACCATAAATATGATGTAACTGACTACTATCAAGTGGACCCGCAGTACGGGAATCTGAATGATTTCCGCACCTTGACGAAAGAAGCAAAAAGAAAAGGTGTCAAGGTGATCATTGACCTTGTTATCAATCATTCAAGTAGCGAGCACCCTTGGTTCAAGGAGGCTAGTGCCAACCCGCAAAGCAAATACCATGACTATTACGTATGGGCTGATGAGAATACAAACCTGGATGAAAAGGGATCATGGGGCCAGCAGGTATGGCATAAGAATCCGAATGGCGAAGGGTATTTTTACGGTACCTTCTGGTCCGGGATGCCGGATCTGAATTTTGATAATCCCGAAGTCCGCAAGGAAATGATCAAAGTCGGTAAGTATTGGCTACAGCAAGGTGCAGACGGCTTCCGGCTTGATGCGGCGATGCATATTTTTAAAGGGCAAACGAAGGACGGTGCCGATAAAAACATTGCGTGGTGGAATGAATTCCGTTCCGAGATGGAAAAGATAAATCCAAACGTATATCTGGCAGGAGAGGTATGGGATAAACCGGAGACAATAGCTCCTTATTACGAATCGCTCCACTCTCTGTTTAATTTTGACCTGGGCGGAACGATATTGAACTCTGTGAAAAACGGTCGAGATCAAGGTATTGCTACATTCTCCGAGAAAACGCTGAAGCTGTACAAATCATACAATAAGGCGGCACTCGATGCTCCATTTTTAAGCAATCATGACCAAACCCGAGTTATGAGCGAGCTGGGCGGGGATGTACGAAAAGCCAAGCTGGCTGCATCCATTCTTTTGACGTTGCCGGGTCAGCCGTTTCTCTATTATGGGGAAGAGATCGGCATGAAGGGAGAGAAGCCCGATGAGTATCTTCGAGAGCCTATGCGCTGGTACAAGGGAGAAGGCCTCGGTCAAACAAAGTGGGAGGAACCCAAATACAACAAAGGCGAAGTATCGGTGGAAGCGCAGTTGCGGGACAATGATTCTCTGCTGGAAAGCTACCGCACGCTTATCCGTCTGAGGGAAGAACATGAGGCTCTTCGCAGCGACAGTCTAGAGCCGATCCAAGCAGGTTCTGCCAGCGTGACGGCATACAAACGTTCTTCAGGCAAAGAAACATTGTATGTATATCATAATCTGTCAGGAGAGCCGGTTACCATCCAGATGAAAGATCGAGATAAGGAAAAGCGGAAAGTGGTTTTCTCTACCTCAAAGGATGCTAAAGTAAGGAAAGAAACGGTGACGATTCCCGCTTACAGTTCTTTAATTACCCAAGAAGATAGAAAGAGCTGAGCTACGCAAACTTACAGCCACAATAAGGATGGATATTTATTGGTAAATACATGTGGGGGGTGTGAAGAACACCCCTCTTGTAAAACTGTAATATATACTCAAATATAAGCTCGTAAGGAGGATGCAACCTGATCTCTTCCACTCATCAAAAGCGTATAGTTGCTGTGATGAATTCGTTACCGGTAAAGCAAAAGTATTCTAAAAACGAATTACTGATTAATGATTTCAAATTAAAGTCTTCGGGAGACGTTGAAATGTTCTATTCCCCGCATAATGAATATATCAATTCTTCCGCGAAAGTAATGCTAGTTGGTATTACACCCGGTTGGCAGCAGATGGAAATTGCCTTTCGAACTGCCATAGTAACTTTGAAGGATCAACAGTCATATGAGGAAGCTTGTAAAAAAGCCAAATTTGCAGCAAGGATGGCCGGTTCCATGCGAGACAACTTAATAAATATGCTTCAAGAAATAGGATTGCATGATTTTTTGAAAGTGTCGCATGTACGTAAACTATTTGATTCAGATTGCTCGTTGTTACATACAACTTCCTTAATTCGTTTTCCAGTCTTCGTAAATAAAGAGAATTACAATGGACATCAACCTTCCATGATTAATCATGCTTTTTTGTATGGAGCAGTGCTTGAATCTTTTCTTCCTGAATTAGAATGTTTAGAGTATCCACTTATTATTCCACTAGGAAAGTCAGTCGAGACTGTTCTTCGTCGCTTGCTTGATGAACAGAAAATTCAAGAAAAGAAAATTCTGTGGGGGTTCCCTCACCCGTCTGGTGCTAATGGTCATCGAATAAAACAGTTTCAAAATTCAAAGAAGTCAATGCAGGAAATCTTGAGTGAGTATTTATCCAATACTGAATCCCCTAGATCTTGATATCCCCCTTTTTTTGGGGAAAGATTTCCTTTATAATGAAAGCGTATGCAATAACATCTTACAGATGACCTGCATGGCAGTACCCGATTTACAATTGAATTCGATCCGTGAGCAACCGTTTGATAGGTGGTGGCTCAATTTAGGAGTGGAAGGAAAATGAAAATGGACAATCGGAAATACAATGTAGTTATTATTGGTTATGGAGGTATGGGAAGCTACCATGTTCAATTAATTGAACCTATTGAGCAGCTTGCCATTGGCGGTGTATATGATATTGTCGATTATCGGATGGAATTGGCTGCAGCAGCCGGCTATAAAACCTATGCCAGTCTAGATGCCGTTCTCGGCGATCAGGACGTAGATATTGTATTAATAGCAACGCCTAATGACGTTCATAAAGAAATTGCGATCCAAGCATTGCAAGCTGGCAAACATGTTATTTGTGAAAAGCCCGTTACGATCACGAGCGCAGATTTCTTAGATATTGTCGAGGTGGCCAAGCAAGAAAATCGTCTGTTTACAGTACATCAGAATCGCAGATGGGATGAAGACTTCCGTATTGTCAAAGATATAATCAGTAGGAAGACTGTTGGCGATCTTTTCCATCTGGAATCGCGGGTTCAGGGAGCTAACGGCATTCCAGGCGATTGGCGGCAATTGAAGGCGTATGGTGGAGGAATGCTGCTGGATTGGGGAGTGCATCTGTTGGATCAGCTACTTCAGATTACGAACAGTCAAATCGAAAGCGTGACCGCTACCTTAAGTTATATTTTGGGGACAGAAGTGGATGACGGCTTTAGTAGCTTCATTGAGTTTAAGGACGGTCTTACAGCGGTCATTGAAGTAGGTACAACGAATTACGTAAAGTTGCCGCGTTGGTATGTTAAAGGAACCGAAGGAACCGCAGTGATCAAGGATTGGGATCTGAGCGGAGAGATTGTCACTCGGAATCCAGATGTCGCTCACGTGGAACCCAAACCGATTCAAGCAGGTCAAGGGTTGACGAAAACGATGGCACCTCCGTCTGAGGAATCCACCCTTAAGTTCCCGATTGAGAAAATACCTGCTGCTGCAGAAAGCTTTTACGAAAATTTTGTCTCCACCATTGAAGGAAAAGCCGAGCTTGCGATCAAAAGCGAAGAAGTGCACCGTGTACTGGTGCTGATTGAGACGATTTTTGAGGCGGCAGCGACCAAAAGCGTGATTCGAAGAGATATTTAACGAATTGTAAACAAATCTAACCCCCATTGTCCTCATTTTGAGGATAATGGGGGTTATTGTTTTAACTTTCAATCTGTTCTGAATATGGCTAGAAGCGATTTAATCTATTTTTAAACTTCAACAGCTTCAGGCCTTTTCACTTGAAGGGGAGGAGGCACCAGCCATCCTTTTTCTTTAGTCATTTGAAGAATCTTAACTCCTAAAGCAGTTTTGGTAGCATGATATTTTGCAAACAAGGCCCCTATATCCTCTCTAATGGATTGCCCCATCACTTGACTACAAGCCACCAGTCCCAATGAGGTATCAGACGCAATTTTAGCAGCAATCTCCGGGTCAGTGAAGCGCGCACCAACAGGAATATCTTCAAGTTTCACTGGAGGTCTTTCTGGTAAGGCTGGCGCTGGAGCAATCCCATTATCAGTAAGGAGTGTATCACACTCTTTAATTTCAAGTTTCGCTTGATCAATGAGTGCATCCAATGTTTTTTTCAAATCCTTATCTCCTGTATGATTCAGGAATGCTTGGTAGAAAGACAGAGCTCCTTTTGCGGCCAATGAAAATTGCCAAACACCGGAAATTTCACCATAGTGCATAGGTTCATCTTTTGGATTTCCACTTAATATTCCCATCATAACCGCTCCTTTAATATTTTTTACACCGATCTTATAGTTCCAATTAATGATTAAAAGTATCCAAATAAATTTGTAATTACACAATGGAATAAGGAGCAGTTTTTTGGAGAAATTATATGCATCACACTTTCAGGGAGGATTCCTTTTTATGAAAAAACAAATAGTCACTGCTGTAGCTTCCATGTTCTTCTTTGCAGCTTTAGTCGTTCCTTCATCAGCACAAAGTGCAAATGTAGATGTGGCCAATGACACAGCTAATAATGCTTATCACAACAACAATTCAACCTACAACGCTAACAGTGTACGAGCAAACGCCGTAGATAATGACAACGATATGGATTGGGGATGGATTGGCTTACTTGGGTTACTGGGACTGGCTGGAATGCGCAAAAGAGTATCTGACCATAAATAATTAGTAAACTACAATGGGTTTCAAAACAAAAACACCTTCAGGAGAATGCTTCCATTTCTAAAAGGAGGCCGATTTTGAAAGGTGTTTTTGTGTTGACCACTTAAGTCACTGCTTCAGAAAGGATTTTTTATAACCTCTATCTGTTCTTAAGGGTTTTGACCATTTCCAGTAACCCTGATAGAATTAATTATTCCCTATAATGACTCCTATAATATGTGTTATTTATACTTTAGAATAGAACGGGTGAGTCGAAATGCATAACAACAATACTATCGAACTTTTAAATATTTGGCTGTCCCTTACTAAACTCCAATCGAACATAAACGATGAATTGGAACATGCACTTCAAGAAAACTATAGTTTATCCTTAAATGAATTTTTGGTTCTGTATTTCTTATCTCAAACCGAGGAAAAGAAATTGAGATTGCAGCATTTACAAGAGATGGTTGGGTTAAGCCAAAGTGCATTATCTAGACTGGTAGTTAGAATGGAAGCAAAAAGCTGCGGAGCTTTGCAAAGACATATATGTGAAGATGATCGTCGGGGAATCTATACAAGTATGACTGATTTTGGGGAAAAGAAGTTTGACAGAGCGCTCGAAACCTTCAACCAAATTTTGGAGTCGGCTCTTTCAAAAGATGAGTTGAAGCAAAAATTACAATCACTCATTGAAAAAATATAATTCTATCATATAAAATTAAAACTTAATACGAAATTTAATGCCTGAATAGAGTAAAATTTAACCCTAGGTCTAGAGAATACAATCTCTGGGCCTTTATTTACGTAAATGCATAGTTTAAACGATAGTTGACAAATAAAAAATGCATGCTGTATTATATGCATGTGCATGCATTTAATAGAGTGTTCACTATAAAACCTAGAAAGGGGTCTTTCTTAATGAAAGATTTATTTAGTCCTTATAAATTTAAAGACTTGGAATTAAAGAACCGGGTCGTCATGCCTCCAATGTGTCAATATTCTGTTGACAAGAAAGATGGTATAGCTACCGATTGGCATTTTATGCACTATGTAAGTCGTGCCATTGGTGGAACTGGATTCATTATAGTTGAAATGACTGATGTAGAACCAGATGGACGTATTTCTGACTTTGACCTGGGATTGTGGTCTGATGAGCAAATTCCTGCATTGAAAAGAATTGTAGATGCCTGCCATAGTTATGGAGCAAAAGTAGGTATTCAAATTGCTCATGCTGGACGTAAAGCAGAAGATGCTGAAGTGCCTGTTGCTCCGTCCGCTGTTCCATTTGATGAGAAATCTAAATTACCTAGAGCTCTTTCAACACAAGAAGTTAAAGAAATGGTGGAGAAGTTCCGCGGTGCAGTAGCACGTGCTGTGAAGGCCGGATTTGATGCCATTGAATTACATGGAGCTCACGGATATTTAATCCATCAATTTCATTCGCCTCTTACCAACCAAAGAGATGATGAATACGGGAAAGATCTCCTGAAATTTGGTCGAGAAGTTATTCAGGCAGCCAAGGCAGAGATGCCGGAAGACATGCCGCTTATCATGCGCATTTCCGCTAAAGAATACGTAGAAGGCGGGTACGATATTCTAGATAGCATTTCTTTTGCCAAAGAATATCAACAAGCAGGGGTAGATATTTTTGACATTTCTTCAGGCGGGGAAGGACCTATCGCTGCATGGGGTAGACCAGGCAGTCACGCAGCATACCAGGTGTCACTTGCTCGAGAAATCAGACAAGCACTCGAAGTTCCAGTCATTGCAGTCGGAAGACTCGATGATCCGATCCTAGCTAACGCTGTAGTAGGAAATGAGGATGCAGATCTTGTGGCTGTCGGGAGAGGAATGTTAAGAAATCCTTACTGGGCTCTTGAAGCCGCAACAAACTTGAAAAAAGAAATAACGATCCCGAAACAGTATACTACAGGTTTTTAGATACAAAACCTTACTATACTTCCAGGTATTAAGAAGACAGAATACTTTAACATAGTAATTTAACATACACGTTGATACACCCTGGTGTTCTTGAAAATAAACTTGGAAGTAGAAATGACTCAAAAGCAACCGGTATGCCGGTTGCTTTTTTTATTATGGTGGTCAAACATTCAGTAAGCATATATTAACAAAATTCACTATACTGGAATGATCAGAGAGTGCAATTAGTAGGTAAAATGGAAGTAATAAAGGAGGTCTCTATGTATGAAGAAGTCTCATACTTCTGACCATATTAAAATTCCACCAGGATTTTGGACAGGTTTGTATCAATTAGGAATTTCCGCTCACGACGTAGCTTGTAAAGCAAGACTGCCGCTCACCATTATTCATGAGCCCGTAGTCACAAGCGTACAATATCTCGCGATCTGGCAGGCATATTCCGATCTCATTGGTGACACTGCAAAAGGAATCGTTAAGCTTGCAACTGTCTTTGAGACAGCGAAGTACCCACCAACCGTCTTAGCGACTTACCACGCTCGTGACTACCGCGACGCTCTAAACCGAATGGCTCGGTACAAACAACTATGTCCTCCCGAAACCTTACGTGTCACTGAGGAGGGGGAGCACTGTACCATAGAACTGGAATGGCTATATACCAAACAGCCCGGTCCACCGATGCTGACGGGTATTACACTTGCATGTCTTCTGGAGCTTGGGCGCCGAGGCACTGGTCAACCTTTGACGGCGCAGCTCGTAGAATTTTCGCAATCCATGGGAGATGTGCAGGCTCTTGAAGCTTATTTTGGGTGTAGTGTCCAGGTTGGTGCAAAATGTAATCGATTGACGTTATATCGAAGAGATTTGGACCGAACTTTTGTCTCATACAACCAAGAGTTGTTAGAGATTCTCACACCCGCTCTGGACCGGTCGCTGGATGAACAGTGCAGCCGCTCAATTACTGAGGCGGTCAAATGGATTATAAAACGTAGCCTCACCAGAGGACGCCCCGACATTCAGGCTGTGGCGAAGGAGCTCAGAATGAGCGATCGTACCTTGCAGCGCCGGCTTACTGACGACAATACGAGCTTTAAACAACTGTTAACACAAGCTAGACATGAGCAGGCACTAGAATACTTGGCAGATCCCTCGCTTGATATAAAAGAAGTGGCCTTTTTGATTGGATATGAAGACCAGAACTCATTTTACCGCGCTTTTCGTCTTTGGGAAGGGAATACTCCTTCAAATTGGCGCACTACACATTTAGATACCAACTCGATATCAAAAGAACCGCTAGGAAGATCGACTATCTATTAATAGTTTCCCAACTCCATTCATTCTACAGAGAGCTTGTAATTACTGACCTTATTCATCTGGCGTGTTAAACAAGAACTTTGGCGCAATATGCTAGTTACTGAGCATTGCTGCCCAAGGTAATATAATCAGATACCAGAGCTTAAGGTTGTTTTAAAATAAGCTAAGAATTCGCTTGCCAGCAAAGATAAACGAATGAGAGGGAGGAAAGTATTATGGATATGGGATTAAACAATAAAACAGCTTTAGTTACAGGGTCTACGAAAGGTATAGGTAAAGCAATAGCCATTGAGCTTGCCAAAGAAGGTGTGAATGTACTTATTAATGGACGGAATAATGAAGAGGTAGAACAAACTGTAAATGAAATAAAATCAAATTTTCCAACGACCTTTCCTCAAAATGCTACAGCCGATATTGTGGATCTGGAGCAGAGGGAGGTTTTGTTTGAAAAATACCCCAATATCGATATCTTAGTGAATAATATGGGGATTTATGAAATTATGCAATATGAAGACGTTGACGATGAAGTATGGGAAAAATATTTCCGTACTAATGTTCTTGCTGCAAACGGATTATCGAAATTTTATTTACCTAAAATGTTGAAAAACAATTATGGCCGTATTATTTTTATTGCGAGTGAAGAAGCAATCATGCCTTCAGGGCAAATGCCACAGTATTGTATGACCAAATCGATGCTGTTATCACTGTCAAAAAGCTTATCTAAATTAACAATAGGAGCAGAAGTTACAGTCAATACGATTATGCCAGGACCAACGCTTTCTGAAAATGTACACCAAATTATTGAGGGTATTTATGCCAATGAAGGTATGACTTTTTTAGAAAAAGAGAAACAATTTATGGCTGTAAATCTGCCTCAATCCGAAATACAACGATTTATTAGACCTATAGAAATAGGTAGAATAGCTACATTTGTATGTAGTCCTTATGCAGCCGCATTTAAGGGCTCTCCAATCCGTATAGATGGGGGAATGGTGCCAACTATTTTCTAACTAAACTCCTTTCTCTTTCGTTGAAAAGTTAACGTTAAATAAAGAGTAGAGGGGTTTATTTGAAGAACCGGTGAACCTATGACTCTCGCAATTGTCCTGACTCCCGGCGTCGCCGACTCATGAATACCAAAGTCAATGCAATTACCGTAAGGACAATCCCAAGCACTTGAAATCCCTCGAAGCTGAACTTACCCCCCATTACGATACCTATCAACAATGAAGAGAAAATGGTTCCCAGATATCTTGATGTATTAAATAATCCGGATGCTACACCGATTATTTCTTTTGGAGAACTTTGGAACAAGGCTGCTTGCATACCTACATTGTTCAGTCCGTTGCTAATACCGAATGCAGCCAAAGCCAAACACACGCTGATTACCGGAGAAGTTGGATTTAATGTTACAAGCCACACAGATCCCAATGTCATCAGGATTGCGGATACCAGTAATGTCGGTCTGGGTCCTGATTTATCAATCCATCGTCCTGCTATTGGAGAAGCAGCTAGCGAGCACAAGCCTAAGCTTAGCATGAGAATCCCTGTTTGGAACTCGCTTACATGCCTTACCACTTGCAAGTAGGACGGAAGCCCGAAAAAAAGCGAGTAATAGAGTACGTTAACGAACATGAATTCGACATTAACCCAAGTCAACGCAGGATATTTGGCGAACGTGCGTAAAGGAATAAAGGGTGACGTCGCTTTTAACTCATATCGTACGAATGCCCCCAGCGCAGCGAGGCCTATTAACCCGACAATGACGTTTTCTAACGAGATATGCCCAGATGATTTTGCCGAGAGCAATCCAACGAGCAAGGCAACCAGCCCTAATGTGAAGAGCAGGATTCCTCTTGCATCAATTAAATCAAACCATTTACGAAAGGACATGTTGCGTGCAACGGATGTTGGTGATTCGTCCTTAGGAATAGTCCTCCAAGCCAATAGAAAGCTGGCTACCACAAACGGAATATTGATGAAAAAGATGGCAGGCCAATTCCACCAATGAATCAAAACCCCGCCAATAAAGGGTCCAATTGCTGCCGCTCCTGATAGGAAAATGGACAAAACAGACAGCGCAGTCGCTTGTTTCTCTGTAATATGCATTCGAACAATGGCCATTCCAACCCCAACCATCATGCTTGTTCCGATGGATTGCACAATGCGGAACACGATGAGCGATCCAAAGTTTGGTGACAATGGGGCTAGTAATGATGCAATGAATGATACAACAAGACCTGTAAGAAATATCTTTCTACGACCGAATAAATCGCTGGCTTTGCCCATGACAGGTTGAGCGATGCTGCTTGCAATGTAGAAAGAAAAAATAATCCAGGAAACACCTGTAAAGTCAAGGCGAAATACCTTTTGCAGACTTGGAATCGCAACAGAAACCATCGAAGAATTTAATGGATTCAATAGTATCCCTAGACCAACTGAAATCATTAACCACCAGCTGCGAACACTCATTTCTGGTCCCCCTATAGCGAATTAATGTCATCGTACTCGAAATCGATTATTTATTCCAATGCATTTGATGTTATAATCTCATTGACTTGAGGGAATGAATGGAGGATGCGAATTGGAACTTCTTCAACTGCAATATTTTCTCGCTGTAGCTCGTTTGGAACATGTAACAGAAGCTGCACGAAGTCTGCACGTTACTCAATCGTCGCTCAGCAAAACGATTCAACGCTTGGAGGAAGATCTGGGGGTCCCTTTATTCGATCGAACAGGGAGAAAACTGCGATTGAATGAGTTCGGGAGCAAATTTCTTCACCGTGCAGAAAGGGCTTTGTTTGAATTAGAACAAGGGAAGCAGGAGCTCAGCGACTTATCCAATCCAGAACTTGGAACTCTCGAATTAGCTGTGACCACTGCAAGCACATTGCCAAATATCCTTCGAGAGTTTCGGAGAAAACGACCCTATATTCAATTTCATGTGCAAATGCTGACCACACAGGAAATGGTTACACTTCTTCATAGAGGGGAGGTTGATTTTTGCTTATCCTCACCTCCTGTAGAAGGGAATGACATCGAATGTAAAATCGTATGTATCGACCCCATTCTTGTAGCTGTTCCAAAGGGGCATCGGCTTGCGGATCGAAATAGCGTATCCTTGACAGAGCTAAGGGAAGAATGGTTTGTCGGCGTAAAGAGAGGCTATGGTACTCGTGATTTAGTGGACTCTGTATGCATGTCGGAAGGATTTGTGCCTAAATATGTGTATGAGGGGGATGAACCTGCAAGGCTTAGTACTCTTGTGGAAGCCGAAATTGGCATAGCTTTCATACCGAGCACGGCACGAAATTCGCAGGAACATCTCAAATACCTCCAGGTAGAGAATCACGAATTGATACGGGAAATTGCTTTATTATGGAACAGGAATCGGTATATTTCGCAGGCTGCTCAGGAATTCCGCGAGATAGTTGTAAAATATTTTGCGACGATTTCCAAACAAACAACTTAGTTCCATATATGTTTTTGATGATCTACCATTGAAAATAAATAAGTAGGAGATTGCGTTAATAAGATAGCGCAGAGGCTAAACATTGTTATCCAACGAGTAGGAACTAACCGTTTTTGCTTTACTTCGTCATGAATGATTATCGTCAAAAATAACAGGTGATATTTTTATTATTTTAGTGATAATATGGTTAGGTAATTGCAATTAAACAGATTTTTACTTTTATTTTGTGGAGGCGTTAGAATGAAGTACATAGTGAAAAGAAGGGCACAAATTAAAGGGGATAACGCATCACTGGCCCTATAAACTGCGTAATCCCTGGCATTTTTAAGGGTTTGCATAATGGAAAAATCGATTGAGAAACGTATTCCTAATTCTTTGATTTGGCTGTGCGTGCTTGCATTTTTCAGCGTATTGAATGAGACGGTGTTCAACGTATCGTTGCCCGACATTGCCGCTCAATTTGGAATTAAGCCATCCGCTGCAAATTATGTTAATACCAGCTTCATTCTTTCTTTTGCCGTAGGAACGGCCGTTTACGGAAAAATATCGGATATTTACGGCGTAAAAAAACTGATTTTCATCAGTATGATGATATACGGCGGGGGATCGCTAATTGGCTTGCTTTTTCATGCCTGGTTTCCGATTTTGCTTGTTGCACGATTTATCCAAGGAGCGGGTGCTTCTGCCGTCCCTGGGCTGATTATGGTCATCGTCACCAAAAGTATCGAAATGCAGCATCAAGGAAAAGCTTTTGGTATGATTGGATCGACCGTTGCCTTGGGAGAAGGTTTTGGTCCTATACTTGGAGGCTGGATCGCGGACTATGTACATTGGTCCTATCTGTTTTTCCTGCCCATGATGACGCTAGTCACACTACCGTTTTTCTTACGGACGCTCTCTGACGAACCTGTGAAAAAAGGTGGGCTTGATGTTCCGGGAGGCCTGCTTTTTGTTCTTGGAACGGTTTCGTTCACTTTATTTACGACACATTACGAATGGTGGTATTTGAACATCAGTGTCATTCTTTTCATAGGATTTGTGCTGAGAATTCGAAGAGCTAAGGAACCTTTCATAGAACCAGCTTTATTCAAGAGGAGAAGATTTATTGTCGGCGTATTTGTAGGTGGAATACTTCTAGGAACCGTTGCAGGATTTATGTCTATGGTCCCTTATATGATGAGAGAAGTGCACCAGATGTCGACAAGCCTTATTGGAGGCGGTGTTCTGTTTCCAGGAACGATTAGCGTGATTCTTTTCGGGATCGTTGGCGGTTCTTTGGTCGATAGGCAGGGAGCTCGTTTGGTCATGGTTGCAGGGTTATTGCTTCTGGGGTCGGGTCTTTTAATCGTTTCACTTTTTGCCGATCGTAGCCCCTGGATCATCTCAGGAGCATTGGTTTTGATTTTTGGTGGACTATCCTTTGTCAAAACGGTCATCTCAACCATTGTGGCAGGCTCGCTAAGTGCTGACGAATCAGGTTCAGGTATGGGTTTTTTGAATTTTTCCTGCTTTTTGGCGGAAGGGATCGGTATCGCAGTTGTAGGCGGACTGCTTACACAGCTGAGGTTCAACTTTTCTATTTTCCCAATCGTTACTGACGTTGCAGCATACTTATACAGCAATTTAACGTTACTTCTTCTAGCTGTAGTAATTACAGGCGGTGCCATTTTTATGATCGTGTTCAAGGGAGAAAAGGCTTCCTTGGATCATTAATAGGAAATAATAATTTTTATAGAGCTGACATTGATACATCATGATGTCAGCTTTTTTATACAAAAAACTAAACATTTTATAGTATAAGGTTAATTCTTTGCAGGTTAAATATGAAGAATTCGATGATAAAATACTATCTGTAAACGTTTACAATTAATAGATGCGTGGCTGTTTTTGGCAATTAAACCCGTAGCAGAGCAGGGGAATGCAAACGGAAAATCTTTCAGTCCAAATCTTGGTGAAAACAAATACTATATGAATAGGAGATACTTTTATGCTTAAAGCAAAGCTAGTAAAAGGCACAATGGCTCTGATGCTTATCGGTACATTGTTCTCCGTACCGATGATGTCTGTCGCCAGTGCTGCCGATGCGAGTTGCGCGAACGGTTACGTAGGTTTGACGTTCGACGATGGCCCAAATACCAGTAACACGACAAAACTGCTTGCGGCTCTGAAGCAGGCCGGTTTGCGCGCAACGATGTTCAACATCGGGCAGAACGCGCAGAATAGTCCGTCTCTGGTACGGGACCAAGCGGACGCAGGCATGTGGGTCGGTAACCACTCCTATACGCATCCGGATATGACTACGTTGAGTAGCTCGCAAATGTCGTCAGAAATCACACGGACGCAGCAGGCGATCCAGTCGATTACTGGAACTGCACCAAAGCTGTTCCGTCCGCCGTACGGTGCGACCAACTCGACCTTGAAATCCATCGAGAGCCAAAATGCTCTTACTGAAGTGCTGTGGAGCGTTGATTCCCAGGATTGGAACGGTGCCACTACGGCCCAAATCGTAGCGTCTGCGAACAGGTTGCAAAACGGCGACGTGCTCCTTATGCATGACCAGTACCAGACGACGCTCCAAGCGATCCCGCAGATTGCACAAAATCTCAAGAGCCGTAGCCTATGCTCTGGCATGATCTCGCCGACCACCGGTCGCGCGGTGGCACCTGACAGCTCTACATTTCCTCCAAGCGCAGGAACAAAAGTGGAAGTCGAGAGTATGACCAAAGGCGGTCAGTACACCGGGAATATCAGTTTGCCGTTCAACGGAGTTGCTTTATATTCTAACAATGATTTGGTGAAGTACACGCAATATTTTGCGAGCGGCACCCATCATTTTTCACTCCGTGGTGCTTCAAGTAATTCCAACATGGCCAGAGTCGACCTAAAAATCGGTGGACAGGCAAAGGGGACCTTCTACTTCGGCGGGAGCAATCCCGCGGTCTATACTCTAACCAATGTCAGCCATGGAGCCGGAAATCAAGAGATTGAGCTCGTTCTAACAGCTGAAAACGGAACATGGGATGCATACATTGACTATTTGGAGATCAACTAGAAGCAAAGGAAGTTAAAAATGCACAAAGAAGAAAAGGGTAAACTTGTTGTCACTGTTATCAATGGACAAAAACATATACGCTTGGAAGTCGCCATATTGGCGACTTTTTTTTGTTTATTCGATATTACTGAACGTTTCCTATGAGGCTGAGCATCGCGTATAATATATAGTAAATGGTTATGAACTGTGTGTGAATTCGTTATTTTGGTTTGGGGTGAGTGTAGTGGCATCTATCCATGAGGTGGCCAAACAAGCAGGGGTATCAGTGGCAACGGTATCCAAAGTGATTAATAATTATTCAGATGTCAGCAGCAAAACGAGGAATAAGGTAAACAAGGCGATTGAATTGCTAAACTACCAGCCGAATGTGGTTGCCCGAAGCCTCGTGAAAAAGCGTTCCTGGACGGTCGGGATGTTCCTGCTGGATTTCTTCACGAATCCTTTTATTTCGGAGCTTCTTGATGGGTTAAGAAAGTCTCTTGAAGATAGCGGTTATGACCTGCTCTTTCTATCACCGAATCTTAGCAATCCCGATTATACCTTCACTAAGCATTGCATCAGCCGCAATGTAGATGGAGTTGTCATGTTTGGTGTCGATCGAACTAATCAAAATTTTTTGGATCTGCTTCAGGCTGAGATGCGACGATGATGATTGATACCGATCTGCTGGGACCTAGAACCGGCTATGTAACAGCCGACAATCGCAGAGGTGCTTACTTAGGTGTTCAGCATTTGGTGGAACTTGGACATAAACGCATCGCCTTTATTTCCGGGGATTTGGGATGTCTGGTTGGTCAAACGAGATTTTCCGGGTATCAGGAAGGGCTGCGCTCGAACGATCTTCCTTACTATGCCAAATACGTTGAGGTAGAGGAATACAGCATTGAAGGTGGATATAAGGCGATGAAGCGCCTGCTACAGCTTCCGGAAGCACCGTCCGGCGTGATCTGCTCTTCAGACTATATGGCGACCGGTGCGATCGAAGCAATTCGCGAAATCGGAAAGCGAGTACCTGAGCACATTTCCGTCGTTGGGTTTGACAACACGTTCTATGCGGAGCTGACCATGCCTAAGCTTACGACGATCAATCAGAACATTACTCTAATGGGAATGAAAGCAGGAGAGCATATCATCCGAATGATTGAGAATCCCGATTATTCACCGCCGACGGAGATTATCCCGGCAGATCTGGTTGTACGAGACTCGACAGGACAGTATAAGGAATAGTTTTTTAAGAATTGACAAACACAAAAACAAATTGTATTTTAATTATGATGTAAGCGCTTAACATAAGTTTCCTTGAATCAAACATTCTTCTGCTCGTTCTTGTTTCATTCCCGAGTTATGGACAAAAGGGAAAGCCTCATATTGCGTCAGAGGGGAGGAAACTAGAAGAGATATGATTTTGAAAGAAGGTGATGACCCGGAAGACGTAGGGCGATATGTTGTAAACCCAATGCAAGCTTGGAGATGTTAATGGTTGAATCTATGGGAGCAGGAGGTTTTACTAACATTTTCAGCTTAATTACCGAAAACGTTTTCGATAATTAAATGCTAAGAACTTGATGCCGACTGATCAAATTTCATATTCTTCTTTGAAATCAATAAATTTATACTTTTTGTGAAAGATATAAAACTAGAAAATTGGTATTGAATTCTAAAACGTTTTCGATAACAAGTATGTATACTGTCACTGTTCTTGAACCCAGCCGATATGCTGATGAATATCGGGGCTACTTGCCGAAATTTTTCGCGTAACCATGCCATATTAAAGGGAGAAGAGAATTATGAAAATGTCGTTCAATTCATTCACTAAGTCGTTAACCATGATCCTACTGTTCAGCTTATTAACGCTGCTTTTTCAAGCGGTCATACCTGCAACGCCTGCTTCTGCAGCTGCCTGCGCAAACCCTGTAAGCTATTTCGGTGAAATGAAAGCAAGTGGAAACAAGATTAACGGCTCCAAAACGAATCGGCCGATGATGGTCAAAGGGGCGAGTTTCTTCTGGAGCAACTGGTCCGGTCCATTTTGGAATACCACCACGGTGAATCGGATGGTGGATGAATTTCAAGTAGAGATCGTAAGAGCGGCATATGGTGTGGACCCCAGCGGAAATCCGTATAACACGGCCGATGAGTCCAAAGTTCGTGACGTGGTCAATGCGGCAATCGCAAAAGGGATCTATGTCATTATCGATTGGCACTCACATGACGCGCACAACAACGTCAACGCTGCCAAAAGTTTCTTCAGCCGGATGGCGCAGGAATACGGAAGCTATGATAACGTCATTTTTGAGATATATAACGAACCTACCCAAGTCTCGTGGGGGACAATCAAAAGTTACGCTGAGCAAGTCATCCCGGCCATTCGTCAACATTCCGACAATCTGATTGTCGTTGGAACGCCGTTCTGGTCTCAGAGTGTAGATCAGGCAGCGAACGACCCCATTACATCCTCTGGTAATATCGCCTATACATTACACTTTTACGCTGGATCTCATTTTCAGTCGCTCCGGGACAAAGCCAACTACGCAATGAGCAAGGGTATCCCGCTGTTTGTTACCGAGATGGGCTTTGTTAACGCGGATGGCGACGGCGGCATTAATTACGATTCCACGAACCAATGGCTTGACTGGATGAACCAGAATAACCTGTCATGGGCCAACTGGGCGATTAATGACAAGACAGAAGGCGCCAGTATTTTCAATACGAACGGGAGTCTCACAGCAGGAGGTAACTATCTGAAAAGCATTTTAGCTGGGCACGCTCCATATGCCGAGTGGAGGCAGAATGCGGCTTGCGGTGGCAGTAGCGCAAACACATTATATGACTTCGAGGGTAGTACGCAGGGTTGGACCGGTTCGAATATATCCGATGGTCCATGGAGCGTAAACGAGTGGTCATCCAAGGGCAGTAATTCTCTTAAAGCGGATATCATCATGTCTGCCAATTCTCAGCACTACCTGCTTCTCTCACAAAGCCGCAACCTAAGTGGTAAGACCACGCTAAGCGCGACCGTCAAACATGCATCTTGGGACTCCGCAGGTGACGGACTCCATGCCAAGATTTATGCCAAGACAGGATCAGGTTGGGCTTGGTATGCTGGCAAAGCCGTCAAGATTAATTCGTCTGGAGGTACGACGTTGTCGTTCAACCTTACATCTGTACCTAATCTTGACGATGTTAGGGAA
Source organism: Paenibacillus sp. ICGEB2008 (assembly GCF_000307675.1). Classification (NCBI taxonomy): domain Bacteria; kingdom Bacillati; phylum Bacillota; class Bacilli; order Caryophanales; family Paenibacillaceae; genus Paenibacillus; species Paenibacillus sp. ICGEB2008. The sequence continues at coordinate 31,305 of NZ_AMQU01000009.1, forward strand.
ATCGGCGTACAATTTCTTGCCTCGGAGAACAGCAGCGGTAAGTCAGCCGTTTACGTTGACAACGTGACGCTGCAATAACACATTCCTAACAGGTCTTCATGAAGTACCGTGTTTTGTAGTTGGGAAAAATAAGGCTACAGCTGCGAGGACATATAATTTAAAATTTTGAAAGACAACTGGTAAGAGAAGAGTTCGTCACCCTCATCAAGCGAGGAATTGAGTAAAACCTCCTTTTAAGTGCAACCTTATCTTAGTCCTCGGACTGGAGCAAGGTTGTTTTTCTTTGTTATAAAATAGGCATCCTTCGTTGTGTGACACAAAACGCCAGAAACGGCTGATGTTTTCATGAACTGCAGTCCAAGGTGCAAAGATTACTGTATTATGTTCCGAGTTGATTATTCCCTAACTAATCATTAACATTATGATATCGCGGATTAACGAGAGAAGACGGGGGTTATGATGAATAAAGCAAAAATTCTCATTATTGAAGATGATACACCAATAGCAGATTTATTATCATACGGACTTTCAATGGAGGGGTTTGAAACGCGAACTACGGCAAATGGTGCAGCGGGGATGGTTGAACTTCAACAATTTCAACCTAATCTTTTGCTACTTGACTGGATGCTGCCGGATCAAAGCGGATTAGATATTTGCAAACAAGTAACTGCAAGTTATAACATACCGATCTTGATGATTACCGCGAAATCGGATATCACCGATAAAATCCTTGGTCTTGAATTCGGCGCGGATGACTATATTACAAAGCCTTTTGATTTAAGGGAGGTTATTGCTCGGATTCGGACAATCCTCCGGAGGGTAGATCAAGCAAACAATGGAAAAAATACGGAGAGTAAAGTAATTCGGTTTAAACAAATCGAAATTATTGTCGAGGAACATCTTGTCAAACAAAATGGTATTCCAATTGACTTGACTCCGAAAGAGTTTGATTTACTTATGACTTTGATAAATCACCGAGGCAAAACGTTCACACGCTCGGAACTGCTGGATATTGTATGGGGATATGATTTTGTCGGCGATACTCGGACTGTTGATACACACATACAAAGGCTTCGCAAGAAATTGGATGCAAGCGATCTGATTACTACCGTGTTTGGTATTGGATACAAATTCGAAAAATAGGTGAAAAGCAAACCAAGAATTAGCCCTTACATTGACACGAACTTATTGGTAAACGACATGTGAAGACTGGCTTCGGTCGGATATCAGAGCACCATCGGGAAAGCGAGCAAATTCCTCTAGAGAAACTATTCAAGGGTATTTATGCTGGCAGAATAAATCCAAAGTCGAATGCAGCGCCTTTTCAAGCAAGCCAAGAGCACATTACTCGCTCTTGGCTTCTTTTTTAGGAGCTGTCCTGTTATCTAATAACATTATGACATGTACTTTTATCACAGTGACATTCCAATACATAAGAATTGTTAGATATACTTGAGCTGCCTAAGGTTAAGTCCTCAACCTTATGACATGTCTTGAGGGAGGCATGAAATGAAAAATAAGAAGCGGGTACGTGGGAGGTCAGCATTTCGCTAGGAATGAGAAAGGATGAAATCAGGTGACTTATATCGCACAAGAAAATCGATACGAACAAATGAAATATCGGCGGATTGGACGGAGCGGCGTCAGGCTGCCGGCCATTTCGCTCGGCTTGTGGCAAAATTTTGGAGGGGACAAACCGTTTGAGAATAGTCGTGCAATGATATTACGCGCCTTCGATCTTGGTGTCTCGCACTTTGATTTGGCAAACAATTACGGACCGCCTCCCGGATCGGCCGAAGAGACCTTTGGACACGTTTTAAAAAAAGACCTTGCACCTTATCGGGATGAGCTGTTTATTTCAACTAAAGCTGGCTACTATATGTGGCCTGGTCCGTACGGTGAGTGGGGTTCGAGAAAAAACCTGCTTGCAAGCCTGGACCGCAGCCTTCAACGAATGGGACTCGACTATGTCGATGTCTTTTACCATCATCGTCCCGATGGTGATACCCCATTAGAGGAATCGATGGGAGCGCTTGCTCATGCTGTAAAATCAGGCAAAGCACTGTATGTCGGTTTATCCAATTACGGACCGGAGGAAACGAAGCAAGCAGCTATGATCCTTAAGAACCTTGGTACACCGCTGCTCGTCCACCAGCCTATGTATTCCATGCTGAACCGGTGGATTGAGAACGGATTGCAGGACGTGCTGACTGAAGTGGGAGCCGGCACAGTGGCTTTCTGCCCGCTTGGTCGCGGACAGTTGACGGGAAAATACATCGATAAGCTGGAAACTGAGTTTAAAACAGGCCAGCGCACACTGAAACCGGAGGCCGTATCTCAGGAGCGGATCAACAAATTCCGTGCGCTAGAGACGATCGCGAAGCGCCGCGGTCAGACGCTACCGCAAATGGCGTTGACATGGGCGCTACGCGAAGGCGGCGTCGATTCGGTGCTAATCGGTGCAAGCCGTGTAGGTCAAATTGAGGAAAACGTGCTAGCAGTACATGCGGATCCGCTATCAGCAGCGGATCTTCAAGAGATCGACCAGGTTATGCATAATATCGGGGATGTCCCCTGGTAATGTCAGAGCAACAATACGATTCATTAAACGAACAAATCAGTCAAGGCTTGAAAGACCCATTAAGCTGTCTCTTTTAAGCCTTGCGCGAAAGTGTGATGGAGAAAGTCCCTTCACTTTTTTAAACATTTTGGAGAACAGCAGCAGGTCGCTATAGCCAACAGAATAGGAGACTTCCGTGATGGACAGCTGCGAATTGTCCAGCAGATCGCTTGCTTTGTCCATCCGGAGGTTCAACAAGTATTGCTGAGGGGAAACATTAAGAATTTCCTTGAAAAGAACGGACAGATAGACACGATCAATGCCAACTATGTGTGCGACCTCGGAAATGGAAACTCTTTGGTTATAGTTCATTCGAATAAACTCGACCGCTTTACGGATGTAGGCGTCTTTGGGCCGTACCTCGGGCAGTAGTTGACTCGTAGCAACCAACATTTCGATCCAATCGGCAAGTAACCTGAACAAAATGCTCTGTCTTCGCAGTTCACTGGTGCTGTGGTTCACGTCGCAGGCGGAAAATTCCTCCAAATAAGAATCAAACCAAAACAACGGGGAGTACCTGAATACGGGATGAAGGGGAGAAATGTGCGCCTGCTCGAATAGAGGTATAACCCCGTTACCCGAAAAGGCTATCCAAGAATAAATCCAAGGATCAGTTTGGTCTGCCTCCATGTAACAAAGAATGTTATCGTATACGATAAATCCTTCGCCTTGCTGAAGATGAAAGGTCTTACCGTCAATCTGGTAAACGCCTCTACCCGCATGGATAAACATGATTTTGTATTGTCCTTTGATGCCGGGTCCCCATGAATAGCTGGGTTCACAAACTTGTTTGCCGTGATAACAGTAACAAATATCCATCTGGTTGCGTTCCTCCTAAAATAGTACATCATGATATATAAGACCCTGAAAGTCACTTGCGATATGTCAATATACAGAGAAGAACAATTTATAACTACAAAATACATATGATATCACCCTCACAGGAAACTAGACCCATTTCTCCGCATGTTTTTTAATGAACTTGATCATTTCCTTCATAGCAGGTGAGAGCCATTTATCTTTGTGATATGCCAAATATGTTGATATTGCAGGACAGTCTGGTCCAACCTCTTCACCCTGAAGCTTGTTATGTTCTAGTTCCTCTTTAACGGAGAAAAAAGGAACCATGGAGATGCCTAAACCGCTCTTAACACATTAGCTCCCCAGCCTTCTTTCTCCAAGGCGACAAGGAAATCAATCTCACCGGTCTGAACAGCATGAGAGACATCTTGATAATCCAAAGATTTCAGAGAAAGATTGACTTTGGGATACATTTGTCTATATTCAACAAGCAAGGATGGAATACGGCAGATCATTAATGACTCTGAGATTCCTAATGTCAAGTTGCCGGTAGGTTCATCATTGGTCGTTAGTGTCTGAGTGTAGAGTTCTATGATCTTAAGTGCATAAGGGAGAAACTGATGACCGTGATGGGTTAGAACCACCTTCTTACCTAAGCGATCAAAGATGGGCTTGCCGACCTCAGATTCCAATTCCTTAATATGTGTCGTGACAGAAGACTGAGCGTAACCCAAGTGTTCAGTTGCTTTTTTAAATCCTCCTGTTTCGACAATGGTTTTTAATGTGATCAAATAACGAAGTTCCATACGTCCACGTCTTTCGTTAATAACAGTTCAATTTTGTTGAATTAATCGTTCGATAACATCAATTTTACCGGTTTATAATGTACTTGTTCGATGATCATAAATCAAGTATTGAATGTGTTACGAATGAATCTAATGTTAGAGGTGGATGTGAATTGGGACAACTAAATACATTGTTTAAGAGCGTGCAGATAGGTAATAACGTGTTAATTAACTGTGTAGGCGTAGCTCCAATGACACGTATCAGTGCTACATCGGAAGGATTAGCCACTGATCAAATGGCGCGGCTTACTATGCCTCTTTCGCTCGTGGGGGCTTTGGTCTAATCATAACAGAAGGAACATATACAGACGAATTGTATAGCCAGTGTTATTTTAATCAGCCTAGTTTAGTGAATGAGGAGCAAACCACATCTTGGAAAAAGTGGTGGATGCTGTTCATACAGCAGGCTCTTCTATTGTTGTGCAGCTTGAGCATGCAGGAGCCTTATCACAAGGAAATCGATTCAAGTCCCAAAATCTAGCTCCGTCAGAAGTGCTTCCAAAGGGTGAACCTCTAGCTTTTTATGGTGGTGCTGAATCGTTTTCTACTCCGATCGCTGCAACGAAAGAAGATATTGAGGAAGTCATCCGTGGATTTGTTGCTTCAGCCGTTCGTGCGAAGAGCGTAGGATTTGATGGCGTGGAGATCCATGGAGCAAATGGTTATTTGCTTGATTAGTTCCTTAGGGACTATACGAATCGTCGAACAGATGAATACGGTGGATCCATTGAAAACCGGATACGACTCTTGGTTGAAGTGGCTACTGCAATTCGCCAAGCCGTTGGTCCCGATTTTACAGTAGGCATTCGAATTTCTCAGGCTAAGGTTAATGATTATCAGCATAAATGGTCAGGAAAAGAGGATGAGGCCGAAGTTATTTTCATGCAATTAAGGCAAGCGGGAAAGGGGCATTTGCAAATCATGATTGGATAAAGAAGGTTAGAAATGGTGATCCGTTATCTGAGCTGGATCAAAATAAAGTTTTAAAACCGGATGCAACCATTAAGGATTTCGAGATTAGTCAATAAGATAATCTTTGGGTAAACAACCATCTGGGGGCACGGTTATGGTGCGGAGGTGCTGGAATAAAATCGAAGGAACCATCGAAGGATGAAAAGTCCGGGGCGGTGGTTCTTTTTTTTCTTTTGTTACCTGTGCCATCATTGTAGATGGAGGGCGATGAACCATGTTCCAAGATTTTAAGCTTGTTGGTGACCGTCCGGTCGCGATACAAGTAAAAGAATATATTAAACGTTTAATTATAAAAGGGACGTTTCATAAGGATCAGAAGCTACCCTCCACACGAGAAATGAGCAGTGTGCTCAAGGTGAGTCGCAATACAGTTATTGCAGCCTATGAAGGTCTGGAGGACGATGGATTTACGTATACGATACCGAGTAGAGGCAGCTATGTGGCCGCTATGGTGGGCCGTTTGGCTGTGGATAACGGAGGGTCTGACGCCTCCTTCGCCTGGCAGATTAATTGGAAGACAAGAATGAGCAAGTACGCTGTATCGGCTGCAGAGCTTGATATGATGAAGCAGGGCATTCGCACCCCAAAAGGAACCATCTCGTTTACAAGCATCGCACCGGATGAGCAGCTGTTTGATCTGGGAGATGTAAGGCGAGCCTTTATGGATCGGATGGCAATCGAAGGGCAGGTGCTGCTCAACTACGGCTATGCCAAGGGTTACAAACCACTGATCGATTACCTGATGGGATATATGGAGAATAAGGGCGTCGATATAAGCGGCAAGGATATACTGATTACAAGCGGGTTTACAGAAGGCTTTGACATTGTGTTGTCGGCACTCCGCCCTTCAGCGCGCCGCGGTACGGTAATTTGTGAAAATCCAACCCATCACACAGCGATCAAAAATTTAAAACTACAAGGTTTTGAGATTACCGGTATTCCAATGGAGCGGGATGGTATTAATGTAGATCAGCTTGAAGCGGTATTGCAGAAGCAGACAAATAGCTTCGATCTCGCTTATTTGACTCCTTCCTATCACAATCCTACAGGCATTGTCATGTCGCCAGCAAAGCGAAGCGCTGTAATGAATTTAATGATGCGCTATCAGATTCCGGTGATTGAGGATGGTTTTAATGAGGAGCTGCGCTATTCAGGAGCTCATATTGCGCCATTAATAGCAACAGCAGGGCGAGGGAACGGAGTAATCTATATAGGCAGCTTCTCCAAGGTGCTGTTCCCTGGCTTGCGAGTAGGCTGGGTGCTTGGAGATCGAGCGCTGATTGACACTCTGGAAAGCATTAAGCGGGCGCGCACCATTCATACCTCAACGATCGACCAATCGATATTATATCAATATCTGCTCAATGGAAATTTTGAGAAATATGTAAAAAGAGCACGTATGGAGTATAAGCGCAAATACGAGCTTACAAAGGCATGCTGTGAAACCCATCTCTCTGAGGCGCAACTATCTGGCGATGGGGGCTTACATGTGTTTCTTACCTTTCCGTCAGGCGTAAATACGCGCCAGTTGCTTGAAGTATGCATAAATCAAGGGGTTATATATACACCTGGAGACAAGTTTTTTATACAAGAAGGTGAAGGGACGAATACTTTGCGGCTTGGTTTTTCCCGAGTAACCGATGAACAGATCGAGCGGGGGATTCAGATCATAGGCCAACAGGTGCGTAACTTTCATAAGGCATGTGGTCATAAGAACAACCTGTAATTGCACTATGATTTTTCAAGAAAATGGGGGGTCATGATGAAGATAGGCGTTATTATGGGAGGGACTTCCACTGAGCGTGAGGTTTCGCTGCAGACAGGTCAAGAGATGCTGAATCATTTGGACCGCAGCCGCTATGAAGTGGTTCCAATTGCGATTGATCAGCCAGCGGATTTAATCGCACAGGTTCAGCACGCAGGCATCGATTTTGCACTGTTGGCGCTGCATGGCCAATATGGAGAAGACGGCACGGTGCAGGGAGCGCTGGAGACACTAGGCATTCCCTATACAGGGAGCGGTGTTCTGGCAAGCAGCCTGTGCATGAATAAGCAGCTGTCCAAGATGCTGCTGAAGTCGGCAGGGGTGCATACGCCTGCAGGTCTCTGCTGGCAGGGAAGGGACGATTATGATCAGCAAGCGGTAGAGCAGTTGGGTTACCCCGTTATTGTGAAGCCGAATATGGGAGGATCCAGCATCGGCATCCAGCTTGTGCATAATGAGATGGAGCTTCACTCGGCTATTCAGGAGGCTTGCGGTTTGGATCAGACGCTTTTAGTTGAGCCTTTTATTCAAGGAACGGAGCTTACCTGCTCAATTGTGGATGGCGAGGTATTACCAATCATCGGAATTCGCTCCGCTCATTCTGAATGGTTTGACTATAAAGCGAAATATGAGATCGGCGGCGCTGAGGAGAAGGTAATCCAGCTTCCTCCCGTTATCGAGCAGCGTGTGCGCGAGACGGCACTTGTCAGCTATCGGCTGCTGCAGTGCAAGGTGTATGCAAGGGTCGATATGATTTTGTGTCAGGATGTACCTTATGTACTGGAGGTAAACACCTTACCCGGAATGACTGCTAACAGCCTGCTTCCGAAGAGTGCAGCTGCAGCAGGCATAACCTTTACGCAGCTGCTGGACCGTATTATTACTAGCTCACTTTATGAACGGAATCGGGAATGGGAGAAGGTTTAATATGTTTGATGGATTATACAGAAAATGGCGAAACTTTGTTATAATGGTTAGAACGGAACAGCGTTAAACTGATGTAGATTTGAAGAATGTGCAGTATTAATGCAATTTGATTTTGCTTCAAGATGGGGGAGGTGAAAATGGATATTTTAATCAGAGAACTGAAGGCTGAGGACGGTGAGCGTGGTACTAACATTGATGGTAGCTTTATCGTGGATTCTACCTTTGTCTTGCAATTAACGGGACAGCAAATCGAATATACGGTGAAGGAGAGGCCTATTAGCAAAAAAAGCTACGATGATGATCAGCTTGAGGAAGATACAGTTGAGGATTATTCGAACTATATCAGCAATCCCGATCAAATCATATATTTAGCGCTCGTAAATAATCAAGTTGTAGGTCAAATTGTTCTGAAAAGAAATTGGAACAAATATGCATATGTGGAAGATATCAAAGTCGACAAGCAATATAGAAGCCTCGGTATCGGTAAGAAACTAATCGAACAGGCTAAACGCTGGGCGAAAGATGGCGGAATGCCAGGGATCATGCTGGAGACACAAAGCAATAATGTTCGCGCATGTAAATTCTATGAAAGCTGCGGTTTTGTGATCGGTGGATTCGACTCCTACGTCTACAAAGGTCTAAATAGAGAAAGTGACGAGATCGCGATCTATTGGTATCTAATGTTTGCTTAGAACGACACACCTTTATTGAACAAGGGAGGACAAAAAGATGACTAAAAAGAGAATGGAATGGGAGGAAGGGAATTGGATCAATTCACCTCTATATGCCCGGAAAGAAGGAGATTTTCTTAAGGTTGCGCCTGAAAAGGGAAGAGACTTCTGGAAAAAGACTTTATATGGTTTTGAATTTGAGGATGGGTCCGCTCTATTATCGGATTGGAATCATAACACGGCGGTGGAAGTGTCGTTTCAACTCGCATCATTTACGGAGCTTTACGATCAGGCAGGTATTTTGTTATACCATGGCCCGGAGCAATGGATTAAAGCGGGGATAGAAATCAATGACGGCATTCCTCAGCTTTCCACAGTCGTAACCGCTGGATATTCTGACTGGTCGCTTGCGGCTGTGCCAGAGTGGGTCGGTGAAGAAGTCACCCTGCGCGCTTCCATCATCAAGGATGCTGTAATTATTCGCGCAAGGACGGAGCAGCACGGATGGCGAACGATACGTGTGGCGCGTTTTCCCTACACCACCGGAAATCAGGCCGGTCCTTACACCTGTTCGCCAACCCGAGAGGGTTTTGAGGTTACCTTTACTCGCTGGAACTTTACAGAGCGGGATCAAGACCTTCACAGTGATCCTCCAGTAGAACATCATTGAAAAACGACTGCACAACTGAGCACAGCAATATGAGATACTATAAACTAGCTTATATGCACATAAAGTAATGATTAAGAGCAAGCGTCTTATAATAAAATGGTTTTTAATGGACCCAAAAGGGAAGAGGTGTATTTGGGTGTGAAAGCCGGGACTGATGAGGATGGCCAAAGCGGAAAACTGCTACTTGACACATAAAATACATACTATAAAAATTCCGATTATGGCATTCTTAAGTTCAGTTTTTTCCGTAACAAAATGGGGTTAAAAAATATTTGATGTAAAGCATACCCCATAGATTACACACAGGGTAGGTTAACATACTCAACTGTGTACTCTATGGGGCATATTTATATATGTCCTCATCCATTTTAAAGGTTATGCGGTTTAATATATTTATAGAGGAGATATGCCTTCCAGCATCTTACGGTCCTTCTCTTGGCAGGCAACTATTCCCCGAATGGCAAGCTCTCTTTAAGCGCCCACAGATCATCATAGCTGAAAATATTGTGATCTGCCTTGGACAAATCCTGCTGGCCTGAGCCAGGATTGTGTAAACCAATACAGCGCATACCCGCACTCTTGGCTGCATGAACACCGTTCCGTGAATCCTCAATAACAATACAATGGGCTGGTGCTATACCTAGCAGTTCGGCGGCATATAGGAAGATGTCCGGAGCCGGCTTACCCTGGGATACTTCTTCTCCGGTGATTCGAATATCAAAGTAACGGCCCAGTCCTGTTTTTTCCATAATGAGATCAATCAACGACCGTGGAGAGGAAGAGGCTACTGCAACTGGAATTCCTTTTTCCCGTAGCCAGTCCAGCCACCGTTCCAGTCCGTTGATTGCCACCAGGCCCTCATGTGCTGTTATGGTCTGCATCACATTTTTTCGGTGATAGGCAAGCGCCTCTGCCAATGTATGAGTGAGTTGATGCCTGTCCAGCACTTGACGCCACATGGATTCGAGTGTCACTCCGACATAGGTATGGTGCTCTTCCTCTGTCATGGGTGCACCGAAATGGGCAAAGGAGCTGCGTTCAACTTCAAAATAAATCGGTTCGCTGTCTACCAACACCCCGTCCATGTCGAAGATGACCGCTTTGACCGGAACGGACGCTGATGGGTCTCCTGTGCATTCATTATTCGTCGGTGTAACATGATGAATGCTCGTCATGTCCATTCTCCTCCTTGTTAGTAGCTAAATTTAGTTGCTGGAGCCATTCGATTGCAGCACAATCTTGATCGCCTGCGACGAAGGCTGAAGTGTCCGCTCGCTGATATTGCATCCAAGCGTCTTGAAGGCTTCATGGTAGTCGTCCAGCGGATACGAGTGGGTAATGATTTTTTTGGCGGGAATGATTTGCTGCTCAATCAGGTAATGTGCCGTGGAGAACGTGCCCAGAGAATCAATGGAGCCGATGATTTTAAGGCTACGGTCAACTACCTCTTTCGGATTAAACGAGCTTATCCCATCTCTCAGCCCCACCAGCATCAAATACCCGCCGCTCGCAAGCTGGCTTAGTACCTCAGTGCCGACCACTCCTGTGGTGTCCACAATCATGTCCACCTGATTTTTTAACGGAGCCAGCTTATGAATGGCCGATTCCAGTGTGGCGTGCGCGGACCACCGTTCGGGGGCAATAGAATCCGCTATGGCGAGCCGTTCCTCCGAGATGTCAACAAGGCAACCAGTTACGCCTTTCGAAGCAAGAGCATAGCTGTACAGAATCCCGATCGGACCCGCACCTATAATAACGGTTGTGAAGTTAGGCAGCAGGTTAATCTGGTTGATTCCGGTCAGCATACAGCTCAGCGGTTCGGTCAGCGTCGCTTCTTCGTAGCTGATATGGTCCTTCAGCTTGTACAAAAAACGGTCCTCAGTCACATAATAATCGGTGAACGTACCGTCGGCGCTGACTCCGGTCTCTGTTACGGATTTGTGTGTGCAATGATTCTGTCTTCCTGTCCGGCACATTTCGCATTGCCCGCAGTAGTATGTTGGATCAATTACCACCCGGTCTCCAGGCTGTAGTGAACTGACGGCTGATCCTACAGCGATCACATCCCCCGCTGATTCGTGGCCCAAGATCGTGGACGGCACGGCATGATATTTGCCACTAATGATGCCTAGATCCGTACCGCATACGCCTGTCGCCCGAATCCGGACGAGTACATCGTTATCTTTTTTAATCTCCGGGATAGGTCTTTCCTCAAGTGCGACATCCCAAGCTGATTTGTATACCAGTGCAAGCATGAATAATTCCTCCTTTGGCCTATTGGGCAGATCGTTAGTGAAGGGTAGCAAGAACGGTGTCAAGCCGTTTAACAATTTCGACAATCTCATCTTCTGTAGCCGTGAGGGAAGGTCTCACTTTGACCACGTTGCCATAACCGTAACGGGAACCTCTGAGGATTAATTGCTGTTCCTCAAATGCACGATCGATAATTCCATTGCTTTTCACTGCATCCGGGCTATCGTCCTCGTCTACAATTTCCAGTCCCCACATCAGTCCGACGCCACGAGCCTCACCAATGCAATCATGCTTGTCAGCTATCTCGGTCAGCAGGGATCCGAGCAGGTTTCCTTTGGACCGGACGGCTTCCAGAAAACCGGGCTCGCTTACAACCTCCAGCGTGGATTTGGCTGCCGTGACCGAGATCAGATTGCTGCCCGAGGTAAAGGAATGCTCGTGCTTCTCCAGGACATCGAGACGAGACTGCATCAAGACCGCCGCAACCGGGACACCAATGCCGCCCAGACCCTTAGCAAGAGTAATAATATCCGGTTGGATGTCAAACAGCTCACTTGCGAACATGTAGCCTGTCCGCCCAATCCCAGTCTGCACTTCGTCAGCAATCAGAATCATCCCATGCTCATCGCATAACTGACGGAGACGCTTGAAATATCCTGCAGGCGGGATGATATTACCTCCGTTGCCCAGAATGGGTTCAATAATCATGCAGGCCACAGAGCCTGAGCTTGCATATTCAATGGCGTCCGATATGGCTTCAATACAGTGATGACCACACTTGTCTGGTGAAGAATTAAAGGGACAACGATAGCAGTAGGGGGCAGGCACATGCAGAGAATATGCCGCAGTTGAATTGGGAAAATTCTTGCGGCGAAAGGCATTACCGGAAATGCCTGTTGCGAACTGGGTCTGTCCATGATGTGACAGATGCAGGCTGATGATATCAGTTGCTCCGGTATATTTCTGGGCCAGTTTCACAGCACATTCATTCGCCGTGGAGCCGGTAATATCTCTCATCCACCCGGCATCGATGCCGTTCGGGGCATATTGGATTAGATGGTCTAGGACTTCTTCAACGTAAGGCTCGGTAAAGGATGAAGACATGTGGGCAAGATTGGCGACTTGCTCCTGTACTTTGGAGACGACATGAGGGTGATTATAACCGAGCGACAGATTGAAGGTGCCAGATACGCCATCCAAATACTCCTTACCTGAATCGTCAATCAAAGTAATGCCTTTTCCGTATCTGAAACGTTCTTTGGTCAAGGTATGCACGATATTTCCCCTCCATATCAGAATATACATTTCATTAAGTCATCCTTAAAAAGAGTAACGCCCAATCAGCCATAACGAGGCTGAACTCACCTCCCCAAAATAAGAAAATCACCTTCCTTGTCCTAATGGACAAAGAAGCCACAATTTGACTGTTCCTGCGATTTCACAGATATGAGAGATAACCGCAGCAACAGAATCTGCCCGAAAAGCAAAAACGCGATAGGCCTCACCTCCCCTAAGGACTAAAACAATATCATCCTTCCTTGCCCTGATGGACAAGGGAGTCAATTACTCGGCTGCCCCGATTATTCCACAGATGTGTGAGAATAAGTGCCAGCAGCAAAATCAAAGTAAATCCTCCTAAGATCCAGAGGCTAGCGGTCACTGGCCATTCGCTCATGCTCCAGCCTATTACGTATTGAAGCACTGAGCCGCCAATTCCGCCTGAAGCAATCAGAATACTGGTCGTCCGCTCCGTCATTCCCGGAATCAGTACGTTGGCGTAGACAAGTGCGATACAGAAGAGTCCAGACATGAATATCCCTGCACCAAAAATTAGAAGGTATGTAGCCCATTGGCTGGATATAAACACCATAGCGACTAAGAAACAGAAAGTTCCAATTGCACTCCATAGCAGATAAGGAATATATCCTGCTGATTCTGCAATCCTTCCTGAGAACATACGACCAATGATCATTGCAATCCAAAGCACGCTGACACCTAGCGAGGCAACAGATCCCTGAAGTTGTAGCGTTTCGGTCAGAATAGAAGGTAGGAAGTTCATGAGTCCAAGTTCAAGACCCATATAAACAAAGAAGAAAATAATGAAGATTCCTAGCAATACACGGTGCTGTCCTGAGTAACGGGCTTGTTCAACTGAACGCTCAGTAGTGCGGATGTCTGCTTGAGTGAGGTGAGTGGAGGCGGAAACAGGCATGGTAAGCCAAAATAGCAATAGGATAAAAGTGAGAAAGGAGATGGTGTAAAAGGTTAGATTCCAAATTCCAAACCAGATATACAGGCTAACGATCGCAGGCATAAGCAGTGCACCAAGTGCAAAATAGACATCCAGCTTGGACATCGCTACGGCTTTTTGCTCCTCCGTAAACTCAATGGTGAACGCTCCGATGGATGATTCAATAATGCCTGAGCCGAAGCCAATCCATATGGCCATTACAATGACCCAATTCCAAGAGGGAAGTAGGCCCAAGATAGTACATGAGACGACAATACTCCCCAAGGCAATAGCAAGCATGGACTTGCGGCCCATATGTAGAGCCATGAAGGGAGTGAGCAGAACACCGACAAGAAAGCCGAAAAACTGCAAGAACAGCAGTAATCCACCATCGCTGTACCCCCGTCCATAGTGAGGCAGAAAAGTCGGCAGTAATGCCCCAAGCACCACGCTGGTGACGCCGATTAATAGATAGAAAGCACAACTTAAAGCGAAAAGTCTCTTCAAGGCCTGTCCCTCCATAAGGTCATATTTTTTTATATGAGCATTGTTTTTACTAGAATATACCATTACTCTGGAAAAGTATATATATAATTCCACAGAAATTGTAAAAATAAATCGATAAACTCTTAATAATATGCATCCTGCTTCTTATCAACGTGATACACATCAGTTTTATCTTACAAGGGGACTATCAGGGTTATGGTATGAAAGATAGATTATTCGCCTGTACTTTCGTACAATTGACTTTGATTTAGCAGTTGATCCATACTTCAAATGAACGGTTGATTAAAAAACATTGGAGGGATCTTTCATGCGTTTGGGAGGAAAAGTTGCGGTCGTTACAGGCTCAGCATCAGGAATGGGGAAAGCGATTGCAGAATTATTTGCAAAAGAAGGGGCAAGTGTTGTTCTTTCAGACCTGAACATTGAAGGAGCAGAAGCGGTTGCAGCAGGAATTAAATCAGCTGGAGGAAACGCCATCGCAATAAAAACCAATGTTGCTGATTTGAATGATATACATGCTTTGATCGATACAGCTGTTAATGAATTCGGAACTCTCGACATTTTGGTTAACAATGCGGGCGTTATGGATAACATGGCGCCAGTAGGGGATGTGGACGACGAGACTTGGGATTTGATATTCGATATTAATACAAAAAGCGTTATGCGTGCGATTCGCAAAGTCATCCCGATCTTCCTGGATAAAGGAAATGGAGTAATTATAAATACGGCATCTACGGGTGGCTTCAGTGGTGCGCATGCAGGCGCTGCCTATACCGCCTCAAAGCATGCGGTAGTCGGTATTACGAAAAACACGGGATTTATGTATGCTCAAAAAGGCATCCGATGCAATGCCATTGCGCCAGGTGCAACAGCTACCAACATTACTTCAACGATTCATAACTTGAATGAGTTTGGCGCATCTCGAACGAAGGTCACGCAAGGCGTAATTCCTCGTGTAGGGCAGGCTGAAGAAATCGCGAAAATAGCCCTTTTCTTGGCTTCAGACGAGTCGAGCTTTGTGAATGGGGCAGTTATTGCTGCTGATGCGGGTTGGACGGCAGGATTCTAATCAGAGTTGTGGCCCGGTTCTACTGTTGACAACAAGCTAACAAACATGAGAATTACAAATCCCCCTGACCAAAGTTTCGTGGCAGGGGGATTGTTTAATGTAAGTTCTAGTTCACATACTTCTCTATGGTGCTTCGGACTGCTCCGGGACCTGATAGCATTTCATGAAACATGGCTTCAATCTTGTCGCCCAGACCAATCTCATATAATCGGACGCCGAACAGTTTTTCATCCTCAAGGAGGTTGCGAACCCCAGAGGTCTGATCGCCTAGCTTCGTATTCTGCAAATACCCCTGCAATGTATCCAGTAACGGGTCCGGACTGAGTGTGAAGGGTGCTCCTTGATCATCCACCCCCAGCAAATAGCGACACCAGATCGCAATGGTCAAGGGAATAGCAGTCAAGTTGGCAGGATCAAGCCCTGCTGTGCTAACATACAACTTTATGGTTTCGCCAAAACGGATGCTCATCTTTTGAGAAGTATCTGTTGCAATCCGCTGTGGCGTATCTGGAATATAGGGATTGGCGAAGCGTTCCTGCAATATCTCGTTAATGAACGCTTGGGGTTGGATAATTCCGGGATCAACCACAACAGGCAAGCCTTCCTTGTTGCCGATGGTTTCCACCAGACGACGCAAGGTGTAATCGTTCATTTCATCTGCAATGAGCTGATACCCGAGCAGACACCCGGAGAGGGCCAGCGCTGTATGTAGCGGATTGAGACAGGTCGTGACTTTCATCTTCTCCACTTTGTCTACCGTATCCCGATTCGTGAAGATGATGCCAGCTTCCTCCAGTGCAGGTCTCCCGTTTGTAAACTTGTCTTCAATGACCAAATACTCGCTAACCTCAGCATTGACAAAGGGAGCCGTATACGTATGCCTGGAGGTAACGACAATCTCCATGTCGGCTAACCCCAGCTCTCGAAGAGCAGATTGTATCTGTAAGGAAGGGCGGGGGGTGATTTTATCAATCATAGTCAGCGGGAAGGTTATTTTTTCCTCATTCTGCAGATAGTCTGCAAATCCTTTCTCTACCAGGCCTCTGCGCGTCCACTCCTTGGCGATAGCAATCATACTATCCTTTAACAGATCGCCGTTATGGGAGCAATTATCCATGCTTACCAAGGTCATTGGATGTTGTCCCTTTAAATAACGCCGATAGGCAAGCGAAGTAGCTATGCTCATCACATGCACCGGCTGTTCAGGACCATTCACTAAATCCCTCTCCACAACAGCCAGATACTTACCGTCGGGCCCGGTGAGGCCGTATCCTTTTTCCGTGACAGTGAAGCTGGCCATTTGCAGAGTCGGATTTTCAAATACTTCAAGCAGACGGAGATAGTCGTCCGGACGATTCTGCTCCGTTGCAAGGCTCTCAACGATGCTTGCGACCACACTTTTGTGAAATTTACCGTCTGCACTCATTAACACCAGTAAGGTTAGATTGTCGTAAGGCTTGTAGGCTTTGTCAATCATTTCAAAATCAAAGGTTTCGGCCGCAATTATACCTGTATCCGCTTTCAAACTATTCAGCAGTTGTTGCTGTGCATTGGCTACGAACCCCCGAAAAATATTGCCTGCGCCGAAATGCACCCATTGCGGTCTAACTCGGGTGTTATGGGCTACAAGCTCCAGATCATACTTCGGTAGTTCAATGCCTGCTGCTTCCCAGGCCGCCTTATCTGAAAGGCTTTTCCGGTCAAGCTGGAGCATCTATTTCACTCCCTTGCTTTGAGCAAGACTATCCCAGACACCAAGCAAGTACATAACTCCCAGTGCACGGTCATACAAACCGTATCCTGGCCGACAATTCTTTTCTTCTCCCCATAGATGTCTACCGTGATCTGGGCGCACATATCCCTGATAGCCTTTTTCGTGATAAGCTCTAACTACTTCTGGTATATCGACGCTTCCGTCTTTCCCGCGATGTGACACTTCAATAAAGTCGCCATTCTCAAACACCTTGACATTACGAATATGCGCAAAATGAATACGATCATGGAACTCCCGAATCATAGCTGGCAAATCATTCTCAGGGTTAGTCCCCAGTGAGCCTGTGCAGAAGGTTAGACCATTATATGGACTGTTCACTGCATCCAGGATGCGCCGGATGGTCTCACGACTTCGGACAATTCTCGGCAGCCCGAAGATGGGCCATGCCGGATCATCAGGATGAATGGCCATCTTGATGTCAACCTCCTCGCAAACCGGATGATGCGCTCAAGAAAATACTTTAGGTTGTCAAACAGCTTGTCTTCGGTGACATCTGCGTAAGCAGCAAACAGTTCATCCAGTCTCGCCAACCGCTCCGGTTCCCAGCCTGGCATCGTGAACTTCCCGGCTCCTTTGAGAATCCGATCCACCATTTGACGGGGGTTATCGGTAATGGCAGCCTTTTCATAAAAGAGGGCGTTGGACCCGTCTGGCAGTTCCTTATAAAGCTCCGTTCTGGTCCAGTCAAAAATAGGCATAAAGTTATAACAAATCACCTTGACTCCCACTTTGGCCAATTTGCGAATGGTATCAATATAAATGTCAATATATTGATCGCGGGATGGCAGGCCGATTTTGATATCATCGTGGACATTTACACTCTCTACGACTGCCGTACTAAAGCCCTTGCTTGTAATCTGATCAGCTACCTCCTGAATTCGCTCCATTTCCCATATTTCACCGGCTATCTTTTCATGTAAAGACCAAACAATGCCCATAACTCCTGGAATTTGCCGGATATGATCCAGTGTAATATTGTCATTGCCTTCCCCATACCATCTCCAGGTCATGTTCATAACGATACCCTCCCTGATTGATTTTTTTAATCTTGTATACAAGATTGACTTGATCATAAAATGCAAAGTTTATCCTTGTCAATGACAATTTTTGAGGAGTCTATCACATCAAAATGCTTTATAATAAGACTAGATTTATAAAGTGAAGGCAGGAATGTTATGTTTACAAAGGAAGAAATCAAGCAGCTTTTGAAAAATGATATTTTGTCGTTGACCTTAAAGCCTGGGACTCTGCTCAGCGAGACGACCTTGTCAGAACGCTTCCAGTTGTCCAGAACTCCGCTGCGCGACGTGTTGAAACAGCTTGCGCTGGAGTCTTATATTGATATTTATCCCAAGAAGGGGAACATTGTCTCTTATATTGATCTGGAGTCCGTAGAACAAATGAGCTACTTGAGAAGCGCAGTGGAAAAAGAGATTATGAAGGAGCTTTCTACGCAATTTGCATTAAGCGATATACAGAAGCTGAGCGAAATTTTGGACAGGCAGAGGGCTGTCATTGATGACGATCATGCTACGGATCAATTTCTCATTTTGGACGATCAGTTCCACCATACTATGTTCCGATTGGTGGGCCGAGAATTTCTTTGGCAGCTTATTCAGCAATCAAATGTTCACTATATCAGATATCGCAAGCTCCATATGCTGGAAGCAGGGAAGCTGATGGAAATCTGGCATGAGCACCAAACTATGCTTGAATATATGTTGAATCAGGATACAAGCAAAATGGATGATCTGGTTCACCATCATCTCCGAAAGGATATACATTCTCTCGAATTCCTCCGGCAGTTCGCTGACTATATCAAGAAATAATGCTGGTCTGTGTTATTCATTTTTTTGCTCGTGAGTCTAGTTGTTTGCCGTCAAGCGGTGGATGGAATTGAAGGATTTTCATAGAGGTTCGATATCTTGTATACAAGACAAGTGTAATCCTGCTTGAATATACGCATAGGAGAATGTGATAAATTAAAGCATGACCAATTGAGCAATGCTTCCTTCGACTTATTATTTATGTAAACGGATTCAGTTGAAACTATAGTAGAGCGTTGTTGACACACTAAGCCCCTTGCCACTTCGTAATTGTAAATAGAAGGGCAAGGGATGGAAAGTGAAGATTCTATACCCCCGAATAGGCCATAAAACCACCATCTATAGGAATGACTGCACCGGTCACAAAACCGGAAGCGGTTTCATCTGCCAGCCAAAGCAGCGTTCCGAGGAGGTCTTCAGGCTCACCGAAACGGCGCATAGGGGTGTGGGCAATAATCTTGGCCGAACGCTCGGTAAGCGAGCCGTCCTCGTTGGTGAGCAATTGTCGGTTCTGCTCTGTCAGGAAAAATCCGGGGGCAATGGCATTCACCCGAATGCCAGATTCGGCTAGATGTACGGCCAGCCACTGGGTGAAGTTGTTGATGGCGGCTTTGGCAGCGCTGTAAGCGGGAACCTTGGTCATTGGGCTGGGAGCGCTCATGGAGGATATGTTAAGGACCACAGCGCCAGGTCGTCCGATCATGCCTTTGGAAAAAACCTGTGTTGGGATTAAAGTCCCGATAAAATTTAAATCAAGCACATTGCGGAAGCCAGGTACACTGAGATCAAAAAAGGTAGTGATTCCAGACTGGTTCAGATCTTCAGGATGAAATGTCTCCAAACTCGTATTCGCACTGGGGTGGTTGCCGCCTGCTCCATTGATCAGAATATCGCACGGACCGAGCAGACGACGGACCGTCTCCTCAGCCTGCTTCACGCTTTCAACATCGGTCACATCGCAGGCAACAGCGATGGATTCTCCACCACTCTCACAAATTTCCTTGGCTATCAATTCGCCCTTATCAGCAGTACGGTTCAAAATAGCGACCTTGGTACCCTGGCGGGCAAGTTCCTTGGCCATGGAGCTGCACAACACGCCGGAGCCGCCGGTTACCACAACTGTTTTTCCAGACAAAGCCGGATGCAGGGGAAGACTAGTCAATTTACATTCCTCTTTTCGTTGGAAGATAAGCCCGCATTACGCTTATACGCGTTCCACAAGCTGTCATGAATTTTAGCCTAAAACTATAACAGATGATCTTATCTAGCTTTCTTTCTAAATTCCCTAGGTGTCATAAATACCGTTTGTTTAAAGATCTTACAAAAATACATGGACGAGTTGAAGCCACATTCGTTACCAATCTCGAGTATCGTTAACTTTGTATTGATCAGCAAGTTGCAAGCATGTTGAATCTTAATGTTATTTAAATATTGAATAACCGTAAGTCCCGTGGCTTCTTTAAAACGATGACACAAATAATATTTGGACATGTAAAACGACTTTGCAATATCTTCGATTTTGGTGATTTTGTTATAGTTTTGGTTGATGTACGACAGAATAGGTCCAAAGTTAGCGTACTTGGAAGACTGCTGCTCCACTGTTTGGGAATCCTTATTATTATTTAATAGAGATAACAGTTCAGCTAAAAGTATAAAAATACGGTCACTCTCACCCGAGACGTTTTCTTTCTCCAGGGACTTTAATAGTCTTTTCACTTTCGCAAATACTTCTTCTTTCAAAGAGATAATTTCTGTATCAAAGCAGCCTAATAAAGATTTTATTGCCCGTTCCGTAAAATATAATCGCAAGAAACGCTCCGTAAAATAGACACATGTTCTGGCACAACCTTGATTTTGGTAGCTTTTATGGAACAGATTTGGTTTAAACAGTGCAACATCATGCAGCTTAATGTCATAGATGGAGTCCTGGATCAAAATCTGATGATACCCTTTTTCTAGAAAATAAAGTTCATATGCATCGTGATAATGAAAATTGGTCATGTTGTGGTCTGCATCATGGACGACATACTCGATTGAAAATAGGGGGTGCGTATGACTTACATCAGCAACCATTGCTCAACCTCCATCCTATAGCAATATAATATAATAAATCGATAATTCGGCAACATATTAAAAGATTATTGCTTGGTATTCAGGTATAGTTTAGCTACCAGATTTTCTTCCGAATGGAGCACATGAGGAGGTTAGACACTTGATATCACACCAAACCCAGAATGAATTTGAACTGTTGAAAAGAAATCACGAGGTGCCTGTTTTTGTTTCCGAAACGGAAAACAGCGCGGTGCATCTTGCTTTTTGCAATCTTATGCGAGATATTGATTGGGTTTGCGGTTGTAAGCTAGTGCGAGCAAAAGAAATGGACCAAAGCAGCATCGTGATCGGCACGATCACAGACAATGAGCCGTTACTCGCTTATCTGCAAGATAAAGGGGTATCGCTGAAAAAACTGATGCTGGAGGATGGCTCGTATCGGTGGGAAGCATTTCTTCAGGAAGTCATTGACGGTGTGTTATATATCATAGGAACCGACAGGCGCGGTACCATCTTCGGAATCTATGACTTGTGCGAGGCGATGGGTGTGTCTTCGTGGTATTACTGGGCGGATGTACCGGTGAAAACCTGCGATGTATTTTGTTTGCCTTTGGACTTCTCCAAAGCAGATTGGCCAGCGGTTCAGTACCGGGGAATTTTCCTGAATGATGAGGAAGAGCTTGATGACTGGGCCAAGATTCATACTCAAGATGGCACAATCGGACCTGACGCATATCAATCTATTTTTGAACTTTTACTTCGTCTGAAAGCCAATTTCATTTGGCCTGCCATGCATGTGAATTATTTTAATGAGAATCCCGAAAATGGAGCACTCGCGGAAAGAATGGGGATTGTAGTAGGCACGTCGCATTGCGATATGTTGCTTCGCAGCAACCAGAATGAATGGGAGCCATGGCTCGCAGCCAAGGGTTATGACGACGCCTCATACGATTATTCCATCGAAGGTCGAAATCGCGAAATTCTACAGGAATATTGGCGGGAAAGTGTCGAGAAGAATAAAAATTACGAAGTGTGTTATACGGTTGGCATGCGTGGAATCCATGACTCTGGATTTCATACGCAGTCCATTGATGATGATAATTCCATGTCTAAGGAAGAACGGGCAAAAGCCAAGAGTTCTCTCTTAGGAAAGGTTATACAGGATCAAAAGCGAATTCTCAAGGACGTGATCGGCGAGTCAAAAGAAAATGCTTCATTACAGACATTTATCCCGTACAAAGAAGTATTAGAGCTATATGACCGAGGTCTTGATCTACCTGAAGGTGTGACCCTCATTTGGGCAAACGACAATTTTGGGCATATGCGCCGATATCCGAATGAGAAGGAGCGTCAACGCAGTGGAGGCAACGGTTTGTATTATCACAATTCTTACTGGGCAGCTCCAGGAACGGCGATGAGTTATCTTTTTATCAATTCAATTCCATTGGCCCATACAGGGAATGAATTGAAAAAATCGTATGAATCGGGAATCCGGAAATTGTGGATTCTGAATGTTGGCGGGTTGAAGCCCCTTGAACAGGATATGGAATTCTTTTTGCGATCTGGCTGGGAAGCCGGCAAAGAAGAAGGAATGACCAAGAATGCATCTCAATTCGTCGAATCTTGGATAAACGCCAATTTTTCCGGCAACCACGGATCTGAAGCTGCGGAAATATACGAAACATTTGCACAGGTCACTAACGTACGAAAGATCGAACATATGCAATCCAATGTATTTTCACAAACTGTATTAGGTGATGAAGCAGGGCGTAGATTAATGCGGTTGGAGGATGTTTTTCGTCGAGGCAATGCCATAATGTACAGCCTTCCGGTGCAGGAGCGGGTTGCATTTTTCCAGATGTTTCTCATGAAAATTCACGCATCGTATTATACCAACCATGAGTTTTATTTAGCCGACAGAAGCACGCTTTCTTATGAGCGCGGAAACATGCAGGCTGCTGACCTATATGTGGAGCTTTCGGTAAAAATGGCGGACTACAAGCGAAGAATGCTTCATTTCTATAACGCAAAAATGAGTGAAGGCAAGTGGAACGGAATCCTGACACCGGAAAGTTTTCCACCACCGCCTACCGCCTTGTATCCTGCGCGAAAGCCCGCATTGAAAATTGCTCAAGGTGGCATGAGAATCAACCTTTGGAATGAAGAACCAACGCTGCGCTTTTCCATCCATGGTCAGAAACAAAAATGGTTCGAGATTGGAAACCAGGGGAACGGAACCATTCCATTCACGATTGAGGTAATGGAAGACGCAGATTGGATCATTCTTTCCGAAAGTGAAGGATCGATCCAAACGGAGAAAAGAATTCTTGTCTCGGTCATCGATCCGTATAAGCATGCGGGAAAGACTGCGCAACTGACCGTCCGAAACCATAAAGATATGACATCTGTTCCAATAAAGGTGCAAGTTGAGAAAGGTGTAAATGTTCCTGAAACGTTTTACGGACATATAGAGGCAGACGGGTATGTGTCTATCCCAGCAGCCTCCTACGACCATAATGTTCCCGGTGTAGATTCGACCGATAAGTCCGGTTGGGTGGCCATACCGGGGATGGCAAGGTATGAGGGAGCCGCGATGATGGCCTGGAGCGGTGAAATACGACCGCTTGCAAGAGAGCTTAAGAATCATCCATATTTAGGATACGATATTTTTTTGAAAGAGGCTGGACAGTTTACCTTAGAGATTCATCGTTTTCTTACTTTAAATTCGACAGGCAACATTCGTTTCGGCATCGGAGTCGATGATACAGCCCCCATTCTGGTAGAATCAGAGACTCGTGACGAGTGGCTGGGCACCTGGCAGGAATCCGTCTTTAATAACGGTGAGAAAATGAGAGTGGAGCTGCCCTACCTGGCTTCCGGTATACATGTCTTAAAAATTTATATGGTAGATCCTTATGTCACTATCAACAAGTTCGTGATATATACGGAAGAGCAAAAAACGAGCAATTTAGGACCGATTTCCAGTGAGCATCATCATAGGCTGGTTACCGATCATGGACTGGAAAGTTCTACTGTGAATTGGAATGAAGTCGAACAATTATGTAATCAATTTTACGAAACGGGAGAGCATGAAGTACCTCTTCCCGTCGTCCTTTATGCCACAAGAGATTTTTACGCCACCATCGATGAAATCTTCTTGAAATGTTTTGATGTTCCGCAGACCACGTTAGGGGATAAACGCTATGCAAACATTTGTGATGCTGATGGTACAAAGGATGTTATAAAAGAATTTGGTGCGGGTATGTTTATCGAATCGAACGGCATCGTTGCGATCGAAGCCGAATATGCGTTGGAAAACTCTGAAAATGCATATCTCACGTCCAGTAAAGACGGTACTGCTATTCATTGGAGCCACTTACAGGCAGAAACCAATGGAAGGACAGGTTTCGCCATGCATGTTTCTGAGCCTGGAAGACAGTGGGAGAACCCGGAGATTGCTCCAGCCATGCATTACAAAATAAATATCACAAATTCAGGTCTTTACCATATTTGGATTTTGGTTCGACATCATAACGACCAATCCGATTCATGCTACTTATCGCTGGACGGCGTAGTAAGACCGTTATCCGAACAACTGGGCATGGGCACACTGCATACGTATAACACCGCTCAAGTGTACTATTGGTGTTTACTGTCGGATTTGGAATTGCCCAGTGGTGTTCACCTGTTTTCGATCTTAGCTCGAAAGTCACAACTCAGAGTCGACCGGATATATATGACACAAGGGAGCGAATTACCGCCTGTGGATGCTCTCTGGACGGATTCGATAAGAAAACAGTCCTAAGCTAAAGCAGCGTCTCCATGCTGAAAGAGCGGAATCTAGATACATGTTGAGATTCCGCTCTTTTTTTGATAAATAGTAAAAGAAACAATTCATTCCTGAAGATTCTTTAGTATAAGTTTCAAGTGTTCTCTAGCTGATTGATTCAATGGTTGTAAGGGCAAAGGAAGACTGGAACTTGAGATTAAGCCACTTATTTCTGCTGCTGCTGAAACAACACGAAGGCTACCATACTGATGAAATAACGTCCAAATAGGTTCAAGTAGTGTCGAGAGTCGTTCTGCTTCGTCAGCAAAACCGTCCTGGGCCAATCGGGTTATTTTTAGACACGCCTTTGGAAACAAACCGGCGAGAACGGAGTACCATGCTTCACAACCTGCATTCAAGCCGGTGACTGCAAATGAATCTCCACTTACTCCTATAGTTACATGGGGAGGAATCGACTCTCGTAGTTTTTTGATGCGTGTCTTGGCTGCTTCGGGATCAGTAGGTACTCCGGGAATCTTAATAGAACCAACATGAGGTAACCCAGCAATTCGGCCGTGCAATTCGTCACTGAAATGAAAATGGGAGGTACCTGGATTATCATAGACACAAAGTGGAATGGAGAGTGAACGGGTTACCTGTTCATAGAGTGAAAATACTTCTTCATTCGTTAGTGCTTGATAGGAGATAGGGGCTAGCAGCACTGCACTTGCTCCTGCTCTTTGTGCATCTTCCGCTAATCGAAGTACTTCTAAGGTACGAATCGCACTTATACTTGTCATCACGGGAATCCCGTCTGCTGAGTGGACTGCAAGTTGAAGAACCCGGAAACGTTCTTCTCGATTAAGATATGCATAATTTCCAGTTGAACCCAATGCCCCAATTGAGTCTACACCAGCTGCAACTAATCGTTGAATCAGTGCTACAAATGCTTTTTCGTCAATGCCTGTCTCATTCACCGGGGTGAGTGGAAAAGCAGATAATCCGTGGAACATAAAGTTACACTCCTTTATGAATTGACCTTCAAAATACAAACACATTATAAAAATGAATTAGGCACAATTAAAGTACCAATTAAGAGACAAATAACTGTACCAATTCTTTTAGAGAAACTTAAAACTGAAAACAAAGATTCTGTATTGAAATTAATGTAATGATATTATGCCTTCAGATCAGGTTAGTTGAATGCTTTTTATCTTTATCATGATTTGGTGATGTACCAGAGTGTGTTAATATGCGGTCTAATACTTTTCCAGTGAGGGGCATGAAATAATTGAGTATTACCCCCCCTAAACAAACAGTTAACAAAGTTCCAATGCCAATGGGTCCATTTAAAATGAATGCTATGATCAGGAAGATAAGGTAAATGAATGTTCTCGAAAAAAATAGATTTTTTCCAGTTAATTCTTGTATGATTATGGTTAATCGGTCAACTGGAATGGGTGCAAAGTTTGTCTGTAAATAGGTTGCAGTTCCTAATCCCACAATAACTAAACCAATTCCAAAACAAACAACTTTGCTGTACCATAGTTCAGGTGTTATTAAATCCTGCAATAAAAAAAGCCACATATCAATACCAATCCCCGTTATAAATGCTGTTAACAACCCCAAAACTTCTGGTCTTTGTCTTTTTAAAAGTGAATTACAACAGATCAAGATTAAAGCCATTATGATTTCCCAACTTCCTACAGTAAGCCCCACATTTGTGGATAGTCCTACCAATAGTGCATCAAAAGGTGATGTCCCAAGGTCTGATTGTATAGTGAAAGAAATACCAAGGGATAATATAAAAATTCCTATTACAAAAAAAACATATTTCACTTTACTCGACCTCTTTATTATAATTTAAAGTTGCAAATGCAACAAAATTAGGGTAGATTAAATATATACTATGTTTATTGCATTTGCAACAAAATAGGGGCAAAGGAGTTCATTATGAAGGAAGTACTTCGTGAAATTGGAATGATAGCAAGGGCATTAGATTCTATCAGTAATATTGAATTCAAAGAATATGACCTTACAAAAGGACAGTATTTATACCTTGTACGAATATGTGAAAACCCAGGAATTATTCAAGAAAAGTTAGCTGAGATGATAAAAGTAGATCGAACAACAGCATCTCGCGCTATCCAAAAACTTGTAATTAATGGTTTTATTGAAAAGAAAGAGGATCAGCATAACAAAAAAATTAATAAACTCTTTCCAACAGAAAAAGGAAACAGTGTTTATCCTTTCATAAAAAGAGAACATGATTATTCGGATCAAGTTGCATTAGCGGGATTTTCGGAAAGTGAAGTAAACACTATTTTTACTCTTCTTCAAAGAGTAAGAAAAAATATAAGTGATGAATGGGAATTCGTGAAAAAAGGGAACAAAAGAAATTATTAATTGATTTATATGAAGGAGCGATATAGTTATCATGAATGTGAAAATGATCAAATGCAGCCGTGAAGATGTACAAATACTCCAAGAAATAAGCATTGAAACCTTCAACGATACTTTTAAAGATCAAAATTCACCTGAAAATATGCAAGCCTATCTGGAAAGAGCATTTAACTTGAAACAGCTGGATAAGGAATTGGCTAATGTCTCTTCAGAAATCTTTTTCATCTATTTCAATGAAGAACTTGCCGGATATTTGAAGATCAATATAAATGATGCCCAATCCGAAAAAATGGGTGATGAGTCACTCGAAGTTGAGAGGATTTATATCAAAAACAAATTTCAAAAACATGGGCTTGGTAAATATATGTTAAATAAAGCTATGGAAATTGCACTGGGACATCATAAAAAGAAGGTTTGGCTCGGTGTATGGGAAAAAAATGAAAATGCCATTGCTTTTTATAAGAAAATGGGGTTTGTTCAAACGGGTACACACTCTTTTTATATGGGGGATGAAGAACAAATTGATTTCATAATGACCAAATCAATGATACTATAATTGAATTTAAAAATGTTTTCTAGGGTTCCGCGATGTCATATCGGCTGGTCCGAGAGAAAACTCACAGTCGTTGCACTGTGTCACGGAGGGATAAGAGCCTGGGAGAAAAACTGCTGTATGCAGTATGATCTCAGGCTTTTTTTTCATTACTGCTTTAGTTCCGCACTACATTTGCAGCGTTATCAAAAACTGGTATTGGAGCTTTGGTCGGGGCCATACTGGATATGATCCTTTATGGTGAACCGCGTAATACCACGAGAATTTTATTCATTGCGATAGTACTCAGTTCAGCGGTTGGACTGAAGCAGGTAAGCTGAATAATGATGGGATTTGAAGAAAAACTCCCTATACTGCGAAAGCAGCGAGGGAGCTTGCTAATTTAAATATTTAATTCAAAGAGCTGGAAGTTACAGCTTCATCTGACCAACCTCCAGCCTGCCCAGCTCAATGATCCCGTTGCTAAGACCATGATGTCCTTCGTCATTGGGGTAAAGTGACAGACTTGATTTGAGCTGCGGTATTTCCGTAAATATCCTTCGCCAGCACGAGAATATGCAGTGTATCGGCTTGGGAGGCGCCACCCTGCTTGAATTTAGTAGTTGGGAGCGCTGCTGACCAATTAGCTTTATCTTCTGTAATAGCGACACGCATGCCATTGACATAAACTTTGAGCTGCGCGATTTCGCTTTGATCTGTGACTGAACCTTCCAAAGCGAGAACATCGTTTTTGACCGAAGCATTCAACTTAAGTGCAGGGGCTCCTGTTTCCTTGCGTTTAGAGGGTGGAAGAGCAGTTTGCGGGTTATAGGAAAAGGTTTCATCCTCAAGCGCTGGCGTGCGTGTTGCAATAGGACGGTTTTTGGTTGCCTGCTCATAGGAATAAGCGTATCGAAGCAGGTCATTATCGCTATATGCAGCACCTGCCATCGTCAGATTGACGGGCATACCCGTATCCTTCATTGCGCCCATACTCACAGACACACTTGGGATCCCGTACTCGCGTAGAAGGAAATTCGTATTGGAGAAATAGTTGCCATTCTCCCAAGCCTCCTCATAAGACGTTTCATTCACATCAGAATCAGCCTTGCCAATATTCGAATTGGCCGGGAAAGCAATAAAATCAAGGTTGTTTTGCTTCATCCAATTTTCAAAATCTATCTTTCGTACATTTTCCAGCCCCCGCAACCCTTTATGAAACTGAGGAATTTGTTCGAAAGGGGTGACGCCTTTCTTTATAGTTTCAATGAATACGTCATAGTGACCAAGGTCTCTGCCACGTTTGGCATCTACCGAACCGGGCGGATTCGGGAAGACAGTTGCAGGGTCGATATTAGCCCATGACGGGAAATTCGGATCGCCCACACTTTTAAGAAATTCCTCAGCTGCATAAGGATTAAGCAGCCCGAATTCCTTTTCACTCCATTTTGCCGGCATCAAACCACGTTCTTCAGGTGTTTTCGCTGTTGGTCGGTCCTTCTCGCTGTTCACTTGCAAAGGGAAGTCAACTTCCACAACTTCAGCTCCAAGAGCTGTTAAATCCTTTACAGCTTTTTCCCATAATGCTTGTATTGAAGGTCTGAATTTAATCGGAGTTGTGGTTTCATGGTCCTTACCGATATAGATTTTCGGAACACCGATTCGTTTGCCTTTCAAAGCTTGAGTATCTCGCAGCTCTAGATAGGAATTGGGACGAACACTGTTGACAGAAGGGAGGCGAACGGCTTTCTGTTCTCGCCAGAAATCACCTTTTGTGATTTTATCCTCTACAACAATCACGTCAAGCAAGCGGAGCATGTCCTCGACAGTCCTTGTATGTGGGACCACGACATCCCGTATAGGAAAAAGCGGCCAATTCCCCCGAATGGAGATTAAGCCCCGCGATGGCGTGTAGGCAATTAAACCATTGTTAGATGCTGGTGATCTTCCAGAAGATACTGTTTCTTCCCCCATACCAAAGGCAGCAAGGTTGGCGGCTGTTGACACGCCAGATCCGTTAGAGGAGCCAGAGTACCAGGCTGCAGCCAAATAATTTGGATTGTACGGACTTTCAGCACGGCCATAAACGCCTCTTTGCATTCCTCCTGCTGCCATTGGCGGCATGTTGGTTTTACCAATTAGCACTCCACCGGATTTGCGTATCTTCTCTACAGTAAAGGCATCATCTTTTGCCATCAGGTTTTTAAAAGCCGGAGATCCAGAAGCAACAGTGAGTCCTTTAACCTTGTAACTGTCTTTAACTGTGTAGGGAATGCCTTGCAGAGGCCCGGTATTAATCCCCTGTGCCCTTAGCTGATCAGCCTGAGCAGCTTCTTTTAGCACATCGGGATTTAGAACAGGGATTGAATTCAGCCGAATGCCACTAGAATCATAGGCGTATACCCGGTTGAGGTACATGGCTGTGAGCTCGACACTCGACAGTGCTCCTGACTTCATCGCGTCCTGCATCTGAGCAATCGTAGCCTCTTGCAATTGAAATGTAACCAGGGAGGAGGTAGATTCACTAGTTTTACTTGAGGATGAGAGTGAGGGTGAAGGAGCGGCGGATGCAAGCGAGCATCCCGTGAGAGTTACAATCATCCCAGCCGCGATCCATTTGCAATAGCTACCGATTACATTCCTTGTATTCGCTTTTACCATTCGTGCGCGCATAGCATTTTCACTCCTTAAAATAGGATAGATAGAATTAGGAATTTGAATAGAGGAGAATGAGGAAAGGGTTCTTTTTTTGTATAAATCTTTCTAATTATACTACTTATTTTCATCCGAAATGTCAATTTTTGTAATGTTGAGGGTAAGGAAGTACGGTAATGATACAAGTTTTGATTTTTGTTCTCAGCTACTCTCTTTTTCTTTCAGCATATTTCAGAGTATTAAAGGTGAACATACTGTAATCTTTTTGGCATACAGGAGTAAAAATCTAGCAGCGGCCTGATTACCGATAATAAAATTCCCATATACTGCATAAAACAGGTTTGGACAGCAAATAGTATGGGCAGGAGGTGTAGATGATGCCCAGTAATGAAGACCCCTTGATCTCCATGAATTTAGCAAACAACTTGAAGGAAATCAGGTCCCGGCTTGGAAACAGCCCTGATATTATTATTCGTAAATTTGAGCTGGTAACTTCACATATAGAGGTGGCAGCTGTATATTTTAACGGTTTAAATGATAAAAACATCGTCGATGAGTTTATTACGCACATTATGGCCTTTGACACTCCCAACTGGGGAGGTCCGGAAGTCAAATCGGTAAGCGGAATTTATCAATTTATGAAAGACAAAGCCTTGAGTATCGGTGAAGAAAAAGTACTTAATGACTGGAAGGAGCTTTTTGAAGCCCTTTTATCTGGAAATACGATAATTCTAGTGGATGGACTGGCCAAAGCAATTAGCGGGAACACCAGCGGGGGCGAGGTCAGAGCGGTCACAGAGGCTTCTACCCAGGTAGCCATCCGCGGTTCCAAAGAAAGTTTTACGGAATCCATTGGGACAAATCTCTCCCTGGTCCGCCGGAGAATAAAAAACGTCAATCTATGGATTGAAACGATGAAAATCGGTGCTGTTACCCAAACCGATGTGGCTATCATGTACATAAACGGCATCGCAAAAGAATCGACGATACAGAACCTAAAGCAAAAGTTACAGGGTATCCATATCGATTCCATTTTGGAATCAGGGTACATAGAGCAGCTAATTGAAGAAAACAAATATTCACCTTTTCCAACACTCTATAATACCGAGCGTCCGGACAGTGTAGCAGGTAATCTGCTGGAGGGGCGAATTGCCATTTTTGTTGATGGAACGCCCTTCGTGCTGATTGCGCCTACTACCTTTTTTATGTTTTTTCATGCAGTTGAAGATTACTACCAGCGATATGACATCTCATCCTTGATCCGGTTATTGAGATTTATGTGTCTGGCGATTTCTTTGTTAGGCCCCGGTCTGTTTGTGGCAGCTCTGAACTTTCATCAGGAAATGATCCCGACCCCGCTGTTGATTAATCTGGCCTCCCAGAGAGAAAATGTACCCTTCCCTACTTTTATTGAGATACTCCTGCTTGAAGTGACGTTTGAGATTATCCGTGAAGCTGGCGTTCGAATGCCTAGCCCAATTGGACAGACAGTATCGATTATCGGAGGGTTGGTAATTGGGCAGGCAGCGGTGCAGGCAGGCATTGTTACTCCAGCCATAGTCATCGCTGTCTCTCTCACAGGTATTTCCAGTCTTGCCACCCCGGCGTTCAACATGGCTCTTTCGGTGCGAATTCTTCGATTCGTCATTATGTTCATAGCGGCATTTATGGGGCTCTACGGCGTGTGTGTATTTAGCTTTATAATGATTGCGCATATGTGTAGTCTAAGCTCCTTGGGGGTTCCATATATGTCTCCTATGGGTCCGTTTATAGCCCAGAATCAGCATGATGCCTTCTTCCGATTACCCTTCCAATTCATGAAGACCCGACCGCGCTTAATCAGTCAGAAAAAGCACAATAAACGTATTAGGTAAAGAGGGGGGCAAGCCGAATGAAGGATAAAGGGCTGCTGCGAATCATACTTTGTATCCTTATAATTATGCTGCTGACAAGTTGCTGGAACAGACGGGAACTAAATGAACTGGCGATCGTAACCGGCATTGGAATCGATAAAGCCCCAGATAAAGAGGAATATGAGGTCACTTTTCAAATTGTGAATCCTTCGTCGACGGCCACAAGTACGGGCGCAAATACAGGACAATCTACCACTACGGTCTATTCTACGACGGACAGGACTTTATTTGGCGCATTTCGCAAAACATCAAAAAAGACAGCAAGACAGTTGTTTTTTGCTCACACGCAGCTTGTTGTTATCGGGGAAGCGTTCGCTAGAAGTGGAATAAATGAGATTTTTGATGTGTTTGAAAGGTCTCACGAGCTTAGGTTGAACTCTACTGTTCTGGTTTCAAGAGGTGTTGATGCTAATGCTGTTCTGAAAATCCTGCTACCTATAGAGAGTCTGCCTGCGATAGGCATGGTCAAGAAAGCTAAAAACACGGCGAAAATATGGGGAGAAAACAAGAATATCAATATTTTTGAATTAATTAATGAAATCACTGGGGAAGGAGAAGTGGCTATTAGTGGCATCCGAATTATCGGAGACAGGGAAGAAGGCAAGAAGAAAGCAAGTTTGGAACAGACGGAAGTGAAGGCTATTCTCTCAATAAATGGGCTTGGAGTGTTCAAAAAAGGGAAACTAACAGCGTGGCTGGAAGGCTCCGAGGCCAAGGGTACATTATGGGTTCAGAACAAGATAGATCAAACCATAGTCAACATTGATACAGAAAATATGGAAGCATCGGTCGCAGTCCATATAAATTATTCCAAAACGGATATAAACGTGGAGCTTCAGGAGGGGATACCCGTTTTTCATGTTCACATTCAAGAGGAAGGAAAAGTGAACGAAACACGGGGATTTGTAGACTTCAGTAGTGCGGATGAGATCATGAAGTTGGAAGAGCAATTGGCCAAGCATACGAAAGAAGAAGTAATCCAGTCCATACAAGCAGCTCAGCGGTTAAAAAGTGACATTTTTGGTTTTGGCAATGAACTGAAACGTCTCCGTCCGAAGGAGTGGGAAGCAGTAAAAGAGCAGTGGGACTCCTTGTTTGCCCAAGGCAAGCTGGACATTCGTGTAGAGGCTTATATCCGAGGGACAGGAATGAGGTTAAAGCCGTACATGAATAAGGACCAATTTAACTAAAAGGAAGCGGAGCAGAAGTGATGAAAAAAGAAGTTATTGGTACAAATCAATTGTTTGCCATGATTATTTTATTTGAATTAGGAACAGCCATTGTGATTCCCATTGGACTTGAAACTGGACATACTATATGGTTATCGATCCTTCTAGCTTTGCCTGGGGGAGTGCTCTTGTATCTGATATTTCATGATTTGTACTGTCAATATCCTAATCTGATCATCAGCGGATATACCCAAAAAATCCTGGGTAAAACTATTGGGTGGCCATTGAGTTTTCTGTACATTCCTGTTTTAGTGTTTAATGGGTCCAGAATCTTGCGCGAATCCGGTGACCTGCTGATCGCTGCTTCCTATGACCAAACGCCGGTATTCATAATCAATGCCATTATGGTCACTGCTGTCACATATATTCTGAATAAGGGGGTTGAAGTGTTTTTTAGAACGTCAGAAATTTATCTGTTAGTTATTTTTTTCATGGGTTTCATATGTTTTTTTGTCGTGATTGCTGCGGGGCTGGTTGATTTTAAAAATCTGTTTCCGCTGCATGCTGTGGATTGGAAGCAGGCTCTTAGGTCGGCTTTTCCCAATATTTTAACTTTCCCTTTTGGCGAGCTGATCTGCATGACTACAATTTTCCCTCATCTGCAAAAATCTTGTCAGTCCCGAAAAACAGGGATTGCGGCTATCGTTTTAAGTGGCATCCTGCTTTGTTCTACACATGCTATCGAAATTTCAGTACTTGGAAAAAATATATATGAGAGAAGTACCTTTCCCATGTACACAACGATAACACTGGTTAACCTGGCAAATTTTATCCAACGGTTGGATGCTCTTGTTATTTTAACTTTAATTATAGGAGTATTCTTTAAAATGACCCTTTATTGTTACGCCGTCATAGCTGTGACTGCGGACTTATTCAAAGTACAAGATACCCGAAGACTGGCCATTCCTGTTGGTGTTGTTGTTCTGTTTGGTTCGCTGATCAGTGCGGAGAATTATCCAAGGCATTTGGAAGAGGGAGCATTCTTTTTGCGCTATATCCTGTCTGTTCTATTCACGGCCATTCCCATTCTGTTGTTCGTTGTCCACCGGGTACGTAAAAGATTAGGGCTATTGCGATAAGCGATAAGCGTTGAGCTTAGTTATTTCCTCAGACTCCTTTTCCGTACAGCTGCTGTAATGACATTAACAAAAGGAAGAAATAGAAAAAACACCATGACAATTACCTCTGGTATGGCTGTGTTGGCGAAGGCCGCCCGGATAGAGTGAAATGCTTCAAATAGGCTCATTCCTGACAGTAAATCGATTAAGATGGTCATCGACAATGCTAACAAAGCCAAGATGAAATATAAAATTACAATTTTCATGGTTCTTAAGTCTCCTTGGTGTGGAACTGAAATTACTACAGTTCTGAAATAGGGAAGCTAATGCTATTATCTCCACCAATACATACCCGTAGTCAGGTATTGAGCGTTCTTGGTCTTTATCTAAAATGCCTTCTTCATTCGTAATAAAACAATGGTTGGTGTTCTCTCGCTTGTATTCATCAAAATGGTCTGGACCGTCATTGTTGCACACCAGGACAATGTTCTCCTTGACCAAAGAATAATGAATGCATTTTTCCGGATGTATTTCCGGGTAGACCATCAAAGCCACATCTACACGTCCACTAATTAAGTCAACCTGGTTTTGTTCACATGTACCGTTGGTAAGGATGAATTTGACATGAGGATATTTTAAAGAGAACTCCCTAATAATCGGACTTAATCTAGAAATCGTTAAAGACTCTGGTGCAGCCACCCTTACAACGCCTTTAACCTCCTGGTTGCTTCGTATATTTCTAATCTGGTCATGAGTAGCCAGTAGATCTTCTGCTAGAGGTATTAATTCTCTCCCTAATGGGCTGAGCTTCAGATGCCTTCTCTCGTAAGTGAAAAGCTCCCCGCCAATCTCTTGGCGTGAACAGGAAGCATGGCTAAACCGTTTCCCAAAGTTTATTGAACAGGTGGACGGCTTCGACATACACTTTGTGCACGTTTGAGGTGAAGGGACATCCGAGCGACCACTGTTGCTGACTCATAGGTGGCCAGGATCATTCGTAGAGATGTTAGAACTAATACCTTATCCTAAATTGTTTGCCGAGCATCTAAATCGTTTTTTTCATTCATTAAGCATCTGATAGTCTCTATCCTTGTGAGGGTTATGAACAACCAGTACAATTGGTTACCGTCTGCACAAAGTTGCCCTCAACCCTAGTCTTCGAAATAACCACAATGAAACTGGAAATAAAAATGAAGAAAATTGATGAGCATGTACCATTTAAGAAGTCGCCTAATTGGCGGCTTTTTTGTGTTAACAACCTTTTGTCTTTCAAATCCTTCAGCTAACAGTTCAAAAGAACTATTTTTTAAGATATTACTATTATCAAACATCGAAGTACCGATAAACATAATAGCGCAGAAAAAACAGGTATATATACCAACTCAAAGGAGAATTACATAAAGGAGGGATCGAGAAAAAATAGCAGAGGATTTATTTTAAATACACTAATATAAGGAGAATGTAAATTGTTGAAAAGAACACTATTAGTATCAATTATTTTTTGCCTAGTAATAAGTGCATTTGGATTCACTGAGAAAACATTGCCGAAAGCTGCAGCGTCCACTGGATTTGCTCATCCTGGTCTATTACATACGAAAGCAGATTTTGACCGAATGAAGCAGATGATTCATGAAGGCAGACAACCCTATTTGGATGGTTGGAATCAATTGCTGTCCAGCCCACTTTCACAGGCTGGATGGAAACCACGCGCTACTTCTATCATTATCCGGGGAGGAAATGAGCAAAATGTAGCTCTGTTGTATAATGATATAGCTCGTGCTTACCAGAATGCACTTCGTTGGAAAATTACAGGGAACACCGCAAATGGAGATACAGCTCGTGATATTTTGAATGCCTGGTCTTCTAATCTTAAAACGATCTCCGGCAATGCTGATCGCTACTTAGCAGCGGGAATTTATGGGTATGAGTTGGCTAATGCAGCAGAACTTATGAGAGATTATCCGGGGTTTAATGTGGAACAAATGCAGAACATGCTTCTTAGTGTATTTTACAAACCATTGAACGAGAGATTCCTTATTGGCAATGAATACGGCAATAGTCATAATGATTCATATATACAGAATTACTGGGCGAACTGGGATCTAAGTAATATGGCTGCCACCATTGCCATCGGAATATTCTGTGACCGCCAGGATATTTATGATATCGGTGTTGAATATTTTAAAAATGGTGCAGGAAATGGGTCCATTTATAATGCCATCCCATTCCTTCATCCTGATGGTCTTGCCCAATGGCAAGAGTCTGGAAGGGACCAAGCGCATACTCAATTAGGCGTTGGTTTAATGGCAACAATTGCTGAAATGGCATGGAATCAGGGAGATGATCTTTATGGATGGGCGGACAATCGTTTCCTGCGTGCTGCTGAATATGTTGCCAAATACAACAATGGCGAGGATGTACCCTTTGCAACTTATGAATGGGGATCAGGAAGAAACGGTGCGGTAAATATTCAATCTGGAATATCGCCTGACAAACGTAGCGAAATGCGTCCCATCTGGGCGATGATCTACAACCATTATGTCAATCGGAAAGGTCTGTCTGCACCCAATATTGCTGCCCGAATGGCTTTGGAAGGTACCGAAGGTGGTCCGAATTTGAAGTATCCATCAACGTTTGACCAACTTGGTTTCGGAACTCTTCTCTATACCCGGCCGGCCGGCAGCGGAGATCCGGCAAGCATTCCTGATGGAAATGTTTCTGATGGTACTTATCGTTTCATTGTGCGTTTGGATGGCAAGGCCATGGAAACCGAGAATACGATAGAAGGTACGAGTGTAATTAAATCAACCTATACAGGTGAAGCAAATCAACAATGGAGTGTTACGCATCTAGGTGGCGGTCAATACAGTATCAAGAATGTGCAGAGTGGACGTTCACTTGAGGTAACAAATGGCTCTCTTGATCATGGCGCTAAATTCCAACTGGCTGCTAGTACTGACCAAGATCAACAAAAATTTGCTTTTATCTCTACAGGAGATGGTTACTATCGCATCACTCCTGTCATTTCCAATAAGCCAGCTGATGTCACAGGCCTATCCACTGCAGAGGGAGTTCCTATCCAGCAATGGCGGTATACATCAAATTATAATCAACAATGGAGGCTTGGATCTGTTGAATAGCACCTGATCAATAATTTGCCTAAAAGCATCATTTTAACATTTGTTTATTCATTCAGTTGAATCTTAACTTAGCCTTTCCCTAGTCAAGCCACTAATATTGGGAAAGCTGTACGGCAAAACTGGTGTCGATATTTCGTCGGTGCCAGTTTTTCTATAATTGAAAGAGAACAATTCCTGCTTACCCTATTCAAAACGCGATGACCCGGGACATTCGTCAGGCGGCTGCAAAAGCGAACAGCCCCGAGTATATGTCACTTTGGGCGGGCCAGGGTCTTCGGTTAGCCAACGACCAACCTGCTGCTTCTACTGTAAAACAAACCATTGATGAAGCCAGTATTCTTGTCCAAAGATTTCTCACCATGAGGAACAGTTGATAATAAATAAGAGAAACTATCATTAACACATTATTGCTGCGAAAATCGCAGCTTTTTTTTATTTGTAGCAATTGTGAATAATTTATCCTTCTCCAACCATTCCATATTTTCCCGAATTGACTTTATATCCAGATATCATTATTATCTTACAGTATAAGATAAATGCAGAGAAGGTGGTATGACCAATGGATTATAAAGCATCCGCAACCGAATTATTCGAGTGTATCGTCAAATCGCGCAAACCGGCATTAGAGGAACGAGTGCATTTCTCTCGTGGTGAAATGGGAATTCTCATTGCTTTGAGTCATCAGGACGGGGTTACTTCGGGCCATTTGAGCGAATACTTGTCCGTCAGTACGGGACGGATAGCAACAGCACTGAAAAGTTTAGAGAAGAAAGGGTTGGTTGTACGACGTACGGATGCCAACGACAAACGTAAGGTGATT
This sequence comes from Paenibacillus sp. ICGEB2008, assembly GCF_000307675.1. Classification (NCBI taxonomy): domain Bacteria; kingdom Bacillati; phylum Bacillota; class Bacilli; order Caryophanales; family Paenibacillaceae; genus Paenibacillus; species Paenibacillus sp. ICGEB2008. The sequence continues at coordinate 69,806 of NZ_AMQU01000009.1, forward strand.
GTATTCATTACGGATTTAGGCAAGCAATTTATGATTGACAGGTATAACGAAGGAGTCGCATGGAGCGAGAAAATCCTTCGAAAGCTGGACGAACAGGATGCCAAAGAGTTTATTCGACTCATCAAGCTTATTGTCTCTAAAAGCTAAATTCCTATGTAGAGGACGTATGCAGGATACGTTAATTGCACCAAACACCTAAGATTTTCAGATAAAGGAGAACAACAGAATGCTGAAGATATTCAAATATCTCAAGAAAAATGAATGGATGTTCGTGCTCTGCAGCTTGGCCTTCATCGTTGTGCAGGTGTGGCTGGATTTGAAGCTGCCTGATTATATGGCCGAAATTACAACCAAGCTGCAAACTGCAGGAACGCCGATGTCGGACCTGCTGATTCCCGGTATTTATATGCTGTTATGTGCTGTCGGCAGTATGATTGCATCTATTATTGTCGGATTTTTTGCGGCAAAGGTCGCGGCAGGGCTGGCCATGCGCCTGCGTGCGATGGTCTTTGACAAGGCCTTATCTTTTTCGATGGAAGAGATGAACAGCTTTTCAACAGCCAGCCTTATTACCCGCTCCACGAACGATGTTACCCAAATTCAAACGGTGGTTGCGCTGGGGTTGCAGGTGATCATCAAGGCGCCGATTCTGGCCGTGTGGGCCATTGCAAAGATCGCAGATAAAAACTGGCAGTGGACCGCCTCTACAGGAGTGGCTGTGGCTGTCCTGATCCTGATGCTGAGTGTCATTGTTATTTTTGCTCTCCCCAGTTTCCAAAAAATCCAACGTCTCACTGATAATCTGAACAGGGTAACACGTGAGCATCTGACCGGGCTTCGAGTAGTGCGTGCTTATAATGCAGATCAGTATCAGGAGGAGAAGTTTGGGCAGGCCAATACCGAATTGATGAATACAAACCTGTTTGCGAACCGGTTAATGACAATGGTTGGTCCGGGCATGACCTTTATTATGTCGGGTCTGAGTGTCTCGATCTATTGGATTGGCGCTTACCTGATTAACGGAACGGCCGTGCCGGACCGCATTTCGCTATTCTCTAATATGGTCGTATTCTCATCTTATGCGGTGCAGGTGGTCATGGCCTTTATGATGGTAAGTATGATATTCTTCCTGATGCCTCGAGCTTCGATTTCTGCCAAACGGATTATGGAGGTATTGAATACCGAATCCCGCATCATTGACGGGCATGAAACAGCTGGAGAAGAGGGCGTTATGGGTCAGGTGGAATTCCGTAATGTCAGCTTTAAATATCCGGATGCGGAGGAGCCTGTGCTTCGCAACATTAGCTTTACGGCAAAACAAGGCGAGACGGTTGCCTTTATTGGCGCAACAGGCAGCGGTAAAACCAGCGTAATCAATCTGATTTCTCGTTTCTACGATGTGACTGAGGGAGAGGTGCTCGTGGATGGCGTGAATGTCAGAAACTATAAGCAGCAGACACTCCATAACAAAATCGGGTATGTCCCACAGAGAGCCGTACTTTTCAGCGGTACAGTGGCATCCAACGTTTCGTATGGCGATAACGGAAGAGCAGAAGCTTCGGAGAAACTCGTCAAAACAGCCGTGGAGATTGCCCAAGGCACGGAGTTTGTCGAAAAAATGGACGGTCAGTATCAAGGACGGATTTCACAAGGTGGAGCGAACGTGTCCGGTGGTCAAAAGCAGCGTCTGTCCATTGCGCGTGCCATCTACCGTCAGCCGGAGATTTATGTCTTCGATGATTCCTTCTCGGCATTGGACTACAGAACGGACCGGATTCTGCGCTCGGCGCTTAAACAAGAAACCGGCCATGCTACGACACTCATTGTTGCTCAGCGCATAGGCACCATTAAGGACGCTGACCGGATTATCGTTCTGGACCACGGCGAGATTGTAGGGAACGGCACACACGAAGAGCTGATGGCGAATTGCAGCACCTATCAGGAGATCGCTTATTCGCAGCTTTCGAAGGAGGAACTCGTACATGGACAAGAATGAACACACCGTCGGCAGTAAGCACATCGAAATGAAACAGCGAGGTCCCATAGGTAGAGGTCATACGGAAGGGATGGGAACTGGTAAAAAAGCGAATGATTTTAAAAAGAACATTCGCCAGCTCTTATCCTACATCAAGGCCTATATGCCTATGATCATACTCTCAATGGTGCTGGCGCTGGCCGGTTCCGTCTTCAACGTGATTGGTCCAGATAAGCTCAGCGATATTGCCAACCTGATCCAGGAAGGAATCGTAACAGGGATTGATGTGAATGCTGTTCAGAAGATTGTTCTTGTATTGGTAGTTTTGTATGGTCTCGGCCTTATCTTTAATTATTTCCAAGGATTCATTACGGTAACCGTGTCACAGCGTCTTACAAAGAAGATGCGGACAGAGCTGTCCCGAAAAATCAATCATATGCCTTTGAAGTATTTTGATGCTACGAGCTATGGTAATGTGCTTAGCCGTGTGACCAATGATGTCGATACGATTGGACAAACGTTAAACAACAGTCTCGGCACGCTTGTCAGCGCACTGGCAACCTTTGTGGGTGCATTGATTATGATGCTATATACGAACTGGATCATGACCATTACTGGGATTGTAGCTACGCTGATCGGTTTTTCACTGATGACCGTAATTATGAAGCATTCACAGAAATATTTTGTAGCACAGCAAGCAGAGCTTGGCCAGATCAACGGTCATATCGAAGAAACCTATGCTGGGCATAACGTAGTCAAGGTATATAACGGAGAAAAAGCAGCCAAAGAAGTGTTTCATGGCATTAATGGCCGCTTGTATACAAATGCATGGAAATCCCAGTTCATGTCTGGCCTGATGATGCCGGTTATGATGTTCATCGGGAATTTCGGTTATGTTGCGGTCTGTATCGTGGGCGCTTTGCTGGTGAACCAACATGTTATAACGATCGGAACTATCGTGGCCTTTATGGTGTATATTCGTCTGTTTACACAGCCTTTGTCACAGTTGGCGCAGGCTGCAACCAATTTGCAATCGGCGGCAGCTGCTAGTGAACGTGTATTCGAATTTCTGGGTGAAGAAGAATTGGTGGATGAGAGCGACAAGACCATGAAGCTGGATAACGCCAAAGGGGATGTCGAATTTAAGCATGTCCGTTTCGGTTATAATGAAGACCATATGATTATCAAAGATTTCTCTATGAAAGCTGAAGCTGGTCAGAAAATTGCCATTGTTGGCCCTACAGGTGCCGGTAAGACGACGCTCGTGAATTTGCTCATGCGGTTCTATGAGCTGAACGGAGGGGAAATTTATATTGATGGAACTCCGATCAGCCAATTAACACGTGAGAATGTTCATAAATTATTCTGCATGGTACTGCAGGATACATGGCTGTTTGAAGGAACGATTCGTGAGAATATCGTCTTTTCCAAAGAGCATGTTACCGATGAACAGGTAGAAGCCGCATGTAGAGCAGTGGGTCTGCATAGCTTCCTTAAAACTTTACCGCAGGGTTATGATACAGTGCTAGACGACAAAGCTAATCTCTCTGCCGGTCAAAAGCAATTGATTACCATTGCAAGAGCCATGATTGAAGATGCGCCCATGCTCATTCTGGACGAGGCCACAAGTTCGGTCGATACGCGTACGGAGTTACTGATTCAACAAGCGATGGACCGACTTACTGTTGGGAAAACCTCCTTTGTGATTGCCCACCGTCTCTCAACGATTAAGAACGCCGATCTGATTCTGGTTATGAAGGACGGTAACATTATTGAAACGGGTAATCATGAGGAATTGCTAGGTAAAAACGGATTCTATGCCGATTTATACAACAGCCAGTTTGAACATGTATCCTGAAAAGTACAATTTTAGGGAAACACGATAGGAATCATCAATATCATATCAGGGTAAAAATGAAACGTGTTTGGATGACCCCTTCAAAGGGCGACCCAGACACGTTTTTTTTTATAAACTACTCAGTTGTAAGATATCGCAATTGTAATGTTATCCTCTCTAACCTTTTTGGTATAATGAGTCCAAATTGGAGTTGAGGAGTGAAAACAGATTGTCTGGTGTAATTTCTAAGGCTGTTCAAATTTTGGATTTGCTGCTTCCGCAAGGCACTGAGAAAGATATGAGTGTGACGGAAATAAGCAAAGCGTTAAATATGCCGGTGCAGAGCGTGCATCGCTTGCTTACCTCATTAGCGGAACATGGCTTTGTGGCCCAAAATACAAAGACGAAACGTTACAAGCTTGGTCTGTCATTATGAAGTACGGTTTTTTAATGTGGGACAGTTTAATGTTGCGTACCATCGCAAGACCTTTTATGGAGGAGATATCGAAACAAACAAAGGAGACTGTATATTTATTGGTTCGAGAAAATGCTGAAGGAATTTACATTGATTCTGTCGACTCACCACAAGTCTTGAAAATATCAGAACCCATCGGGCTGCGTTTGCCATTGTTTATAGGAGCCTCTAATCGAGTTATTCTGGCTTTTCTGAACCCGATGCTGCAAAAAACAATCATGGATTCCTTCGAATGGAGTGAGACTACTTCTTTAAAAGCATTTTTACGAAAAGATGTCGAACAAGAACTTTTGACGATTAAACAGAATGGATATGCTATCTCAATAAGCGAGGCAACGGAGGGAACCACAGGAATCGGCGCTCCTATCTTCTCATACGAGAACACCGTAATCGGTTCCTTGAATGTTGCTGGACCTTCGATAAGATTTGGGGAAGTTAACATCGAAAAGTATTCAAACATGGTGAAAAAGTATGCTAACCTCATATCCAACGAGCTTGGCTATCGAGGACGTGTTAGGTAGTTTGGCTTGCTTAGAAACACCTATTCATTGCACATCATCTGCCTTATCAATTCCTGTTTCGTTATTCAGGGAAGTGATGGGGAATAGTTATATTTTTTGTTATCATCCCATTATTCGGGATAATCATATTGTTAATACTGAAAAGTGAGATAATATATGATTATTCAACAAGAGGGGTGAGTGTAAGATTGTTGTATTTCGTCACTTTTCATTTGACGATCCATCCGTAATCGCTTCGTGGTCCAAACATGCAGGTCACGAACTAATCGTGCAGGATCCTGCCCAAGGTATTGATAAGAAGTGGCTTAAAACATTAGATCTCCTTGTGATTTTGGGCGGACCCATGAGTGTTTACCAAGAAAAAGAACATCCATGGCTTATTGAGGAGAAGGCGTTTGTAAAAATTGCAATTGAAATGAAGAAAAAAGTACTAGGAATTTGTTTAGGGGCTCAGATGATATCGGAGGTTTTAGGAGGATCCGTATTTCCAAACCGCGAAAAGGAAATTGGCTGGCATGGCTTCCACAGGACGCAAGAATACCATGCATGGTTAGCTAAAATTCCCAAAAAATTCACTTCATTCGCTTGGCATGGAGATACGTTCACGTTGCCTGATGGGGCCCAGCATCTCATTTACTCCGAAGCTTGTGAGAATCAAGCCTTTGCGTATGGAGAACATGTTCTAGGTTTGCAGTTTCATTTGGAATCTACCACTGATTGTATCCAGCAAATGCTTGCAAATTGGCCGCATGAGCTTCGGGATGCACCGTTTATTCAAACCACTTCCTTGATCAGGGAAGGGATAGATCATTGTGAGCAATCAAAAATGTTATTGTGGGGAATTCTGGACCAAATTGCGTTAACCGCTTAGGAAGCGATAAAACAACATGGGAATGGGATCGGGAGCTGCACGAATACAAATTGGCTTGGGGGTAGTTTCATTACAAGCTTGGCACAAAAACGATTCGATTTGCACAAAGTATCCATCACACGACAAATATGTTCGGTACTTCCACTGTGTCAATATTCACTCCATTATTTAAGGTCAAGTCGCCAAAACTTAAAAAAATAGCAAGTCTTCCTGCCACATGGAGACTTGCTATTTTGTGTTTTCGGGTCAATACATTTTACAAAAGTAATGGTCCAAAAGTTATAAATTCTCTAAAAATCTAAACTTTTAATGAAAAATCAAAACGTTTCTATTAATAAAAAAATAAAATTTATAGCTGAAATGAGAGAATATTTAACCTAAATCGAAATTTCAAGAGAAAATTTAAAGAAAATTCCGCTTGGAAAATAGTTCAAAAGAGCTAAAAAAATCACTATCTATTTAAAAAGTGAAGAGTTATTAATTTTGAATTAATTCAGCTTGAGTAAATAAATACCATGATTTAGGTAGTTAAAGATAATCGCTGAAAAAGTTGAAATTTGTCGGATGGTGTCGGGAACGGTTTGTTACATTTGTGTTAATGATATGTAATGTAAAATTTGTTTTGGTGCAAGGGGTTTGGAGTTTCATGCAAGCATACATCATTTTTATTTTATCGGTTATAAAATCAAAAATTTTGTTCTAAATCACATTAACTTGTCATGCTTAGTATTCAATTTAATAAAAAAGTGCAATTCTTGCATTTAAAGATATAAATATAATAGAATAATATGGGATGTTTATTAATTTTATGAAATCTATCAATTTGGAACTTATGTCCCATGTTAATCGGTTTTAAAGTTTGTATATTTAAAATAGCTAGAAAGTATTGGGAGTAAAGAAGATATATAAGGATTTATTGCTATATTATGGACAGAAAGAGGGTGTTAGAAATTTTTATGGCGACTCGGTCGTGTCTTGGCTTTTGAAAATCGTGATCCAATCTGACTGAGAAGACCCAGTTATTTTGTTTCACCGGACATGAGAGCATTGCCTAAAATGGCTTCATAAGTACATAAGCTGTTTTCTTTTGTAGACACTGTAGGGAGCACTGACTGTATCCAAAAATCATGGCAGTTGTATAAACAAGACTGCAAGATTATCTGTCCATAGCATCATTCCGGTAAATCTGTCCCATATCTTCCGTATTCCAAAGACAAATCCTATTTATTCAGATTAACCTTTCACCGAAGAGCTTCATTTGATGCAGAAAACACCTGAAGAAGTACTGTAAAATGCACGGTTAGTTCAAATGATTATGCCCGTTTGTGCACAGATTTTGAGGAGTGCGAAACGTTTCCTAGCAGCGTGGAAACTTCGCTAGCTCTTTCGATGACCGTCGCTTTTTTATCCATGTACAAAATCAGGAAGTCATAAGCGCAATCGTGAGTTTTTGCCCCCTTCAACCTAGAATTACGCTCCTAACCACGGTGCAGTAGCTCATGCGTCTCATAGCATCAATACCCTCAAGCCAAGATTCAGACAGCACACATCACGACACACTACGTTGTTAACATTGCGGCAACCGTTCTACAACCCACCACCAAGATGCACTTACAGCATAATTCAAAAATGTTCCCATTCCATGCACATATTCATACATCCAGAGTCAGAGTTTTTTCACCATGTCTGCCCAACTAAAAAAAGCTTGCACTGCGAAAGTGTGAGCGAAGAAAAGAAGATGTACTTGTTTTGATCAAAACCAGCTTCTCGAAGCTCCGGGGGCTGAAGGGTACCAGCTTCCTGATAGGAGAAGGAGAAACGGTAACGATTGTCGTCGCGTGGTGTGGCGGCAAAAGCATAATTATCAAACTGCTACAACAAATATGCGCACTCAGATCTTAATGGTATATCAGGAGTGGTCGCTTTTTACTGACTTCTATTGGCAATTTAATACCGGAGAAAAGGCTCGCATGGCCGTTCCTTGCCAAGGGAGGTCATTTAAGCAGAGTTACTTTTACCCATATCTATTTTGCGAGGAGAGATACGTATGACTCAGCACAATGTTCAATTGTTTACATTAAGCCAGCCACAGCAACGTATTTGGTACACGGAGCTTGTGTATCCCAATCGCAACACATCTACGATTATTACCACTGTTAAAATCAAGGGAACGGTTCGCATAGATGCATTGCAGGAGGCAATGAACCTGGTGGTTGCACAAAACGATTCTTTTCGTATCAAAATCACGGTTCGGGACGGCATTCCCTATCAATATGTTGAGCCGTTTGCTGCTCAAAGCATAGAAACCCTTCAGGTTACTCCAGAGGAAGCTGAGCTATGGGTGAGTCATCATAATGCCCAGCCGTTCCCCTTACTGGATTCGCAGTTGTATCGATTTGTTATTTTGCAGCTGGGGGCAGAAGACACCTGGTTTAGTTTCAAGATGCATCATATTATTTCTGACGGCGTTACCATGGAGCAGGCCATTAATGAAATTACGGGGAATTATATGAGTATTGTACATGGTACAGGTTCAGATACGCCGGTCCCAGCGAACTCATATCTCGATTTTATTCAGACGGAGCAAAGCTATGAGCAATCAGAACGCTACCAAAAGGACAAGGTGTACTGGACGGAGAAATTTGCCGACTTGCCGGAGGTTACAGGTTTAAAGTCTTACAATCCGCTCACGATAAGCACGGCTGCACGCCGAGAGGTTTATACACTGGAGCACGAATTATATCGTGGTGTCACGGCTTTTTGCGAGGCGCATAACATCAGTATTTTTACATTTTTCCTGGCCGCATTGTATATTTTTTTACATAAAACGACAGGTGAACAAGATTTAACCGTTGGTACATTGTATGCTAACCGCACGTTAAAGAAGGAAAAAAATACAATGGGCATGTTCGTCAGCACTATGGCTACACGTCTGCAAGTTGAGCCGGAATCCGAGTTGCTCACTTTTCTACACGGTGTTGGCAAGGAGCAGGCGTCCATTTTGCGGCATCAGCGTTATCCGTATAACAAAATCATGCAGGATTTGCGTGAACAGCAAAGCGGCACGGATATTGGTCGCTTGTTTGGCGTTACCATTCAGTACCGTACGCTGAGCTTCTCTCGTTTTGATGAAGCCATTCAGCAGGTACATACTGATTTCTGCGGAGATACGGTGAGCGACTTCGATATTGCCATGATAGACATGCTGGATGACGATAAACTTGTATTGCAACTGGATTATCGAACCGAGCTGTTCAGCGAGCAGGAGATCGCCCGAATGATTCGCCAATTCGTGAGTGTGGTAGAGCATATGGTGAAAGGGCCACAGAAGCGGATTCAGGAGTTGTCACTGATGAGTGACGAAGAGCGGACTCAAATTATGGATGTATTTAATGCGACAGCTGTCCGCTTTCCACACGATGCGGGTATTCATGAGCTATTCGAGGAACAGACAGAACGTTCGCCGGATCAGACAGCGGTTGTATTTGGAAATCAGAGTCTAACTTATCGGGAACTGAATGAACGATCGAATTCATTGGCACGAATCCTTCAAGTACAGGGAGTAGGACCTGACAAGCTGGTTGGCCTGATGGTACAACGCTCCGTGGAAATGATTGTAGGTCTGCTGGCCGTTCTAAAAGCAGGCGGAGCTTATGTGCCGATTGATCCCGAATTTCCGTCATCTCGTATTGAATACATGATGGAAGACAGCAAAGCGGCAGTGCTTCTGACCAGTCGTGATCTGGCAGAAGAGCACCCTTGCCATGCCAATGCTATATTTCTTGAGGATGCAGCATTGTATCAGGGAGAAAGCAGCAACCTGCAGGCGATTGCTCGCCCAGAGCATTTAGCCTACATCATCTATACCTCTGGATAAACCGGAAATCCAAAAGGAGTTATGCTCCAGCATCGCTCGGTACTCAACTTTAGCCTTAATCAAGGTTGTAAATCGGCGCTGTCCAACAGAGGAGTGCGCCCGATTTTAGAAATAACCTAACTCAACTTTCGGTGGACCAAGCCTAGATTGTGATGTATTTAGCGGGTGGATTTTGCTCAATAACCCTAACAGACAGTCTGCCCTTAATTTGCTCGCCTACAATCAAACTCAACCCACTCAGGGCAAATATTATACTTAAACGGTTACGGAAAAACGTCAGTATTTCACAGAGCAAATCGGTAGGTTACATCCCTTTTGGTGTGCTCTTTTAAATTAGAATGATATTGTTATATTTGATAGAGTATGGTATGATCATTCCAAATAAATCCATTATTATAAATCGAATTACATATTAGTACTTAATATTTTATATTCTATACTTTATTCAATTAATACTGAAGTTCACAGCATAAGGACAGAGATAAGTAAGTATTGACTTCTCTTGTAGGGCGTTTCCAAACAATAATTTGTAAGCGGTTTCAAATTATTTCTATCCCTTACCACTCTTTACGTCAGTTCTCCTTGCGGGTAGAGGTCTGAGCATATTCTTAAGCTTGATAAATTTACGGGTAGCTCAGCTTTAGACCATATAAAAAACGGAGGTTATGTTATGATTAGAAAATGTCTAGTTTTATTTCTTTCCTTCGCTTTATTGCTCAGCGTCTTTCCCATGCTAAATGTAGATGCTGCCAATCGACCACTGGCAAAGCTACCTGGAAATTCCAATCCTCTAATGGATCATAAATTGGGAGCTGATCCCTATTCATTGGTGTATGATGGAAGAGTGTATATTTACATGTCAAGTGATACGTACGTGTATAACAAGGATGGATCGATTAAAGAGAACGACTTCAGTGCGCTGGATCGTATCCAGGTCATATCCTCTACAGACATGGTGAACTGGACGGATCACGGAACGATACCAGTCGCAGGTGCCAACAACAAAAACAGTGGAAGAGGCATTGCCAGATGGGCCTCTAACTCTTGGGCTCCAGCAGTTGCGCATAAAAAAATAAATGGCAGAGACAAGTTCTTTTTATATTTTGCCAATGGGGGAGCAGGTATTGGTGTCCTAACAGCAGACACGCCTATCGGACCTTGGACAGATCCCCTTGGCAAAGCGCTTGTGACACATAGTACACCTGGGATGGCTGGCGTGACTTGGCTTTTTGACCCGGCTGTACTGGTAGATGATGATGGCACGGGATACCTGTATAGCGGTGGGGGAATCCCTAATGAGTCGGATCCGGCTTCCATTGCAAATCCTAAAACCGCCAGAGTCATCAAATTAGGCGCAGATATGACCAGCGTTATTGGAAGCGCCACCACTATAGACGCTCCTTACCTGTTTGAAGATTCCGGTATTCATAAATACAACGGCAAATACTACTATTCGTACTGTATCAACTTTGCCGGAACACACCCTCAACAGTACCCTGCAGGTGAAATCGGTTATATGGTTAGCGACAACCCGATGGGTCCCTTCACTTATAAAGGTCATTTCCTAAAAAATCCGTATACGTTCTTCGGCGTTGGAGGCAACAACCACCATGCTGTATTTAATTTTAAGAATGAATGGTATGTCGTATACCATGCCCAAACGGTCAGCAAGGCTCAAATTGGAGCTGGAAAAGGCTATCGCTCTCCGCATATTAATAAGCTGGTGCACAAGGAGGACGGAAGCATCTCTGAGGTGCAAGGGAATATGACAGGAATCGCTCAGCTATCCAATATGAACCCATATACCAGAGTTGAAGCGGAGACCATTGCCTGGCAAGCAGGCGTTACGACCGAACCCACACAAGCCAGTGGCGGCCCGATTAGCAATCTGAATGTGACCAACATCCATAATGGAGACTGGATCGCTGTCGGGAAGGCTGATTTTGGCTCTGCCGGAGCGAAGACATTCAAAGCTAATGTGGCCACTAATGTCGGTGGCAACATTGAAGTACGGCTTGACAGTGAAACAGGCCCTCTAGTCGGCTCCTTGAAAGTATCTTCAACTGGAGGTATGCAGACCTGGAGAGAAGTAGAGACCACGATCAATAATGCAACGGGGGTTCACAACATCTATCTGGTGTTTACTGGGTCAGGCAGCGGCAATCTGTTGAATTTGGATGCCTGGCAGTTCACTCCCAACACGGGAGGGGATACGATAACCAAGGTTGAAGCTGAGAATATGAAGATTGGCGGCACTTATGCAGGCAAGATCAGTGCACCGTTTGACGGGGTCGCTTTGTATGCCAATGCTGACTATGTATCATATTCACAGTATTTTGCCAACTCTACGCATAATATCTCAGTGCGGGGGGCTTCAAGCAATGCTGGTACGGCCAAGGTGGACTTGGTTATTGGCGGAGTAACTGTAGGTTCCTTCAATTTCACGGGCAAAACGCCGACTGTCCAAACCTTGTCCAATATTACTCACGCTACTGGAGATCAGGAGATCAAACTCGCCTTGACGAGTGATGACGGCACTTGGGATGCCTACGTGGATTTTATTGAATTTTCATTATGATCGCTCATATAAACAGTAGTTGTTTTGGAGCTTTTGCAAAATCGAGGGACCCGCCCTGTTATTCCATGAGAACGCTATTAGCGGGTAAATGTCCAGGCAAGCTCTATTATTTGGTTTTCGGCAGATCATATTACGTTTGCTGGAAACCACGTTCCACAACTTTCATTCATATTTGAAATTGTCCTTGGAGGTGTATGATGAAGAAGAAGTCTTGGTTTACGCTGATGATCACAGGTGTGATTTCTCTGTTTTTTTCGGTAAGCGCATTTGCGGGGAATGTGTTCTGGGAACCATTAAGTTATTTTAATTCAAGTACTTGGCAAAAGGCAGATGGGTACTCCAATGGGCAGATGTTCAATTGCACTTGGCGTGCCAACAATGTTAACTTTACGAATGATGGAAAGCTAAAGCTGAGTTTAACGAGTCCGGCGAACAACAAATTTGATTGTGGGGAGTACCGATCAACGAACAATTACGGATATGGCCTGTACGAGGTCAGCATGAAGCCTGCTAAAAACACGGGAATTGTCTCATCCTTTTTCACGTATACAGGACCTTCCCATGGCACGCAATGGGATGAAATAGATATCGAATTTTTAGGAAAGGACACGACAAAAGTACAGTTTAACTATTATACCAATGGAGTCGGTGGGCACGAGAAAATTATCAATCTTGGCTTTGATGCTTCAACGAGCTTCCATACCTATGCTTTCGATTGGCAGCCAGGGTATATTAAATGGTACGTTGACGGTGTTCTGAAACATACAGCAACCACGAATATTCCGAGTACGCCAGGCAAAATTATGATGAATTTATGGAATGGTACCGGAGTAGATAGCTGGTTAGGGTCATATAATGGAGCAAATCCGCTGTATGCCGAATATGACTGGGTAAAATATACGAGCAATTAGTATGATTACAGCAGAAGAGGCAGCCCTATAGGGCTGCTTTTGCCTGTCCAGGGAGAGATAGCTGAATAGACCCCGCTAGGGGATTTTTTTGTTAGCATAATGATGTTATGAAAAACTTCAAAAAAGCAAATGTTTTCACTTAAATTTTTGAATAGATTTAGAAATAGAATTGTCTCGAAATTCTTTTGGTGTTACACCAAAATATTCCTTGAACTTTTTGTAAAAGAAATTTAAATTGTTATAACCTATTTCGTTTGCGATCCCATAAATAGGAACGTCAGTATTTTCAAGTAAGATAGAGGCTCTAGTTAACTTTTGAAGTAATATAATTTCAGAAAAAGATCTATTAGTAGTTTTTTTAATTAAATTACTTAGATAGTTTGGATGAAAATTGAAATGCTTAGCTGTGGAAATCAAAGTACATGTCATATAATTTTTCTCTAAATAGTTAAGTATTTCTATAACGGGTGCATTATTTAATGATTTAGAGTTAGAGTGGCTAGAGTCGTACTGAAATACCCTCAATAATTCAGAAAATATAAGCACCATAAAGCAATCAATGATTTCATTTGAACATAAAGATTTATCAAAATATTCACAAAGAAGCTCTCTTATATATATAGGGATTTTTTTGTTATTTTCGGAATTAAATATTATATAATTATCATGATCCCTCTTATCAGAAATAGCATTAATTAAAAACTCTGAGATAATGCCTTTACTTGATAGCCTGCTAAGAAAGGCAGTTGAAAAGTATTCTTTACTCATTAATATATTTATAATAATGTCATTTTCAGTAGTTGGTAAAATAGAATGAGGAATTCCTGTATCTATAATAGATATCTGTCCTTCTTTCAGTTTTACAGTCTTATCTTTTATGACCTCTGTAAATTCTCCTGAATATACATAACTAAGTTCGATATAAGTATGAACATGCATGGGTACTTCAACAAATCGTGTATGTTTACGTGGGGTGATATTTTCGCCCATATTCATATCATTATCATCAAATAAATAAGCATCATGCCCTTCACAGTTAATTATCTCCATTTTTTTATATCTTTCCGATATAACAGGATTTGATTTATATTTTAGCTCTTTTTCTGTTAAAACTCTAAGCATTCTATCTAATTCATCGTGATTCATAGTTGAAACCCCTTTCAAGGTTAGTCATTATATAGTAGGTTATGATATTAAAATCGGTCAGTCAATATGTGTTTATTTGATATTAAAGAGCAATTAAGAAAATGCTATCCTTTCTTCAAGGGAATTATTTAATAGCTTCCTTGAGGTCACAAATATAGAGACGTCTATATAATTTCATCTAAAACTATAGTTTTTATCAGTTAGTATATCCAACGAAAACACTCATTTTACAGAAAACGTATTTATTGTCAGTTGACTTATTATTAAGTGTGAACAAGGAGCTATATGAGTGTTGAAAGGGGTAATTCCTGTAATTAAAAAAGAGACCAACATTAAGTTCAATGTAGGATATATTTAAATTTTCCGTATATAGATCTAATAATGTAAGAGTAGGGATTTAACTATTATCTTTTATAAGGAGAAGTTTTAAATGTCTAATTTTATTCGACCAGGTCAGGTTTGGCTTGATACAAATGGTAAGCGTATCCAAGCTCATGGTAGTTCAGTGCTGTATGTAGATGGTGTCTATTACTGGTATGGGGAAAATAAGGAAAATACGATTCCGGGAAGTGGCGTTTGGCACAATGGTGTTAATTGTTATTCATCTGAGGATTTAATAAATTGGAAATTTGAAAAAACTATTCTGAAGGCGCCTTCAGATGTTAATAACCCGTTACATCCTTCTAGAATTATGGATCGTCCCCATATCATTTATAACAAAAAGAATAAAGAATTTGTAATGTGGATGAAATTGGCAGGGACAGATGATAATCCTCGAGATTGGAATTATCAATATATGGGAATAGCGACATCAAAAAGTATCACTGAAGAGTTTAAACTTATTGATAAGATAGTTCCTTTAGATATGAGCAGTGGTGATTTTGATTTGTTTGTTGATGATAATGGTCAAGCATACATTATCTTTGGAAAAGTCCATACAGAAATTGTAATTGCAGATTTAACTGACGACTATAAAAATCTAACAGGAAAATATTCAACGCATTTGCATTTTAGTTCACCTCCATTAGCACGTGAGGCACCTGCTGTCTTTAAGAGAGAGAATGAATACTTTATGTTTACGTCTGGGACAACTGCTTATTATCCTAATCAAACGCTCAGTGCCAAAGCAGATAATATGCATGGTCCATGGTATATAATTGGAGATCCGTGTCTAGAGGATACAGAAAAGAACACTTTCAATTCCCAGATAAGTAGTGTGTTTAAAGTGCCTAATCAAGATTTATTCATTGCGATCGGGGATCGATGGGTTGTTGACTTAACAAGAAAAAAAGAGAAGAGTTCATGGAACATTAATACAAGTGAGTCTGATTACGTGTGGCTACCTGTAGAATTTAGAGATAACATCCCAGTCATTCAATGGAAGTCGGAATGGAATCCAAACAATTTTTAATAAGGGGAAGTTTGTATGAATTTAAAAGATTCAGCAAAAGCAATAATTGAAAAAGTTGGAGGACCAGAGAATATTGTAAGTGTTACGCACTGTGTAACTAGATTGAGATTTGTTCTGGCGGATGAATCAATTCCCAATGATGATGAAATTAGAAGTATTGATAAAGTATTGGGTGTTATGAGAGCTGGTGGGCAATATCAAGTGATTGTTGGGAATGTTGTTAAAGATGTTTATGCTGAGGTTGATTCTTTATTAAAAGGTAATGCGAATGAAGATGACATTAAAGAAAAAATTGAAAAAGTTAAAACAAAAAATAAAACAAGTTTGATTAATAGGCTATCTAGATCACTCATGAAAATGATTTTTCCGCTAGTTCCAACAATGGCGGCGGTGGGTATTATTAAAGGTTGTTTGGCTATATTTCTAATGGCAGGTGTATTGCAGACAACAGATGGCACTTTTATTATTTTGCAAAATATAAATGATGCTTTCTTATACTTCTTACCTATAATTGTGGCATTTTCAGTTGCGAAAACATTTGACTCCAACCCTTATGTTGCTGCTGCAATAGGAGCATCATTGGTATTCCCAGGTATTGTGAAATTACATGAGGATGGTACAGCTTTAACTTTTTTTTAAAATTCCGGTTATTTTAACATCGTACGGTAATTCAATTTTCCCTGTTATGTTTAGTACTTTTATTGCTGCAAAACTTGAAAGGTATCTAGAGAGATTTATACCACCATTTTTAGAATTCCTTAAAATTATGGTTTTACTTTTAGTAATGGTACCTTTCACATTCATGGTAGTTGGTCCGATTTTTGTAAAGGTAAGTGAGTTATTAGCGAATGGTACTATGGGAGTTTATAATTTATTCCCTTTAGCGACTGGTGTAATATTCGGTGCCTTTTGGCAGCTCTGTGTACTTTTTGGATTGCACTATGCTTTTATTCCTATTTTGACCGATATAACCCTAAGAAATGGTTCTAATGCTTTGAGCCCGATTTTAGGTATGGGAGTTTGGGCACTAGCCGGAGCTGCGCTTGGTTTTGCACTTAAGTCTAAACGAAAAGAAAATAAAGCTACGGGTTATTCAGCTATGACTTCTGCACTGTTTGGTATTACTGAACCTGCCATATTCGGGATTGCTTTGCCGTATAGGAAACCATTTATTTGCGCAATGATTGCTGGAGGAATTGCTGGACCATTGAATACAATTTTAGGAACAAATCAATTTTCACCAGCTGCTGTTGGAGGAATTTTAACATTTGGTGCCCAAATGGATCCTAGCGGTGATCCAGGTCCACTTATAGGATTTTTTATCTGCTTTTTCGTAAGTTTTACTCTCAGCGCAGTTTTAACATACTTTACAACGAGAGCGAACGATTAGCTAAGAAGCACTGAGGTAAAAGGAGGATTTATCAATGAATACATTCAGATATAAAGATATAACATTGTCGGCAGAAGAGCGTGCTAAGGATTTAATTCATAGAATGAGCATAGAAGAAAAAGTTGCTCAGTTACAATGCTATAACCCTAAGGATAAAAATGGTCCGAATTTAGAAAATTCTTTTCAAGATGGAGTTGGTGCAATAGCATTTTTGTCTGCTGCATGGGATGATTCTAAAGAAATGGTAGCCGATAAGCTTAGAGACTATCAAAAGAAAGTAATGGAACGTAGTCGATTTGATATACCTGCTCTTTTTCATATTGAAGGATTAACTGGTGTATTGATGCCAGAAGCAACAAGTTTTCCTACAGGCATTGGCAGAGGCTCTGCCTGGGATCCTGAACTTGAGTATGAGGCAGGGAAAGTAATAGGAAAAGAAATGAGTGCAGTTGGAATTAAACATGCTTTAGCTCCAGTTCTTGATGTTACTCGGGATGCACGTTTAGGTCGTCAGGGAGAAAGTTATGGAGAGGATCCTACTCTTGTTTCTGCACTAGGAACTTCATATGTTGTAGGTATCCAAAATTCTGGAGAAAATGATGAATATAATATTATGGCTACTAGCAAGCATTTTATTGGTTATCATGCTGGACAAGGCGGAATACATGCTGCAGCGACTAATGTTCCTGAAAGGGAGTTGCAGGAGATTTTCGGAAAGCCGTTTCAATCTGCAATTAGCAAAGGAAATCTTCGCTCAGTCATGAATCAATACGGAAGTGTAAATGGTGAGCCAGTAGCTGCATCTAAATATTTATTGCAAGACCTATTGAGAAAAGAAATGGGTTTTAATGGGCTACTTGTCGCAGACTATGCTTCTATTGAAGAGCTTTTTACACGAATGAAAGTCTGTGAAGGAAAGAATGAAGCTGCAGTAAAGGCATTGAATGCTGGATTTGATTTAGAATTACCAACACCAAGTGCTTATGGGGACAATTTAATTCAACTATTGGAAGAAGGTAAAATAAATATTCAGCTTCTAGATGAAACTGTATTAAGAGTTTTAACTGAGAAGTTTAGACTCGGAATTTTTGAAAATCCATTTCCTTCTTCATATGAAAAAATAGAAGAAGTATTTAATAAAGAAGAATCAAAAAAAATTAGTTTGAAATATGCAAGAGAATCATTAGTTCTTCTCAAAAATAATGGAATTTTACCATTAGATACAGCCGATAAAAAAAATAGCTATAATTGGACATAATGCAAGATCTACAAGAAGCTTATTCGGTGGGTATTCATATGGTAGCGTATTAGAACTTGCTATGGGTGCTAGAAATACGATGGCAGGTATTGAAGTACAAACAGATGACGTGCTTTGGAGAAATAAAAAGAAAGACACATATCCAGGAAGTATTATCGATGTAGAAATTCCAAAGCTTGAACAAGTTGCAAGTAAAGCGTATAAGCATTGTAGGAATATTTTAGAAGAGTTTAAGCAATGTTGTCCAAACTCTGATATTCAATATCAGTATGGTTATCCTTATGTAGGGAATGATACTCGCCATCATGAAGATGCGTTAAAACTTGCGAAAGAATCAGATGTTACGATTGTTACGGTCGGCGGAAAATATGGATGGGGAACATCATGCTCAACAGGAGAAGGGATTGACTCAAGTAGTATTAATCTTCCTCAATGCCAAGAAGAGTTTTTAATGAAATTAGGCGAGAGTGATATTCCTTTTATAGTTGTTCATTTAGATGGAAGGCCTATATCTAGTGATGCTGCTGATAAATATGCTTCTGCAATTATTGAAGCATGGAACCCTGGGGAGTTTGGCAGTCAAGCTATTGTAGAAACAATTCTTGGTACAAATAATCCAAGTGGTAAACTTCCAGTTTCTGTTGCATATAGTTCGGCTCAAGCGCCACTTTATTATAACCACAGTCAGGGATCAAGTTATCATGTTCAAACCGGTTCCCCATTTACTAGATATATCGATCTTCCCCATACTCCAAGATATTATTTTGGTTATGGTTTATCGTATACTACATTTGATTATCATAATCTACAAACAGAAAAATCAAAGATAAAACCATTTGAGAAGTTTCATATTAGTTTTGAAGTAGAAAACTCAGGGGATACAGCTGGTGTTGAAATTGCCCAAATCTATGTATGTGATAAAGTGGCATCTTTAGTTAGACCAGCACAGGAATTGGTTGGATTTTGTAGAATACCTTTAGAAGCTAGACAAAAGAAAAAAGTAGATTTCTATATTGATCCTAGTCAACTTGCATTCCTAGATGAAGATTTGAAATGGAAGATAGAAGCAGGGGAATTTGATGTGATGATTGGCTCTTCTTCGGAGGATATCCGGTTAAAAACGAATGTCTATATTTTAGAAGATGGCTACACGCAAAGTAAGAATAGGGAATATTACGCCTCTTATAAAATCAGTGAATAGGTTCCCAACAATTAATTAAATATGCAATCGGTAAGATATAGCAGGTTAGTATATAATCTGCTATATCTTATTTTCCAATTGTTTTATAAAAGCAAAGTACAGTAAATAGTAGGAATATGGAGGGGTCCAAAATGATTAATGATACAGAAATCAGTCAGATAAAAAAAAACTTTAAGAAATAGCATAGACAATGACTACATAGCCGGCGCAAATTTAATGATTATCAAAGATGGAAAAGAAATTTTCTACCATGAAGATGGTTGGGCAGATAAGGAAGCTGGAATTCCAATAAAAAGAGATTCCATTTTCAGACTGTATTCTATGACTAAACCTGTTACAGCTGCTGGTGTAATGATACTACTAGAGCGAGGCGATATAGATTTATATGATCCAGTAAGTAAGTATATTCCTAGTTTTAAAAAACAGATGGTTGATGAGGGAGGCAAGCTGGTTCCGGCGGTGCGTGAAGTAAATTTAAAAGATTTGCTTTCAATGACCTCAGGCTTGGTTTACGGCGGGGATAACAGAGCTGGTCGGGATACTGAAGCATTATTTATAGAGATAAAAAATAGGCTATTAGGGGATTCTCCAATGAGTACTGTGGAAGCTATGAGCAGACTAGGAGAGTGCGTCCTTGCCTTTCAACCAGGAACTTCTTGGAATTACGGGACCTCTGCAGATGTACTCGGGGCAGTTATAGAAATAGCTAGTGGTATAAGCTACGGAGAATTTTTAAAGAAGGAATTATTCGAACCGCTAGGAATGTGGGATACTGGTTTTTGGATACCATCAGAGAAAAGGCACCGTCTTGTAAGAGCATATGAAGACAATGGGCTAGGTAAATTACAGCCTTATACCGGAAATAATTTGGGTATTATTAATCAGATGGATATGGATCCGGCATTTGAATCTGGAGGAGCAGGACTTGCGTCTACAATAGATGATTACTCAAAATTTACTACAATGCTTATGAATGGAGGAAATCTTGACGACGTTCAGATTTTGCGACCTAAAACAGTGAAATATCTGACATCAGGAACTTTAAATGAGATACAGCAGAAAAGCTTTGATGAATGGCTAACGTTAAGCGGACACAGTTATGGAAACTTAATGCGTGTAATGACAGATTGCAGTAAAGCTGGAGATTTGGGATGTCTTGGGGAATATGGATGGGATGGTTGGCTTGGGGCATATTTTTGTAATTGTCCAGAGGACGATTTAACATTCCTATTCATGATGCAAAAAAAAGATGCGGGAACGACGACACTCACTAGAAAGCTGCGCAATATTATTCTAAGTTCATGTTGCAAATAAATCCAAGTTAGTTTTTTGTTTCTGGAAGTAATGTATATTGATAAGGAGATGTATATTATGAATTATGGAACTAAAATTCTTTTGGATGAACTGGTGTGGGGTGAAAGTCCACGCTGGCACGAGCGTAAACTCTGGTTTTCAGATATATTTGGTAAAAAGGTGATGAATGTTGATTTCAGTGGCAAGGCTGAGAGTGTGGTTATTGTGCCAAACTTGCCATCAGGATTAGGGTGGCTTCCTGATGGTCGGTTGCTTATAGTTTCAGGAGATGGCCGAATATTGCGACAGGACCCGAGTGGGCTGTCGATAGTAGCAGACCTTAGCAAGTTAGCGGTGGGTATTAATGACATGGTAGTCGATCATAAGGGACGTGCTTACGTTGGAAGTTATGGTTATGACGTACGGTCTTATAAGCCTGGCCAAGAAGTAGAAGCATGGATAACACTGGTTACCCCAGAAGGGGATGTGCGTGTTGTAGCTGATGAAATGATTTGTCCCAATGGAATGGTTATTACTTCTGACGGAAATGTGCTTATAGCGGCTGACACGTTTGCGAAACAGCTTGTTGCATTTAACATTGAGGAGGATGGATCACTAACAGGACGCCGTGTCTGGGCATATATGGAAGCTGGTCCTGATGGGATTTGTCTTGACGCTGAAGGTGCTATCTGGGCTGCTACTCCAAATAGGGGTGAGGTGATTCGTTTACGTGAAGGTGGTGAAGTAACTCACCGCATAAAAGTATCAACTACACCTTTAGCATGCATGTTGGGAGGACCTGAGCGCAGGACATTATTCATTGTCACAGTTGATGCGCATAATGATTTAGATGTAGATACCTTAAGTAACCCTGAGGCTGCTCAGATTAAACGCGGCTCTCGAATTGAAATTGTTGACGTAGAGATTCCAGGTGCAGGTCTGCCATAACTTTCTAACGTTATTTAAATATTAAAAAGCTGACATGTCTTTAATTCAGAAACCTTTTCCGTTTGCTTTATCAGAAAAAGTTAGTTGATATTTATTAAAAGCTTTAAAAAATATACTGGACGAAACCAAAACCTAAGCTATTGATACTACGAATTATGGTATCAGTGCTTAGGTTTTATTGTGCTAGTTTACAGGAGATTTAAATTATCTATTTAGATATATTTTATAGGGTTATTTTTGTTTCAAGTTTAGTGTGAGAAAAAATATTAAGATAGGTCAGTAAATACGTGTTGATTTGATATTTTAGAGTATTTGAGAAGATGATATCCTTTATTTATATAGATCATACGCATTTGGTGGTACAGAGGACAATATACATATTTGAATTAATTCAAATATATAAAAGCCCAATTTTCAATGTTAAAAATGAATAAGTTTATTATATGTTAGATTTGGTTAGTTATTTTCTTTCATTTTGATATTGAAATGACTAAAGTATTGATACTACATGAAATATTTTATTTTTAATTGATATAAAATGAACTGCTAGTCTACTTACATAAAAAGGTAATTAGTAGATAGTATCAAGAAAGGAAAGAATAATATATGAAGAAATTAGATGAAGTTTTAGAAAATAGGGAAAGTAATTATTTAATGCCTTTCTTCTGGCAGCATGGTGAAGAAGAAGGTGTATTACGTGAATATATGAAAAAAATTAATGAATCTGGAATAAAAGCTGTATGTGTGGAATCACGTCCTCATCCTGATTTCCTGGGACCTAAATGGTGGGAAGATTTGGATGTGATTATGGATGAAGCAAGAAAACGTGATATGAAAGTCTGGATTTTAGATGATTCTCATTTTCCAACAGGTTATGCCAATGGAAAAATTAAAAAGGATTATCCAAATCTACAAAAATTATTTTTAAAAATCCATCAGCAAGATTTTGCAGGTCCATATAAAGATGCAGGAATTATTGTAAAGTGGGCAGCCAATGGTTCAAGAGATGCTGTCATGAACGTTGGAGTAGAAAAATCTAAAAAGGAAACAAGCAAATTTGGTTTAGAAGATAAAATGATAGGAGTCATTGCAGCTAAGATAATTAACAGTGATGAAATAGATCCTGATACTTTATTTGATGTATCAAATAAAGTAATTAATGGAGTTGCTTACTTAGATATTCCAGAAGGGGATTGGAGAATTTTTACTATTGTACAGACCTTTGACGGAGGAGAAAAGTCTACTGAAGGCTACTTAAATCCAATTGATCCAAAAGGAACACAAGTATTAATTGATACTGTTTATGAAGCACATTTAAATAGGTATAAAGAAGATTTCGGAACAACTATTGCGGGATTTTTTTCTGATGAACCACGTTTTGGAAATGTGAAAGGACCAAACGCTTCAATTGGAAGATTTGACATGGTACTACCATGGAGAGAAGATCTGGTAGAGATATTGCAAAAAAATATTTCAGAAGATGTTGTTAAATATTTACCTTTGCTATGGGTGAATGGAAAGTCAAAAGAAAATAAAATTAGATATTTATATATGGATATTATTACTAAGTTATATTCTGAAAATTTTACCCAAAGGTTAGGTAAATGGTGTAGAGCCCATAATGTTGAATATATTGGGCATGTAATAGAAGATAATAATGCACATGCCAGATTAGGCTATGGAGCAGGTCATTTTTATAGAAGCTTGTGGGAACAGGATATGTCAGGGCTAGATGTAGTATTACATCAAATATTGCCCGGAATGGATAAAGGTTATTTTAAATCATGTACATCATCAGGTTGGGATGGTGAGTTTTTCCACTATGCATTGGCTAAAATGGGAGCCTCTTTGGGTCATATGGATGAAAAGAAAAAAGGACGTACAATGTGTGAAGTTTTTGGAGCTTATGGTTGGGGTGAAGGTTTAAAACTAATGAAATGGATAACGGATCATATGCTTGTAAGAGGAGTAAATTACTTCGTACCACATGCATTTTCGCCAAAAGAATTTCCAGATTTAGATTGTCCACCTCACTTTTATGCTCATGGTAAAAATCCACAGTTTAGATATATGAAGATTTTAAATGATTATACGAATAAGATTAGCCATTTGCTGACGGATGGGATACATGTAGCACCCGTAGCTGTTTTATATCATGGCGAAGCAGAGTGGTCCGGTGAATATATGCTATTACAAAAACCGGCTAAAGAGTTAATGCAAAATCAAATTGATTTTGATATAGTGCCCACTGATATATTAATGTCGTCTGAAATTAAAGATAAGAAACTTATTATAAATAACGAATCGTTTTCAGGGCTAGTCGTACCGTACTCTGAATCTTTACCTAAAAAACTAATAGAAAAACTATTAGTTTACTTAGAGGCCGGGTTTAAAGTTTATTTTATAGATGATCTTCCAAAGGGTTCTAGTGAAGGTATTAATATTGATAAGGAACTTCGAAAATTACAAGAAGTTGAAAATTGTAAAGTAATAGGGCTTGATAATTTAGTAACTGATTTAAAAAAATTCAGATATTTATGATATCCAAGTTTATGATCAGCAACCATACTTAAGATATTATCACTATACCCATCAAGATGGAGATGTATTTATGTTCTTTAATGAACATCCATATCATTCTATTAATACAGTGGTTGAAGTTCCTTTGTACTTAGATGCATATATATATGATGCCTTTGAAAATAAAGTTCTTAATTTGAATTTAGAGAGAACTCAAAAAGGTAGCAAATTTAAATTAAACCTTGAGAAATATGAATCTAAAATAATTATTTTTAGTAAAAACATAACTGCTAATATCGAATCTATAATAACGGATAACGAACAGATCGATATTCAGGAGATCAGTGGTGAGTGGAAAATTTCGTTATCTACCTCTGAAAAATATCCTGATTTTGAAACCACTACAGTAATAGATAAACTGGTTAACTTAGCAGCACCGAATTTATACCCTGATTTTTCGGGTACAGTTAGATACGAAATTGACTTCAACGTAAGTGAAAACTTTGAAAATGCATTTATATTCATAAAAGATGCCTATGAAATTGTGAATATTTTCATGAATGGCTGCCATGTTGGAAGTAAAATATGCCCACCCTATAATTTTGAAGTGAGCAATTGCTTAAGAACGGGGAGTAATAATTTGGTAATTGAAGTGACGAATACTTTAGAAAAAGAGCAAAAGGACTTTTTTTCACAGTACCTTATACATGAACCAACTGGCATTACGGGTTCTGTTAATTTAGTGCTTTACTAACTGTATTATTGTAGCTTCGGTCTAAAGCGGTATTAAATGAGATATTATCCTAAATTTAATTATTAAAATTACAGAGGATGGGTTCTTATGAGTTTTTCAAATTTTATTAAGAACATGTTTAATATACAAGATAAAAAACAAACAATTAAAAAAGATCCAGCACTTAATAATAAACAAAAATCAGAAATAATATACAGCCCATTAAGTGGTGAGGTTAAAAATCTTAGTGAAGTAAATGACATCACATTCTCCCAAGAATTGATGGGGAAAGGAATAGCAATTGAGCCGTCTATAGGTAAAGTTGTTTCGCCGGTTAATGGGGAAATTGCAGCGTTCTTTGTTACTAAGCATGCTATTGCATTGAAGACCGACGATGGAGTTGAGATTTTAATTCATATAGGCATTAATACAGTTGCTTTAAAAGGCAAATATTTTGTACCTCATGTAAATGAGGGGGATCGAGTTAATATCGGAGACCTATTAGTAGAATTTGATGTGGAAGCTATTAAAAAGGAGGGATATGAAGTTATAACTTCTATCGTAATTACTAATACAGATAACTATAGGGATATTAAGAAAACGGATAGCAATAAGGTATTAGCAAAAGATAGGCTGATGGAAGTTATATCATGATAGTGTGAAAGGTGGAAGAGTAAAATAAAGCAGCCACCAATATGAGCATTTTCAGTGGGACCAAACAACGTAGGAATATTGAGGTGTTACTTAATCCAATAGGAAAATGCCTCAATTTTCCGACGTGATTTGTACAGCTGTGCAATTTGTTCAACAACGGAACTAACAAATGGATGTACAGAGTCCAAATGGAGTCTTATGTTCGTTACAGTGTTCCTTTTAATATAGATAAAAATGAAAACGATTGCAATGATATGGAAACGCTTACGTTAAGGTTTTTTTATATCTGATGTGTAGCGAAAGGAAGGGGAATAGTTAATGAGGAAAAGCAAAATCATCAGTGCAATTTTAGCGGCTCTATTATTTTTGGTAGCAAATACGACGCAAATCAGCGCAAATTCAAATTTTTCATTAGCTATACATGATCATGTGGCTAATACCTCAATTAGCGATTATGAAAGAATGGAAAACGCGGATCTGAGCGGACTGGTGTTATCGAGCGGCACGCTGACTCCTGCTTTTGCAGCTGGAACAACCGAATATAGTGTGAATGTTCCTTACGATGTAACCAGTATTTCGGTAACAGCCAGCGTCTATGACAGCAACGCCACAATGAAAGTAAACGGGAAACCTGTTGCAAGCAGTCAGGCAAGCGACCCAATGAGCTTGAGCGTGGATAATAATAACATCATCACCATCGAAGTAACCGGACAAGAAGGAATGATGACGAAACTATATAAGGTGACCGTGACGCGAGTATCAGGTTCACCTTCATCATCGCAATGCACACCGCAAGAAACGGGAGGGCCTCTTTGGGTCACAGCAGCGTGTATCGACTCACAGTATAATAATCCAGTTATTGATAGGGAGGTTGACCTAACATCTCCAGTTCCGCATCATAAAGTGTCAGGCCACTTTGAGGGTACTGATGCGAAGTTCAACTTTTACTTGCCGCCGAAAGAACAGTGGAAGGGCCGCTTCTTCCAGAAAGTATATCCGCTTTATGATGAGAATGCCTTTGATAGTCATATTGCTTTCGGCGCAGCCAGCGGGGCTTATACGGTTCAGACGAATGCAAGTAGCGGATACCGAATTGATGCAGCCGCGGCAAAGTTCTCTAAGGTGTACGCGGCGGATTACTACGACACTGACGATTATATCTATGGATATATATACGGTGGAAGCGGAGGCTCTCTTCAGACGATTGGTGCAATTGAAAATACTAAGGGAGTGTGGGACGGAGCAGCGCCATTTGTCCCGGTTGTACCAACGTCCATCCCAAACAATGGATTCATATTGGCCTATACGAACTTCGTGCTTGGAGACAAGGCTTTACAGCTAAAGGATGCATTGAGCCCGGGAGGTAGCGGTGACCCTTATTCCAGTTTGAATGACATGGAGAAGGCAGTACTGCAAGAGGTGACGAAGTTGGGAGTTCCTTTAAGAGGGTTGGAGGGGGCACTCAGCCAGAACGATCTTCAGAGTCTCCTCTTTGGTTTCGGAGACACGATTAAATCAATGGATAGCACCTATGTCGAAGATTTCTGGAACAAGCCAGGCTACCTAGGTACAGAACAATCGGATCTCGGAGATTTGTTCCGCAGCGCCAAGATCGATCAATGGGCCACCATTACTCAGGTTAGCCGGGACAAGCAGAATGCACCGACAAGCGTTTCTCTTGATAATGCGCCATCAACACTGCCTCGAACCGGTGCAGATTACACACTTTATACAGCTGACGGTACGACGAAGATCGGGACACTAAAAGGTTCGTTTGATCCGACTAAGAAAGTCTTCACGATTGGGAGCGAAAACTCCAATAGCGTATTAAGCGCCCTAGAAAGCGGTGCCAAACTGCATATCGACAACCGATGGCATCTTGCGTTGCTATCGTACCATCGTCACCAGGTTCCGAGCGGACCCAACTTTTATTCCTGGGATCAATTTAGAGCAGCTGACGGAACTCCCATTTTTCCTCAGCGTCCTATGGAGATTGGCCCCATGATCATGAGTGGTGTTGCAGGAGGTGGCTCACACAACGGGCATATTCAAGGAAAAGTCATCCTTATCTCAAACTTGCTCGATATGGGATCTTTTCCTTGGCATTCGGACTGGTATAGTGCAAGGGTGAAGCAGTATCTCGGTGAAAGCTTTGATGATCATTTCCGTGTCTGGTTCAACGACAATGCGGATCATTACGATAATGGGGCAAGCACTTATACTGTTGTACAATATGATGGCATTCTCGAACAGGCACTTCGTGACCTAAGCGCTTGGGTAGAACAAGGGGTAGCTCCTGCAGAGTCAACCCAATACAAGGTAGTCGATGGTCAGATCAAGTTGCCGGAGAGTGCTGCGGAACGTAAGGGGATACAGCCGGTCGTCGATTTACTTGTTAACGGCACGACTAAAATTCATGTTAAGACCGGCCAACGTGTCACCTTCCAGGGCAAAGCTGTGGTCCCTCCTGGTAACAGCAAGGTTGTGAAAACCGAATGGGACTTCGAAGGTACGGGGAACTACAAGAAGGTATCTTTCGGTACCTCTGAGGCCTCGGTAACGGAGTCGGTATACTTTACCTATACCAAGCCCGGAACCTACTACCCAGCCCTAAGAGTGACCGCACAGCGTGATGGTGACGAAGAATCACCCTTTACACGAATTGAGAATTTGGAACGTGTTCGTGTAGTTGTAGAAGAAGAACAGAAAAATGCAGGGAACGGAAAATCAAGCGAAAAAGAAAATTTCTTAGAAAGTATACAAAACAAGGCTGGAGAAGAGAACTCTTTAGGAAGCGTACAAGACAATGCTGAGGTGAATAACGGTAAAATAAGAGTAAAACCGACGATCAATGCTAATGGAAAAGCAACTGCTCAACTGGACACTGAAACTGTTAAGCGTGCACTCAAACAAACAGATGGAGACAAACTTGGAATTAAAGTAGAGACAATTGAAAGTATGAATGAAATTGAAATCGAATTTCCTGTTGATGTATTGTTAAGTAATAAAAATACCCCGATTAATAATTTAGAAATCGAGGCAGGTTTAGCTAAATTAAATGTATCTTCAAAGTTGATTTCTAAGAGTTCAGCAAAAGCAAAGAATGTGAAGGTTTCTGTGGCTAAAGTAAGCTTATCCAACCTATCACCTGAGATACAAGCTCAATTGGGCAATAGATCAGTTTACAGTTTCAGCTTAGCAATTGATGGTATGAAGGTAAGTGAACTTGATGGGAGAAACGACGTTCAAGTGACAATACCATACGAATTGAAGTTAGGCGAGCAACCCAATAAGATGATCATCTATCAAATCAGAGATAATAGAGATTTTGAAATTGTAATGAGTGGAAAATTCAATAAAAAAACAAGTGGGATAGAATTCAAGCCTAAGCAATTCGGTAAGTTTGCAGTAGCTTATAGGGATCTGAACTTCCAAGATGTAACAAAAGAATGGGCAAAGGAGCCAATTGAGGCTTTAGCTGCAAGGGGCGTTATCATCGGAACAGGAGATGGAAAGTTCAATCCGGACGATAAAGTGACGAGAGCCGAATTTATTGCGATGCTGATGAATGTTTTTGAACTAACCGATAGCAATGCGACAACGACCTTTTCAGATATCAAAACAGGCGTATGGTACTATGATGAGGTTGCTACAGCACAACGGTTAGGTATTGTTAAAGGCAGACCGGATGGCAGTTTTGGTGCACAAGATGAAATCACGAGACAAGATATGGTTGTAATGGCCTATCAAGCAACGACCTATGCCGGGCTGACCTCAGATAGTGAAGTCCCGCTAAGCTTTGTCGATGCAAATGGCATTTCTTCATATGCGTTAGAAGGCATTACTGCAATGCACAACGCTGGAATAATAAGCGGAATGGATAAGGGAGAATTTGCACCAAAGTCTAAATCAACCCGTGCGCAAGCTGCAGTTGTAATTAATAATATTCTCTTCTCATTATAAGATTTGTTTTATAGAGGCTTAACCACCATCGTATGATGATGGTTAAGCTTCATTGTATGAATGGCTAATCAATATTAAAATATAAAAGCCCCTTGTATATAGATGTTTCATTGCGTATAATGTGCTTATATAGATTGCAATTTAAATTGAGAAGGAGGGAGTATATTGAGTACAGCGTCTAGGGGTGTTTACATTGGTCCCCCTCGTCTAAAAATAGCGATTCAGGCCATTGTTTGGCTAGCCAAAAGTGGCAGCATGATAAGCAGTGCGTTAATAGCGAGACAGGTCGATTCGCATGCCACCTTTATCCGGAGAGTTATGCAGTCACTGAACAATGCCGGTATTGTTGAATCAAAAGGTGGACGGGAGGGTGGATATTTTTTAAGAAAATCTTCAGCAGAGATTACAATAGGCGATATATACGAAGCAATCAGAAGTATTTCGAATGATGCTGAAATTAAAGTGGATTGCGGAGATGATGGAGAAAAGTTAGATGTTGAAAAGTTAGATGTTGAACTTGAAAAGATTCTCCAGGAAGCCGAATTAAAGACAATTGAGTATTTGCGAAGTTACACGATTGCTCAATTAATGGATCGAGTCCGATTCTTTAAAGAACAATAAAGCTCAATAGCTAACAATAAGTTGCAGAATCATATGCAACTTTTTATTAGAATAAATTGTGCTTAAAATAAGCACATAAAAGAAAGAGGCCTCCATGAATATTACTTTAATTGGTGTAAGTGAAGATATTGGTAAGATCATGCTTGAAGATGGCTAAGTGATTAATATGTCGGTCTTGCCCACCTTGCCGGTGAGAAGATAGGTGTCAATACACAATGCGTCAATTAAATTAATCGAGGAGGTGATAATATTAAAATGAAATAGTTATAGTTACAAATGCCAAGTGAATTGCTTGCACGTGGATTTACCAGTTTAGTTTTTACGGAATCGCCTGGCGAACAGAAAAATGCTCAGATCAGCGGAAAAAGGTATCAAAACTCCTGTGTATCTTGCCACTTTGCCTAACCTTCAGGGTGTAAGCGGGTTTACACATCTAAAGAAGATGAAAATGAGGAGGATATATGTATGAGAAGAAAAATTGCAATCGTTACGGGAGCGAATCGGGGGATCGGGTTTGAAATTGCTAAACAGCTAGGCAAGCTTGGCGTCACCGTCATTATGACGGCTCGCAAAGAAGATCAAGGGATGGCGGCCTGCGACAAATTGAAGCAGGAAGGGCTTGACGTTCATTTTCACCAGCTTGATATGACTAACGAGTCCAGTATTCGTAAGTTGGCTTACGACATGCGGGAGCAATTTGGAGTCGTTGACATTCTGGTTAATAATGCAGGCATCTCTATCGATGGTAATAAGGATACAACAAATATCGATTTGGAAACGGTTCGAACTACAATGGAAACGAATGTCTACGGTCCACTTCTCTTATCGCAAGTGCTCATCCCTTTAATGCAAGAAAGTGCAGACGGCAGAATCGTCAATGTATCCAGCAGCATGGGAGCTTTAAATGATGGTATGGGCGGCGGATATTTTGCATACAGTATGTCCAAAACTGCCCTGAACGCGCTTACGTTAAAACTGTCAGCAGACTTAAGTAGCAGCAAAATCACGGTAAATTCAATGTGTCCGGGATGGGTTCGTACCGATATGGGTACTGCCGATGCTCCGAGATCGGTTGAGCAAGGGGCTGATACGGCTGTTTGGCTTGCGACGGGCGATGTAGGAACGACCGGCAAGTTTTTTAGAGATCGCTCCGTGATCAGTTGGTAACATAATAGTCCCTTTTATACAGGTGATATCATAGATGAAAGCTTTAGTTCTGGATCAATCGGGGCATCCTTATTGTCTGTAAATAATAAAGTTTTAGACTGTACGGAATCGCTAAACTAAATGGCGATAGTTTAATGAGTTTCACCTGAAAATGCCGAACTCTTTGTGATAGAGTTCGGCATTTTTTGGTTCTCCCAGTCTAACATAATTATTAGCCGTCTATTCTTGTAAGTGAGCCCTGTTGAAAAAGACACTGCATTAAATACTTGACTCTCCCATTAGGGGAGACATTAAACTCAATTTGTAAGTTAATTGATTAAAAGGAGGAAGTCAAAATGAACTTAGATATTAGAGACATTAGAAAAGAGGATATAGAACCTATTAAATCTATTATCGCAGATACCTGGAACGCAAAGGATTTTATCGAGGATGACGGCATAATAAATGCAGCAGTTACAATGATGTTCATAAGTCCAATATTAAATAAAAGTACTTTTGGAAGAGTAGCTACATTAGATGGAGAAGTCATTGGTGTAATTTTTGGTTCAAGAGTTGGTGAAATAACATCTTATAGATTGTTACAAGAAGATTATACAAGTGAATTGCTACAACTCTTAAATCTAAATGACATCGAACGAAAAGTATTTGTTGAACTCACCTCTATGACTAATGAGGCATACAGCAAGTTAATTAGAGGAAAAGAAGATGAGTTTCAGGGGTGCTTAGAATTCTTTGCTGTTTCTGAAGAAGCTAGAGGAAAAAAGGTAGGGAAACAATTATTTAATGAGCTTATCTCTTACTTAAGAAATACAAAAACAAATAAAATTTATGTGTATACAGATACAATGAGTAACTATGGATTCTATGATCATAATGGATTTGTCCGTCTTGATGAAGAAGTAACTGTATTTAATCTACCTAACGGCAAACTCGAAAATACAAATTTTATTTATGAATACAAGCTATAAGCTAAAAGTCAGCCCACCTTATTTATAGGGTGGGCTTTAGACTAATTTGAAATTGAGAGAAATGATTATATTGATTAAAAACATCTGTCACTAGATAAAACATATAAACCTTATTACGCGTCAAACTGTTTTTCTCCAAATATTCTTTTACTAATTGAAATGTTTCAATTTCAGTATCTCCTGTGCAATTAATAGTTAAATATTCTCCTTTTGATAATTTAGATACATTAAAGGTATCTTTAAGCAATCTATAATCATCTGATGTTATTAGACGAAATACATCACTGATTTTCCAATTATCATGGTGACATGAATAAATTAATCCATACTGAAACGTTTGGACTGCCAATTCGCCTAATTTTTCATCTAACTTATCGAATGACTTTATCTCATTAAGTTCTCCAACTTGAGTAGATAAACTTAAAAAGTATCTGTCTTTAACTGTTTGAATATTAAATCCATTGTTCATAAGTTCATCTTCAGATGAATGGATAGCTGTCTTTAATATTTCTATTTGTTTATTAAGTTGCTCTAATTTCTTTATTTCTTTATGAATTTCTTCATTTTTCTGTTCTAAGTAAAATTTAAGGTAATTAGTATCGGCTTTAGCAAATAAAGCTTTAATTTCTTTAACACTTACATTACTTTGCTTACAAATTTTTATAATATCCAGATAGATGAATTGATTAATTGTATAATAGCGATAACCGTTATCGGGATTAGTGTATGCAGGTATTAACAAACCAATATTATGATAATAACGTAAAGCTTTTATCGTAACATTTTTTAATCTAGAAACTTCTCCAATTGAAAAATACCTTTTATTATCCATAAATTCCTCCAATAGATCTTATGTATGAAAGTCGTTCTCCTGATACATCAATTCCTATCTTCCTAATAAATCATAAGTTGTGTTCTTATTCAACGGGTCAAAATAGTCAAAACAGCAGCAAACATCATTCCAGCGACATCGTCCACAAACCGACCAACCTACGCAAGCCCTGATGGCAAAAAGGGAACGCCTAAGCATAGAGAACGAATAGCACACAATAAATCGCATTTAAGGGATTTGAATTTGCGTTTTATCCAAAAGCTATGTATAGAATATTAAGATATTGTATACTGTTCAGACTATACTTCCTTGCAACATGTAATGGGAAAGAGGGGAGCATTTATGTATAGAGTGGCTATTTGCGATGATGAGTACAAGCAAAG
This sequence comes from Paenibacillus sp. ICGEB2008, assembly GCF_000307675.1. Classification (NCBI taxonomy): domain Bacteria; kingdom Bacillati; phylum Bacillota; class Bacilli; order Caryophanales; family Paenibacillaceae; genus Paenibacillus; species Paenibacillus sp. ICGEB2008. The sequence continues at coordinate 103,339 of NZ_AMQU01000009.1, forward strand.
AGAGCTTGTTAAAAATATGCTGATCGCTTTATCAATCAAAACAAATATAGAATTTAAAGTTGAATTATTCGACTCAGGAGAACAACTAGTATCTCATTATCAAAACCATGAGTCTCCATTCCATATCTTAATATTGGATGTTGAAATGAATGGCATGAACGGAATTCAAACCGCCCGAAAAATAAGGAGTTTAAATCACCTAGATGAACAGATTGTTTTTTTAACGAGCTACCCTGAATATATGGTGGAAAGTTTTGACGTAGTTACATTTCAATATTTAATAAAACCGATTGCTCCCTATATCTTTGAGGAAAAAATAATAAAGCTGTGTCAATATTTTCAAGCTCTCGATAAAAAATTCGTTATCATCAAGTCAGCTTATGAGGAAGTGCTTTTAAAATATGATGATATCATTAGTATTGAAGTGGCCAAAAGCTTGACCATAAAAAACAAGCTGCATTTTGTAACCTCTACACAAACCTATGATAGCAAAGGGATTCTTTCTGATTATGCATCAGCATTAAAGGAACATAATTTTTTACAAATTCATCGTTCGATTATTATAAATTTAATTCATGTCAAAAAATTTGCTGGCGGTGATGTTCTGATGTCAAATGATGTGAAGTTGCCTATTGGACGTTCTAAAATAAAAGAAGTTAAAGATTTGTATACCAAATTTATGATTATGAAGATGCATTAATATGATGGCATATAACTACCTGTTTCTTAACCTATGTGTCGTACTGGTGATGTGCTTTCAGGTCAATTTTTATTTCAACTCGGTTTTTGATAAGTCCAGTCGAAAGCCGAATAGAATGATGTATTTCATTATTTTCGGGTTGTTGAACTTCTTATATTTAACTGTTTATCTGACTCCTACGTTTTCCTCCATTTTGGCGTTATTTGTCATATTTAGCTTGGCTCATTCTTATAACGTGGAAATAAAGACAAAGATCATTTTTTCCATTCTTTATGCTGTGTTGATCACCATCGTTAATCTTTTATCCCTGTATATTTTATATGCTGTAGACTCCGTTAAGATTAGCAACTTTAGTCATTTGAGCGGACAGGATCACTTGATATTTTCTAAGGTTATGCTACTCAGCTGTATTATCATGTTTGCTGTCATTCAGATTATACGGCTATTCGCCAAACGCAGAACCTTCCCTTTGCAGCATCGTTACTATTTTTTATTTTTAATCGTTCCCATCATAAGTATATACCAGGTCAATGTTTTATCTGTTTATAGTGAAAAGAATATGTATTATTTTGGCTCTATTATTGGCTTTATTTCTTTAAATGTTTTTATTATATACATCTTCGATAATGTTATTGAAAAATTCCAGTTAATGCATGAAAATGCTCAACTACAACATCAGATGGACTACCAAGATGCTAACTACGAAAAAACGGTTCACAGCTTCAAAAATATAAAGAGAATCATTCATGATACACATCAACAGTTTTTGTATATTGACGAATGTATCAAGAGAAATGAATTAGCTGAGGCGAGTGAACATATTAAGATCACATTAAATAAAATCGAAGGAGCATATCAAAGGGTTAACACTGGTAATCTGGTTATAGATGCTCTTGTTACAAATAGTCTTAATATTGCTCAGGCCAATGGCATCAAGGTGGATACTCAGCTCAACTTATACTCACAGAAAGTAAATATTGAACGTTATGATTTATGTGTCGCTCTAGGGAATATGCTGGATAATGCCATAGAAGCATCTAAAAAGGTCAAGATTGCTGATGACAGGTACATTCTGATTAAAATACATTCCAATGAGTCTGCGCTTTTCATTCACATTCTGAATCATGTGGAGAATGAAGTGGCTCATTTGCATAGTCAAAAATCAAACCTGGATGTTCATGGCATTGGCTTAACCAATATATCTAGAATATGTGATAAATACGGTGGGAATATGACCATTGAAACGAAAAATAAAGTATTCGATAATATGGTTTTATTACCATTTTATAAGGACATTCCTTAGACATCTTGTTGTTTAGGGATTGTTTTTTACGTTTAAGGGTGTTTTTTTTATATAGAATCCTCGTTCGTTGTATGATCAGGTCAGTAATAAAGTCTGATGAAGCTATAAGAGGAGGAAATATGGAATGAAGAAAATAATAGCTGTGTTCGTTTCTGCTATGCTTTTTGTGCTGCCAATGACGAATACTTTTGCTCAAGGCACTCCTGAACCCATCAAGGAAAAGGCTCGCAGTCTGGCCTCTGAGCTGGTATCCAAATACGGTGCTAGCGGTGTGCAGTATGCCATTATGGACCATGGAAACATCGTATTATCGGATAGCGTGGGTGTAAAGAATAAAGCAACCAACGAGCCGATCACCAAAGATACGATGTTTGGTATAGGCTCTACAAGCAAAATGTATGTAGCTGCTGCAACGATGATGCTGGTGGATGCCCATAAGGTAGATATTGATCAGCCGCTCACAACATACATTAAGGACTTTACAATGGCCGATGAAAGGTACAAAAAAATTACACCGCGTATGCTGTTAAATCATTCGTCAGGCCTTTACGGTGCCCACTTAAAAAATAGTATGTTATTTAATGACAATGATACAAAAAATCATGATGAGCTATTGCTGAGATTACAATCAGAAACTTTGAAATCCAACCCCGGCGAATATTCTGTATATAGTAATGATAGTTTTCAATTGCTTGAAATATTGGTTGAACGGGTGAGTGGTCTAAGTTACACCGAATTTCTGGCAAAGCATATTAGTGCACCTTTGGGTTTGAAGTCTACGAAAACACCACTCGATCAGTTTGATAGACAAAAGCTGTCCAAAACTTATTTTCCTGCGATTGAGGGGGCCTTGCCGGTTGAAAATGCCAATGTCATCGGGACAGGGGGCTTATACTCCACCGCAGAAGAGGTGGCTATGTTTTCGGAGGTATTAACAGGGAACAGGCCTGATATTTTATCTGCACAATCGGCGAAGTCCATGCAAAGTCATGAATATCGAAAAGGAATATGGGTGCCTGAAGAGACAAACAGCTTTAATTATGGACTTGGTTGGGATGCGGTTCAGTTGGCACCGTTTAGTGATTACAGAATAACTGCGTTGTCCAAGGGTGGGGATACTGTTTTGTATCATTCTACTTTGATCACCATACCAGAGCATCATATTTCTATGGCTGTGCTTTCATCTGGAGGTTCTTCCATCCTGGATAGTATTTTTGCTTCTAATGTTTTATTGGAGCTTCTAAAAGACAAGGGCATCATTAAAGGCATTCTACCGGGTAAAACCTTTGAGCCTCCTGTAAAAGTGGAAATGCCATCTGATTTACTTACTTATTCTGGATTATATGGCACTGTGGGTACAACCATCAATGTAGAAATTAAAAACGGAGAGCTTGAATTACCAGCTTTTCTGGATGGAATAGTCCCGGCGCAAAAATATGTGTATACAGGCAATGGAGAATTCAAAAGCAGTGATGGCAGTGTAGCCATAGGCTTTGACAAACAAAAAAACGGGAAAACGTATATTAAGGCTAACTTCTACTTAAACTTTCCGGGATTAGGTCAAATGGTTATGGTGACTTATGAATATCAAAAGCTAGATGCCAATCCTGTAAACCTCACAGTTAAAAAGGCATGGGAAAACAGAAACGGGAAAAATTATTATGCTTTGGATGAAAAGATATCTTCCATATTTTATCTGGTCCCCTCATTTATAACGAAAAAAATATCCGTTGATCATGATGGATACGCAAGTGGTACTAAAATTGTGGATGAGAATAAAGCCGTTAATGCCGTTGAGATTCCTGTTATGAGTGGAAGAGATGCATTTGATCTGAATTTTACTACCAAGGATGGTTCAGAGTATTTAACCATAGATGGACAGTCCTACATCAGTGAGGATGCTATTAAACCTGTCCTGGGCGGGAAATCAGTGTACACCATACCATCGAATGGTCAAGCCACATGGTTTAAAATAGATAAAAACGTAGCCCATAAAACGATGACCGTTGATGTTCCAACAAGTGGAGGGTTCGCTGTCTATGATGAAAACGGAACGGTTGTAGATTTTTCAACTGCCAGCCATAACAATTCGGTTGTGCTGCCCAAAGGTGGCTTGATCGTTTTAGGTGGCAATGCAAAGGATAGATTTAAAATCAATTTGAATTAAGCGTGTAGCCGCTCCTGAAAAATTTAGGAGCGGCTATTATGATAGGATGAGTTCTTTATTTTGGATTGTGTGTTTTTTTGTCCCTTTTGCAGTAACACTTACCCCCACGAGGAAGTTACTATATTATGTGATATACTTCATTCCAGGATTTCTGAGGGGTGTTTTTTTTTGTTTACTAATGTCCTGCGACAACGACTTTTACGAAATCATATGTGAGATTCTTTTCACTACGGTAAATTCACATATTAGTCCATATAAAATGAGAAAAATATCGGGGTGTATACACTTTAATAGATACATTTATCCATAACTCTCTAGATGATATTTCAACCAAGTTTATTCACCACCTCATACATACTACATAGTGTATACAATATTCTCGAGGAGAGACAGGAACATATATTATTGAAATATGATGAACAATAATGGTTAAAATGATGTCATTGCATATACAGCGCGGAATGATGAAGACATGTTTTTTCACGTTTAACAATGTTAAAATAATAGAATAATTGGAGACTTGGCATGAAGAGAAGGCAGGTTGAATCAATGAAACCAAAACTGAACGATGTTGCACAATTAGCTGGAGTTTCACCGACTACGGTTTCTCGCGTACTTAATAATCGTGGCTATATCAGTCAAGAAACGAAGGATCAAGTTCATAAAGCGATGCAGGAGCTAAATTATTTTCCTAATGATGTAGCTCGGTCATTATTTACTAAACGGACAAATCTGATTGGATTAATCATTCCAACTACGAGCAACCCATTTTTCGGAGAGCTGACTTTCCATATAGAGAATATTTGTGCGTCATTAGGCTATAAGCTGTTGCTATGTAACAGCTTAAATCAGCTGGATAAAGAAGAGTCTTATGTAGATATGCTTATGCGAAATCAAGTTGACGGTATTATCGTCGGTACACACAACCGAGGTATCGTAAATTATGAACAGAAGAATATTGCAGTTATTGCGATCGACCGTTTCCTATCCGATTCAATCCCAGTTGTAGGATCGGATAATTATATGGGTGGAAAACTGGCATCAGAGCTGCTTATTGAAAAGGGGTGCAAGCATATCTTACACATAAATGGCCCTGTTGAATTGGAAACACCAGCAAGTTTAAGAAGAAAAGCATATGAAGATGTGATGGAGCAGTATAGTCGAGAGGCAATTACCTATGAAGTACATGATCCCTTTCACCAACAGAATCACGATGAACCGATTAAACGCTTGCTCGATGAACATCCTGAAGTAGATGGATTGTTCGCGAGTAATGACATGGTGGCAGCGTCTTTTATTGCTGAAGCAAAAAGAAGAGGAAAACGGGTTCCTGAAGATATCCGCGTAATTGGGTATGACGGAACAGAAACAACCCGCAATCTTCTCCCTGAATTAACGACAATTCAGCAACCAATACAGGAGATCGCGAGATCTTCCATAGAGTTACTTATTAAAGAAATTGAAGGTGGATACAGTGATGTCCCGCGAGAAACCTATCTACCAGTGAAACTTATTAAAGCTAGTACAGCTTAATACAATTCCAACGTTTTTAGCATTGTGATATAAATTGGAGCTATCCTTATTAGAGTAATTGAAATCAAAGAGGAGAGCTCTTTTTTCTTCCGAAAATATGTCAAGCGGTTGACATATGAAAGCGGTTGACATATAATCGATCTGTAAATACGAAAGTGCTTTCATTTACATCCAAATGTTCAACTTAGAGGAGCGTTCGATATGAGAAAGTCAAAGAGCATGTACTGGAAACTAAGTGCCTATTTCTTCTTTTTTTTCTTTACTTGGTCAGCAAGTTATTCATTGTTCTCCATCTGGCTAGGGCAAGAAATCAGTCTGAATGGTGCTGAAACAGGTGTTATCTTTACTGTAAACGCTATCTTTGCGCTATGTATGCAACCGCTTTATGGCTATATATCTGATAAAATCGGATTGAAGAAGCATATTTTATTTCTCATCAGTTCTTTGCTCTTATTTGTTGGTCCTTTCTATATCTTTATCTATGGGCCGTTACTTCAATACAATGTATTTCTCGGCGCCATTGTAGGTGGATTATACCTGGGTATTTCTTTTTTGGCAGGGATCGGAGCAATCGAATCTTATGTCGAGAAAATCAGCCGAAAATATGAATTTGAATACGGGAAATCTCGTATGTGGGGCTCGCTAGGTTGGGCAGCAGCAACATTTTTCGCTGGTCAGCTCTTCAATATCAACCCTAACATTAACTTCTGGATTGCATCAGTATCTGCTGTCATTCTGTTTATCATTATGATGACAATTAAAGTTGAGATGACAGATTCCGAGGTGGAGCAAGCAGAATCTGTTAACTTTAAGCAAATCGGATATTTGTTTGCAAATAAGCATTTATGGTTCTTCATTTTATATGTTCTTGGCGTTACCTGTATTTACAATGTGTATGACCAACAGTTCCCAAATTACTTTTCATCAACGTTCTCAACGGTTGCTTTAGGTAATCAAGTTTATGGTTACTTAAATTCCCTACAAGTATTTCTGGAAGCAGGCATGATGTTCTTAGCGCCTTTCATTGTCAACAAAATTGGAGCAAAAAAGGGTCTGATTTTGGCAGGATTCTTGATGGCATTCCGGATCATGGGCTCAGGCTTAGTTATTGGACCTTATGGTATCTCAGCTATGAAATTGATTCACGCATTGGAACTGCCAATCATGCTGATCGCCGTATTTAAGTACTTGGCTGCTAATTTCGATATGCGTCTGTCTTCGATCCTATATCTGGTGGGATTCCAGTTTATGAGTCAGGTAGGAGCTTCGATCTTCTCGCCAATCGCCGGTATGTCTTATGACATTAGAGGTTTTGCAAATACGTACGTGATTATGGGTGTATTCGTATTTGTCTTTACAACAATCTCAATCTTTACCTTAAAGAAAGAACCGAAAAAACTGGATCCCAAGCCTAACAAGCATATTGAAACAGCATAGGAGGAAGACAAATGAACACATATAATAACAATACGAAGCAAGCTGAGGAAGCATTGAAACAGGCAGAAGCAAAAATGAACAAGCGTTACCGATTAGGCTATCATATTATGGCACCAGCAAACTGGATTAACGACCCCAATGGATTAATCCAATTTAAAGGTGAATATCACGCCTTCTATCAGCATCATCCTTATGATGAGAACTGGGGTCCAATGCATTGGGGTCACGTCAAGAGTAAAGACCTTGTACACTGGGAGCATTGTCCGATTGCATTAGCGCCTGGAGATGCATGTGACCTTGATGGCTGCTTCTCAGGAAGCGCAGTAGATAATAACGGCGAATTGACATTAATCTATACTGGCCATCACTATATTGATCAACCAAACAATACCTTTTTCCAAAATCAAAATGTGGCAGTAAGTACAGATGGCATTCATTTTACAAAACTAGGGCAGAATCCCGTAATCGCTGAACCTCCAACAGATAGCTCACAGCATTTCCGTGATCCGAAGGTATGGAAGCATGAGGATACATGGTACATGATCCTAGGTAACAGCACGAAAGAAGATCTGCCGCGTGTTATTCTATATACATCTCCTGATCTTAGAACTTGGACCTATCATGGTGTGCTTCTGCAGGGAGATAAGAATATGGGCTTCATGTGGGAGTGCCCTGATTTTTTTGAACTGAACGGTAAGCATATATTTATGTTCTCCCCGCAAGGTATTGATGCGCAAGGAGATAAGTACAATAATTTGTTCCAGACGGGATATTATGTTGGCGAATATAATTATGATAGTAATGAATATAAACATGGAGAGTTCGTCGAGTTGGATAATGGTCATGACTTCTATGCGGTTCAAACTTTTCTAGATGATCAAGGTCGCCGCATTGCGATTGGTTGGATGGATATGTGGGAATCGGATATGCCGACGAAAGCAGACGGCTGGTCCGGAGCATTGACGATCCCACGTGTAATTACGCTGGGTGCCAATAATAAATTGCTGATGAACCCAGTAGAGGAAATGAAGTTGCTTCGTCAAAGCGAACATGTTTTGTACCAATATTGCGCTATTTCTGGCAGTTACTTGACGGAAGTTGAAGCGGATCTGCTTGAAGTGAAGGTCGTGTTCGACCTGACGAAGTCAAGTGCAGATCTGGTAGGCTTGAAGCTTCGCGGAACAGGTGAGGAGGAAACGGTTATCACTTATTCTATCCCGGGTCAGAAACTTATGCTTGATTGTTCTAAATCAGGCAAAAAGACGGATGGAGTACGTCAAACAGCCTTAAGTGCAGAGGGGCAGCTGACGTTACATGTATATCTGGATCGCTCATCCATTGAAATATTTGCTAATGAAGGGCAAGCTACGATGACAAGTCGCATCTATTCGAGTGAAAAACTGCTAGGCATAGAACTCGTAACGGAGGGCGGAGAGGCTCTAGTAAATGAGTTGACATACTGGAAATTAAAAGATATTTGGCAAGCTGAATAATTCGAAGAAAAGGTTGCTTTCTGAGTCCTTGTATTGACTTAGAAAGCAACCTTTTCTTATTGATAGTTAATCTGACTGCTATCGAAAAGAAAATTGAATACGAGCTAGTCTGGCAATTTAAACCGAGCCTGGTTTCTGCGTATCCCCAATCATGCCCTTTTGCGAAAAAGTCTGCAAGAGAACGTTTCCATTATTCGGCGTTGGATTCGCTGAAAAGACCACCCCTGCCGGTTAAGCACTTCCCGCAACCGCGTAGGAGCATCAAAGGTTAGGATACTCCATGTTTTGTAATGCTGTCCCGAATTTCTAACTGATGCGATATGGACCAGTGGACAGCTGCTAATTCTTCTCCTCTAATAAGCTTAATGAGATTGCGGGCGGCGACCATGCCCAGTTCGGATGCTGAATATCGGACAGTTGACAATTTAGGCCGGATTATTGTAGCCATATCAATGTCGTCAAATCCCAAGAAGGAGACCTGTTCAGGTATTTTCACCCCATTCTCGGCTAGAAAGTTCATAGCACCTATGGCAATTCGGTCCGTTGCGCAGAACACCGCACTAGGCAATGGACCTGAATGATAAAGCTTTCTCATAGAGGTTATGCCGTCTTCAACTGAATAGCCGCTTTCCAATACACGTTCGGGACGTACTGGCAGGTGAGCAGCCTTCAATGCCTGTTCATAGCCCAAAAAACGCTGATTGCCCACTGAAATATCCCCCGCTGGTCCCTGCAGCATCGCTATATCCTGATGTCCCTGCTGAATTAGATAAGTTACCGCTTCAAAAGCAGCCGTTATGTTGTCAACATGCACGGAAGGAATGGATTGATCTCGAAAATCCCGTCCGACAAGGATGCAGGGAATTCCCGCCGCTTCAATGAGCGCGAATAGCGCATCCCGGATTTCGCTTACCGATATAATAATTCCGCTCGCTTGCATCTCACGGAACATATTGTAATAGTGTATTTCAGAGTCCTCGTCCCCCCCTGACAAGGCGATTATGACATCGAAGCCGTATAGATGCGCTACTTGATTGATGCCTTCAACCATGTCATCAAAAACGTTGTTTTTAATCGCGGGCAGAAGTACTCCAATCAGAGATGTATCATTCTTTACCAGTGTCCGTGCTATGGCATTTGGACGGAATTGAGTGGCTTCAAGGACATCCTGAACTCGTTTGCGTATTTCACTGTTCACCGTCTGGCTGTTATTGATTACTCTGGAAACCGTTGAAATGGAGACGTTGGCCATTCGAGCCACATCTTTTATAGTCATTTTCATTGTACACACCGACTTTCAAGCAAGTATTTATTTAGAAAAAGTTTCTCAAAGTGGATTGAATTTATTATATCAGTTTATTGAATTGTTTATTGAGTTTAACAAAGATTCCAGAGCAAAGAAAGCGCTTGACCTTGGTTTATAAGGAGAGTATAATCAACTCCGGAAAACGTTTTCTAGTATTTTTTGGACAAAGATAATTATTTTTACCAATAATCAGCTGGATTCAAAGTATTTCAGCTTGTTTTTTTGATGATTAAGAAAACGTTTTCTTGATGGCATTGAATGGTAGAGAATAACAAGGGAAAAGGAGCATGAGCATGAGAAGTTCGAGCGATATTGTTGTAATGGGAAATGAGGCTTCAGTGCAAACCGGTTCAATTATTACGCTGAAAGAAAAAATTGGTTATGGATTCGGTGATTTTGCCAGCCAGTTGCTGTTTGCCGCCGCAATGACTTTTCTGTCCTACTTTTACACAGATGTAATCGGGATCAGCGCTGGGGTCATTGGTACTTTAATGCTAGTTGCACGCGTACTGGATGCGTTTATTGATGTCGCGATTGGGGCTTTGATCGATAAAACAAAGAGCAGACACGGGAAGGCACGTCCTTGGTTACTGTGGATGTCCGGGCCATTTGCATTGTCTGGAATTCTCTTGTTCACGGTTCCAAGTGGAAATATGACGATCACTATTCTATACATTTACGTTACCTATCTGCTGATGAACTTTATTTATTCCAGCATTAATGTCCCTTATGGTGTGCTTAATTCCATGATAACGCAGGATTCTTACCAGCGTTCTCTGCTTAATATTTTTCGTATGAGTCTGGCGAATATTGGTGCCTTGCTAATTAATTATTTCACCCTCCCGTTAGTGAAGTCATTCGGCGGCGGTCAAAAAGGGTGGATTTTCACCTTTATTATATTTGGCTTGCTCGGAACCTTCTTATTTCTTGTTACCTTCTTCAGTACCAAAGAAAGGGTTACTCCATCTGTTGTACAAAAGCCAATTCCGTTTGGACGCGCTTTTGGAGCGCTGATGCGTAATAAGTATTGGAAATTGATCCTTGGGTTTGCTGTGGTCTATTTTATAAATAACGCACTGGGCACAGGTATGAATATTTACTACGCACGTTATGTGTTAAAAGACGCCAATCTGATTGGAGTGCTCGGCATATCCTTACTGCTTCCTTCCCTGCTTGGTTATATGCTATTGCCCCCCATCGTCAAGCGGATCGGTAAACGAAATTCCTCCATTATCGGAAGTATCCTCCTTATTGTCGGGTCGCTTGTCATTGCCGTCAGTCCCACAAGTCTGATGGCGGTCTGTCTGGGACTCGTTATTAAAGCGCTTGGACATGCCGCTATTCTCGGAACCTTCTTTGCCATGTTGGCAGATACCATTGAGTATGGCGAATGGAAGACAGGGATGCGCACCGAAGGACTGGTGTACAGTGCGGGTAGTTTCGGCACAAAAGCGGGAGGCGGTTTGGGAGCGGCACTTATCGGTTGGGGGCTGGCATTGGGAGGATATGCTGGTGGACAAGCTACAATCAGTGCTACTGCGCTAGCGTCTATTCATTTCATGTTTATCTACGTTCCAATTATCTTGGCTCTCCTGCAAATCTTATTGCTGGTATTTTACAATCTAGATAAATTATTTCCGGGTATTGTCAAAGAGCTTGAATTCTTAAAAAACGCTGAATAGCTACTGGGTAAATAAGGTAGCCCATGAATGAACTCACCCTATTGTTGAAGTTACTAGCAGTAGGGCAGTTCAAGAGGGGCTGCTTTTTTCATTGAAGTAATGGGCAGTATTATTCAGTGGGAGACAATTTAAAACGGCTATTCCCCAATCGGGCATATAATTTATATTTACTAACTATAAGTTCAAATCTCTTCTAATCCATTTCATAAGGATTTTATCTTCATATAGGCAAGGTGGGCACCGGCGATCCTTAGGTCTTTGAGTCAATGTCCATTCTAAGCAAATTGACACGACCACACCACACAATGCGTTGTACTTTTAAGTATATGATTAATTAAGGAGATGTTTAATTGGTTGCCATACACTCAGCCTCGCCGAAACATCCTGTAAAGGCTGTCACAAGGGCCGCTATAGTCGGGGAGGTCGCCGAGCACCTCAAGATAAGACCACCTGCGATCTCCAAACCCCTCAAAGTCTGGAGCGAGGAACGTACAGTAAAAGCTCAATGTGGGACTCTCCCCTTTGGAATATGTTGCATATATTGATGCATCGATAGATGCAATCAAGAAGATAGAATTGTTCGATTATTGAATATTTGGATAGCGGCTAACCAATATGGAATAGACGTAACCAGTATAATTGAACGTTTTTAAAACAGACATTGCTCAATCAGGGTATTATAGTGATCATTTTAAACATTTGATATATTTACTGGTAAGTTATCACACACTAAATAATGAGACTTTGCAGCTACATTAAGCCAAGGAAGAGTTATGTAGTCCAACTATTTGGAAGAGGATATAGTGATACACGGCGACCAAGTAAGGAGAAGACATCAAGGTTAAAGGAACTTAATCCTTTCGGAGCAGTAAGGACCTACTATATTGTAATCGATAATTTGTTCTCGATTTTAACTTTAGCTATAGTAGGTATTGTAGGTACAGGCGCAGCTTCAGAAAATAAAACTAATGGAAACAAGATAATTTCTTAAAATCGGGGGAAGTGCAACAGTAAGAGAAGCATTTAGTGTCCCTAAAGGCTGGGGTCATGTTAAACTTTGTATGAAGAACCATTCTGATCATCCAGTAAAGGTAAGTTTAACTCATGGCGGTTAAAACAAACTATATATTAAAAATTAGTAATCGCTCCCCACGACATAGTGACTTGGAAATCTACTGACCAAGGTTTTAGCGACGATTTGCGATCTGGAGACTACATACCTCAATGGAGAGGCAGCAGTGATTATAAAGTTGACGGGGAAACATGGGGAGTAGCTGGCTCAAAGTCTGAAAATGAATAGATGCTAATAAGTGCTTCTGAATCACTGTAAACCCGGATAAAAAGGGGATATGCAAAAAAACAAAACAAGGGCCGAAAAGAATTAGATCGGAATCTCCCGTGAATTTATAGAGCTCTCAGTAACAAGATTCTATACCAAGCTTCTCGGGACTTAATAATCAAGCCGATTAAATTAAACCGAGACAGTTACTTTAATTCTCGGATGATGTCGATAGTTCAAAACTCAAAATCTTCAAAGTTATAAGTCGAGGCAACTTTGTATAACATAATAAAGACACAAAAATGGATTTAACGATTGATATTGTTGGACAAACTTAGCAACTCGCTCAACACCATAACCCAAAATATCATGATATACGAGAACTTGGGCATCTACATTTACTCCAGCACCGATGCCAATCACCGGGATCGAAAGGACCTATATGTTCGATAACTACTGCTTTGGTATGATGAATCATATCTTCGAGTGTCACTGGGATAGTTGAATCGTAACCAAGAACCACCATTCCAAGCGAATCCCCAACCAAGATGACGTCAACACCGGCTTGTTCTGCAAGCTTTGCAGACGGATAGTCATAAGCTGTTAACATGACGATCTTTTTATTGTTTTGCTTCATTTTCATAAAATCTATCGTTTGCTTCAAATTAACTCCTCCAAGGACGCTCCCGAGCCTTCGCTTGGGCTACGTCCATCTCGTTATATTCAATTTCCAATTAATAATTTAAGAACATACGCGAGTAGCATGTAGTTCTTTAAAAAGATACATAAATTAATCTAAGCACTAAGAAAATACTTTATTTTTTGCTAACATCAAGAAGGCCTTTGCTTTCGAGGCTTTAAGAAAGGTTCGCGTTCTATTACCTTTTACAGAGAGACTTCAGAAAGGAAGTACCCGGACTCGTCCTTCTAACGGACATCACCTATTTACCCTATGGCAGCTCTGTCACTTGGCTTATCATGTTTCTGACCAGTTTACACTTGATTTAGCTACATGCGGGCTAGGCAATAAAAAAAGTCGAAAAAAAGTGCTTCAAAGATTATTGAAACGTTTCCAATTTCGTGCTATTATGATTTTCATAAGAGAGAGGGGGGGCTAAATGCCAAGTATTAAAGATGTAGCTAACCTGGCTGGCGTAGCTGTGGGAACTGTTTCCCGTGTTATTAACAACTCGGGCTCTGTAAAACCAAATACACGCCAAAAAGTGGAAAAAGCTATACAAGAATTGAATTATATCCCTAATGAAGTCGCTCGAAATTTTAAGATGAGGAAATCCAAGATGGTAGCCTTGCTGCTTCCAAGTATCTGGAATCCTTTTTTTTCTGAACTGGCTTATTACATTGAGGATGAGTTGGATCGGGAAGGCTTTAAGCTCATGCTATGTAATAGCGGTGGTAAGCCCGAAAAGGAACTGTATTATCTAGATATGCTACGGCAAAATAAAGTGGCTGGTATTATCGGTATTACTTACAATGATATTGAGAATAGCGTAAGCAATGACATTCCGATTGTAAGTATTGACAGACACTTTAGCAAAAAAATTACCTGTGTGACCTCGGATAATTATAAGGGAGGGCGTATGGCTTTAAGGGAACTTATTAAAGCGGGAGCCCAGAGACCGGCTTTTATAGGAAGTGTAACTTCCGTATTTAGTGAAACCATGAATCGAAGAAAAGGTTTCATTGATGAGGCGAAAAAATTAGGTGTCGACTATGTGATATACGAGAAACCAGACCCTATTGTGAACGACGATGCCTATTTTAGCGAATTTCTACATAAGTATCAGGATGTGGACGGCATTTTCGCTATTACCGATATGTTAGCCGCCAAATATATAGAAAGAGTAGGCAAGCAGGGTATTCGCGTTCCAGAGGATGTAAAGGTCATCGGTTACGACGGCATTCAGAATCATCCTTATTTTCATCCGATATTGTCCACAATCAGGCAGCCAGTGGAGGAAATGGCACGTATGACAATCAGACTGCTGTATCAAAAGATGGAGGGTATAACTTTAGATCAGCAAGTGTATCGTCTCCCCGTTATCTTCAGGCAAGGCGAAACTACATGATCTTAATTGTAAAGATATTAGCTCATTCAGTTGGATCTCAGTTTGGATCTGCAAACTCGGCATTTTTTTTTATAATAAATTGGAAACGTTTCATTTGGAGATCAAAGGAATAAGTCTGGATCAACAGATGCTTCGTCTTCCCGTTTTTTTAAAGTAAATTGGAAACGTTTCAAAAATGAAAATATCCGATGTCAAGAAAGGGAGTGTAATGGTGAATACAAGAATTAGCGAGTTAGATCATTCTACGATCAAGCCAAATCGCAAAATATGGAACCAGATCAAACGTGATTATGAACTGTATTTGTTTTTGCTGCCAATCATTATTATTTATCTCGTATTTAAATACTATCCGATGTATGGAATACAAATTGCTTTTAAGGATTTTTCACCAAGTCGGGGAATCTGGGGAAGCGAGTGGGTAGGCTTTAAGCACTTTATTGATTTTTTCGATTCCTATAACTTCTGGACGATCATGACTAATACGCTTACACTCAGTGCTCTATCGCTTGTATTTAGCTTCCCAGCTCCGATTATTATAGCGATTATGCTCAATCAGATGCTTGCCAAGAGATACAAGAAAATTGTACAAACTGTAATTTATGCACCGCACTTTATTTCTACCGTAGTGCTCGTCGGTATGCTTAATGTTTTTCTGTCTCCAAACAGCGGAATTGTGAATCACATCATCACTTGGTTTGGAGGGGACCCCATTATGTTTTTGGCCGACGAAGGGTGGTTCCGTCCTTTGTATATATTATCAGGGGTTTGGCAAGAGACAGGTTTTGCTACCATCATTTACCTTGCAGCTCTGGCAGGGGTCAATCCGGAATTGCATGAAGCGGCGATCATGGATGGAGCAAGCAAATGGAAGCGCGTAATGCATGTGGATATTCCAAGCATTTTGCCGACGATCGTCATCTTATTGATTCTCGCACTCGGCAACATTATGGGCATCGGTTTTGAAAAGGCTTTCCTTATGCAGAACGATTTGAATTATGCCACATCCAATATTATTCCGACCTATGTTTATGAAATTGGGATTCAAAAAGCACAATACAGCTTTTCTACAGCAGTTGGCCTGTTTAATTCAGTTGTAAATATTATCCTGATAGTCACCGTCAACCGGATCGCAAAAAAATTGACGGAAACCAGCCTGTGGTAAGGGGGAGATCAATTTGAATCAATTATTAAAGAGAAAAAGTAAGGGAGACTTATGGTTTGACATCATCAACTACGTCATGCTGACCATAGTTATGTTGCTTGTATTATTCCCGCTGTATTTTGTATTGATTGCTTCACTCAGTGACCCCAATCTCATCTACTCAGGTGAAGTATGGTTCTTTCCAAAGGGTTTTACGCTGGATGGATACGGGCGAATATTCAGCGATTCATCTATATGGATTGGATATGCCAATTCGATCTTATATGCGAGTCTAGGAACATTAATCGGAGTTGCCGTGACCGTATGTGCAGCTTACCCGTTAGCTCGTAAAGGAATGGCAGGAAAGTCGGTGATAATGTGGTTTTTACTGATCTCCATGTTTTTTAGTGGGGGGTTGATCCCGACCTATTTGCTGATTAAAGATCTTCACATGCTGAATACGATCTGGGCACTGGTTATTCCTGGAGCAGGAGGTGTGTTCAATGTCATTATCGTAAGGACTTTTTTTCAGTCGACCATCCCTGATGAAATGTGGGAGGCCGCTTCCATTGATGGTTGTTCCAATACCAGATTTTTTTGGAGCATCGTATTACCTTTGTCTAAGTCCGTTATAGCCGTAATGGTACTGTATCATGTTGTCGGGTTCTGGAATGGTTTCTTTGACGCTTTGATTTACTTGAACGATGAAAGCAAGTATCCATTACAACTGGTCCTTCGCAACATTCTTGTCCAGAATCAGGCCAACTCGAGCATGATGATCGACGTGGAATCCTACGCAGCGAAGATGCGCGTTACAGAGCTTATCAAATATGGTGTCATCATGGTATCCAGCCTACCGTTGCTGATTTTGTATCCTTTCCTGCAAAAATACTTTGTTAAAGGCGTGATGATCGGCTCGATCAAAGGCTAACATTGTCAGGGTGCCTGAAAGGGGGAATGTGCAACAGAATACCTAAATTCAGCATTCAGACAAGTAAATAACAAGGACAAGGGAAGTTCTCAGCTTGTGGACTGACATAAGGAGGTTATGTACGATGAAATTATTCAAAAGGGCTGGAATGCTAATGCTGGCTGGAGTGTTTGCTCTTAGCGGATGTTCGGGAGGCGGTGGCGAATCAAAAAATCAGACAGTGAATCCGGATCAGGATGCAAATTTTAATAAAACCGGTCTTCCGATTGTTAAAGAAGCGGTGACATTAAAGATGGTATCCCCAAAAGCTGCTTTAGCTCCAGATTACTCAAAAATGGAAATATTTAAGCGGCTGGAAAAACAAACAAACATAAAAATTGATTGGGGAAACATTCCAGACACTGACTTTGCAGAGAAGAAAAATTTGTTGTTGGCCAGCGGAGATTTGCCAGATGCCTTTTACGGAGCCGGATTCACAGATTACGAGCTAATCAATTACGGTAAAGACGGAACCATTATTCCGCTGGAGAATTTGATTGATAAATATGCGCCTAATTTGAAAGCGCTTCTCGATCGTCGGCCTGACATTAAACTAGCCATCACAGCACCAGACGGTCACATCTATGGGCTGCCGTCGTGGGAAGAGAATAAGCTCGATACCAACCCCTTCTTTCACGTCATCAATAAAAATTGGCTCGATAAATTGGGTTTAAAAGTACCTCAAACGTTGGACGAATACACGCAGGCTTTGATTGCCTTTAAAACGAAGGATCCGAACGGCAATGGCAAGGCTGATGAAATCCCATTAAGCTTTATGCACATGCAGTGGTGTAGTGACATTGCTGGCATATTCGGAGCTTTCGGTCTTCCGGATAATTTGGAACATCGGATCGTCCGCGAAGGTAAAGTGATCTTTACCGCTTCGCAACCTCAATTTAAGGAAGCATTAAAATATATTCATGATAACTGGTATAAGCAGGGGCTGATTGACCCTGAATCGTTTACCCAGGATGCCGCTCAGTATTTAGCAAAAGGCAAAACACCAGATGAAACGCTCGGCTCCTACGTTTGGTGGGAAGTCGAAGAAGTTGTCGGACCGGAGCGTAGTAAGGATTATGCTCTGCTGCCCCCGCTTAAAGGCCCAAATGGAGATCAAATGATTGGTCGCAACAACGGCGGAGGACCGGGACGAGGTAGCTTCGTGATTACAAAGGAGAACCGTTATCCGGCAATGACGATGCGTTGGATCGATCAACAGTATGACCCTTACATGGCGGCTCAAATTCACTGGGGTCCGTTGGATTTCGTATTCAAGAAGGACGAAAAAGGAAAATTGGTGAACCTGCCGCTTCCCAAGGGAGTCTCCGCAGGTGAATTCCGTCAAAAAGTGGCTCCAGGCACAGGGAATCCGGGCGTCATTACTTTCGATGACTTCGGAAAAGTTGTTGATATGGAACCCCGAGCTCAGAAGCGTGCTGAGTATTTGGAGAAATATTACACTCCATATATGAAAAAGGAAAACTATCCGAGCATCTTCTTTGAACCGGATGAACTAGATAAAATCAATCGGATTGAGCCTGAACTTATTAAATATGTAAATACCCAAAGAGGCAAGTTCATCGTCGATGGCGAGGTAGACGAAAAGTGGGACAGCTATGTGAAGACACTCGAGAAGATGGGGCTGAACGAATTAATGGAGATCTATCAAAAAGGGCTGGACCGTTATAATGCAAATTTAATAAATAAATAATCAAACGATAGGTGGGGAGAAAACTGTGCTTGATGTAATAACCATTGGGGAAGTATTGATAGACTTTACGCCATCAGGTCGTACAGCGGGAGGCAACGGGCAGTTTGAATGCAATCCTGGAGGGGCTCCGGCTAACGTAGCAGCTGCTCTATCCCGTTTAGGAGCTAGAGCGACGTTGATTAGCAAAGTTGGGGATGATCAATTCGGTTCCTTGCTGCACGATACCTTGATGAACGGTGGCATCGACGTGTCTGCGCTTACGTTTACAGATGAAGCCAATACAACGCTGGCATTTGTTCATCTGGATGACAACGGAGACCGATCGTTCAGCTTCTACCGGAAACCAGGAGCGGATACATACTTGCGCACGCAGGATGTCCCGTTCGATAGGATTGAAAACTGCCATGCACTGCACTTTGGTTCTTTGTCGATGACCCATGAGCCGGCCCGTACGGCAACAAGAGTGGCAGTTGTGAAGGCTAAAGAGGCAGGAGTCCTGCTTTCATTCGATCCGAATATCCGGTTTGCTTTATGGGAGAGTAAAGAGGAAGCGAAACAGAATATCCTTTGGGGCATGAAGTATGCCGACATCCTGAAAATATCCGAAGATGAGCTCCACTTTATAACGGGTACAACTGATGTGGAAAAAGGCTCGCTAGAGCTGCAACAGCAATTCGGCATTGCTGGGATCTTCGTAACTTTAGCGGAAAAAGGCTGCTATTACCGATTAGCGGGTCATGACGGATATGTGCCGGGTTTTCAAGTAGAGGCCATTGATACGACAGGAGCCGGCGACGCTTTTCTGGGCTGCTTGTTATATAAGATACTGAATGCTGGTATTTCTTTGAATCAGCTGACCAAACAGCAAATCATCGGTATGCTAACTTTTGCTAATGCCGGTGGTGCATTAGTAACCACACGGAAAGGGGCTCTTCAATCTATGCCGACGACAGATGAAATTACCCAGATAATCGAGACAAATAAACAGCACGATGATGATAGATTTAGGCCGGGTTTTCATTTTTCACCTCACTCCCACTGGTTGAATGATCCCAACGGATTAGTCTATTACGAAGGAGTCTATCATCTGTTTTATCAGCACCATCCTTATAGTAACCAATGGGGACCAATGCACTGGGGTCATGCTGTAAGCCAAGACCTGGTTCATTGGGAGCATATGCCTATCGCTCTGTTCCCGGATGAGCACGGCGCTATTTTCTCCGGTTGCTGTGTGGTTGACTGGAATAATAGCAGCGGACTGTTCGATGGTTCCCATGGATTGATCGCACTCTTCACTCATGCAGACAGCTGTCCGGAGACCGGACAACCTCGCCAGCGGCAAAGCCTAGCTTACAGTAGCGATAAAGGCCGAACATGGCACAAATATGAGGGGAACCCAATACTCGACGAGCATGATCTGGTCGACTTCCGGGACCCCAAGGTGTTCTGGCATTCGCCAAGTGAATGCTGGATTATGGCTCTTGTCGCTGGAGACCACGTTCGGTTTTATCGTTCCGACAATTTACGTGAATGGTCGTTGTCAGGCGAATTCGGAAAGAGTGAAGGCTCGCATGACGGAGTTTGGGAATGCCCTGATCTCTTTGAATTACCGGTTGATGACAGCGGACATTCCAAATGGGTACTTATCATAAGCATCGGAGATAATCCCAACTGTCCGGAAGGCTCACGCACGCAATACTTTATCGGAGAGTTCGACGGAAATACGTTCATCAATGACCATCCGGCCGATCATATTCTGTGGCTGGATTTTGGCCGGGACAATTATGCGGGGGTCACCTGGTCGGATATAGCTGAGCAGGATGGACGGCGTGTGATCATCGGATGGATGAGCAACTGGAAATATGCTAACCAAACGCCTACCGGGGCCTGGAGAGGCACAATGACTCTGCCTCGCGTCTTGTCATTGACCAGCCGAGACGAGGGCGTAGTTCTGACCCAAATGCCTGTTCGGGAAATAGAGCAGCTACGGAAAGGAACGCTCTGCTGGAATGAGGTTAAGGTTAAGCCAGCGGTGCCGTTTACGCAAAAAACGAATGATGTTCTGCTTGAAATTGAAGCGGATATCGACATTCGTTCCGGGGACGAGGTTCATATTAAAATGAAGTCCTCTGGGCAAAGCGAGACTATTATCGGATATGACCCTGTGCGCCAATGGCTATTCATCGATCGTTCGAAATCGGGTCTGACTGATTTCCACCCATCGTTTGCGTGCAAGCACGGTGCTAGAATGGTTTCGGAGAATGGGAAGATCAAACTGCATATTTGGCTGGATCGCAACGCGGTTGAAGTGTACGCGAATGAGGGTTTGGTTGCACTGACGGATCAAATATTCCCTGATGCTCCGATGGATCGTATTGAGATAAGTGCGAAATCAGGGGAAGTTATAGTGAACTCGTTTTTTATGCATGCTCTTAACTCCATTCATATTCCCAATGGTCCAACGGAGCAGACACAAGGAGGGTTGAAGTATGAGCCATGCAACCGATAATCGGGGATTGATCATGTATTGGGCCTTCAATGAAGGAACCGGTACAAGAGCTCTGGAGAGCGTATCCCAAGTCCAGGATAAAATCCAGTACGTATTTAACCAAGCGGAGTTTACTAAACCTTGCCCTCCACGGTGGAGACAGGGGGTAATTGGAAAAGGGCTTCTGTTCGATGGTTATTCGACTTACATTGCGCATTCGTTCGATGAGGGAAATCAAAACACCGAGCCAGAGTATCGATCAGCGTTAAGCATAGGAGTATGGGTAGCCCCACGCTCCTATGAATGGGGGGATGATGGCAAATTGTCCGCCATCGTGAACCGCTACAATCTGGATCGCAAGCAGGGTTATCTGCTCGGCATGTTCCGTCACGGTTCCTGGTCCTTCCAAGTCGGGCTGGAAGGAGGGGACTGGAAGGAACTTTGGTCGCCAGACGGCCATGAACTGCCGAAGAATGAATGGTCATACGTGAATGCTGTGTTCGATGGGAACCAAGGGGAAATCAAGCTGTATTTGAACGGCAGTGAAATCGCTTCAGCTGCCGTGCCTCGTGGTTCCCGCCTAGCTGAGGCGGCGGGCACGGATCTTCTGATTGGCAAGAATAACCATAGCAGCCTGCTGGCGGAAGTGTTCAGCCTGCACATGTTTAGCGGTATCATTGATGAACTCAAGATTTATAATCGGGCGCTGAGCGCGGAAGAAGTGGCCGCTTCTTATCGTTATGTGCTGGATACCTTTCATGAAGGTATCCAGCCGCAATTAAACTATGACGAGATCAAGCTAGACCGAACGCCACTGCTACTTGATCGGCACAGACCGCAATATCATGTTAGCCCGCCGGCCCATTGGATGAACGAACCCCATGCACCGATCTATTTTGACGGGCAATATCATTTGTTCTATCAGCATAATCCGCAGGGACCGTTCTTTCATCAGATCCATTGGGGGCATTGGGTAAGTCAGGATTTGGTGCATTGGCGTGATCTACCCGTGGCCCTGGCGCCCGAAAAGGATCAGCTCGCACCGGACGGGATCTGGTCGGGAAGCGCAACCTATGATGCTGACGGACTTCCTGTCTTGTTCTTTACGGCAGGTAATGACAGCGCTTCTCCGAATCAGAGCGTAGCGCTTGCCCGAAGTACTTATACCCTTGACGGAAACCCGGATCTGGTTCAGTGGGTCAAACATCCAGAGCCGTTGATCGTGCAGAAGAAGGGAATGGGCGCATTTGGGGATTTCCGAGATCCATTCGTATGGAAGGACGATGACGGCTGGTATGCTCTGGTCGGGTCCGGAATCGAAGGAGGAGCAGCACTGGCATTTGCGTCACAGGATATGCTGAATTGGACGTATAAAGGGCCGTTTTTTAAAGCGGATATTCAGAAGTTTTCTTACCTTGGACCCATCTGGGAGCTCCCTGTGCTTCTTCCCCTTGGCAGGGACAAGCAGGGGGTGAACAAACATCTCCTGCTTGTTAGCCCTGTGGGGAAGGGAGCGGATGTCGAGGTGTTCTATTGGATCGGACAACTTGACAAGCAAAATCTTTCGTTCATCCCCGATCAAGAAGAACCTCAATTGATTGACGTCGGGGATTTCCATTTTACCGGACCGAGTGGAATGGTTGATCCGAAGACCGGCAGAAATATCGTCTTTACGATAGCCCAAGGCGACAGGACGTCCGAGATGGAATATAAGTCGGGCTGGGCTCATAACGGAGGCTTGCCGTTAAGCGTGTATTTGAGGGATGACGGACGTCTGGGAATAGAGCCGATTCAGGAGCTTCAATCGCTGCGTGGCCCCAAGCGGCTATCGCTTCGGGACCAGTCATTGGCTGAAACTAATGTACAGCTTAGGAATGTTCATGGTGACATGCTTGAGATTCAATTGGAATTGGAGCCCGGCAGCGCCAAAAAATTCGGAATCAAGGTCCGTTGTACGCCGGACGGAGAGGAAGAAACTCTGCTGTATTATGATTGGAATCAAACGATGCTCTTGGTCGACCGGTCGAAAACGACGCTGCACCCGGGAGAAAAGTGCGGAGGGGTTCAAGGCGGAAAGTTGGAGCTACTTGGGGAGAATCTGAAGCTCCACATTTATTTGGACCGCTCCATGGTCGAAGCCTATGCAAACGGATTGAAAAGCCTGACAACCCGGGTATATCCGAGCCGTATGGATGCTTTGGGACTCGAGATTTGGGGAGATGGAGAACCGTTTGTTAAATCCTTGGATATATGGGATATGCAGTCCATTTGGTAAGACGGTTGTTTAGGCGCTCCTTACGAATGGGGTATGCACAAATGATCAAGAAACTTTGCATTCCTCCGTTTGGAAACGTTTCATTCATATTCTCCCTTCTTCATGACTATTCATCTTTGTACAAGGAGAGCATTTCGAAATGAGGTATCGATGTTCGCAAGTATAACAAGTTTCGAAGGAGGCTCGAGAATGAGGAAAGTAAAAGGAGGAAAATGTTGGATATTGGGAATGGTTATATGGGCTATGGTTCTCCAGCTTGTTGTTCCGGGAATCTCTGTCGCATCCGAAAATAGAACTGTTGCTGGAGAAACGCTCATTCCTAAGAATGATGTGAAATCATCGGTTACGGATGCGATTTATCAAATCAAGAATATTCCTAAGAATGACATGGGATTGTCAGTTCCGGATTCAGTCTATCAAATCCGGAATCCTGGATTTGAAACAGGAGATTTGACGGGATGGACCGTTGTCAAAGGCGATGCGTTCGGTCCGAATAGCGTAACCGACGAAACGACTTGGTGGGCGGAAAAAATACCGTATAACCAGGAAGGAGCTTATCATTTAAACGGCTGGAAGTATGACGAATCTGCGACAGGTATACTCCATTCCAGCACTTTCGTGCTGGGTGGCAGCGGCTGGATCAGCTTCAGGCTTGGCGGTGCGAAGAACCCAGACAAGGTATTTATAAATATTGTGGAAGTCGATACGGGACAAGTTATTGCCCGATACGGAAATAGCGCATTCGCCGACGTTGGCTTCCCAGATCCCGCGCTGGGCATGCGGCTTGCCAATATGGTGCAATACAAGGCGGATCTTTCCACATATTTGGGCAAGAAACTGTATGTGGAGGTCGTCGATAATGCAACCTCGGATTGGGGAGTCATTTTTGCGGACGCATTCTCCATGTACCATGAGTCGGAGCCAGCTGAAGGATTTGTTGCGACAGATATCAAGCCAGATTTCAAGCGCTATGAAATCGATAATCCAAGCTTTGAAACCGGAAATCTCGATGGCTGGACGGTTGAGGGAGATGCTTTTGAAGTGACTGATGAAGCTCATATGAGCAAAGAAGGGAACTTCTATGCCAAATCCTCCCTGCAAGGAAAGGGCTCCATCACTTCTAATACTTTTACGCTTCAGGGAACCGGAACGATTAACTTTACTGTTTTGGATATCCTCAAACCAGAAAACGCCTATGTTGCACTTTACGATGCGAACAGCAATACATTGCTTATGAGAACCGGGAATGTCAGTGCGAACGAGAAAATCTCATGGAAAGTGCAAGAACACTACAACAAGAAGCTCTATGTAAAGGTTGTCGATCATTCCAATGAAGCCAGCATTGCCGTTGATAGTTTCCAAGCAAGTGGTAAGGGTACTATTTTCCACTTAAACCTTGATGAAGGCGCAGGAAAGAAAGCGCTGGAGAAAGTACACAATCTTAAGCACGATGTGAACTATGTTTTTAACAACGCCAGGTATATGGCATCGAAGGATCCGAGATGGACTCCGCGCGGAATAAAAGGCGGCGCCTTATTGTTCGATGGATACTCGAATTATGTTGAGGTCAATGCAAACGATACTGTGCCTGTAAGCGACGCGTTAACCATCGAAGCTTGGGTTGCACCGCGTAGCTATGAGTGGGGAGACGGAAACAAGTTGTCTGCGATCGTAAACCAATCCGATCAAGATAAAGCAGAAGGCTTTTCTCTTGGTATGTATCGGCACGGTACATGGTCGATGCAAGTAGGCATTGGCGGTCAGTGGATTCAGGTATGGGTAAAGGATCACCCGTTGGAAAAATACAAGTGGAATTATGTGGCTGCTACTTTCAGTAAAGAAGATGGAAAAATTAAATTATATCTAAACGGTGAGGAAGTGGCTTCCCAAGCAACCCCCGTCAACGTTCCCATCACACCATCTACCGAAAGCCTGGTTATCGGGAAAAATAATAAACCTGTAGAGTTAGCAGGGGTGTTCTCTTTCAATATGTTCAGCGGACTCCTAGATGAAGTGAAGCTGCATAATAAAGCCCTTACGAACCAGGAGATACTTGCTGGATATGAGAGCGTGAAGGCGCTTCATGGAGGTTCAATTCCGAAAATTCCGAATGCGGACATTGATGAGGATCCAAGTGTATTTGACGGAGATCAGCACCGACCCCAGTACCACGCGATGCCTCCGCAAAACTGGATGAATGAAGCACATGCACCGATTTATTATAACGGCAAATACCATTTATTTTATCAACATAACCCGCAAGGTCCATTCTGGCATCAAATCCACTGGGGGCATTGGGTGAGTGACGATATGGTGAACTGGGAAAATGTAAGACCTGCTCTTGCGCCCGAAGCGGGCACCCTAGATCCGGACGGCACGTGGTCAGGCAGTGCAGCGTATGATCGAAACGGCAATCCTGTTCTGTTCTATACCGCTGGCAACGACTCCTTGTCGCCGAACCAAAGAACAGGGTTGGCAACTCCGGCGGATTTGTCCGATCCCTATTTGGAAAAATGGGTGAAATATCCTAAACCGGTAACGGAGCAGAACGGAAAAGGCATACACAACGAGTTCCGCGATCCGTTTGTATGGTACGACAAAGAGGTGGACAAGTGGTATCAGCTAGTGACATCTGGTCTTCCAGACTTCAGCAGCGGCACAGCTTTGGTGTATGTATCCGATGATATGTACAATTGGGAATATAAGGGTCCGTTATACGTTAGTGACAGAAGCCGTTATCCGGAGTTGGGGACGGTATGGGAGCTACCAGTGTTATTGCCGTTAGGCACGGATAGTACGGGCAAGCAAAAATATATTTTCATGATTAATCCCCATGAAAAGCCGGAGCATGTTCCTCCAGCGAACGATGTGCAAAGAGATGTTGAGGTCTTTTACTGGATCGGGACCTGGGACCGGGATAACTTTAAATTTATTCCTGATCAGGAGGCACCCTCCAAAATGGATGTAGGTGACGGCTATTTAACCGCAGAGAGCGGTCTGGTCACACCCGACGGAAGAACGGTCGTATTTTCCATGGTGCAAAATGTAAGAACACCGCAAGCCGAATATCAATCCGGATGGCTCATAATTTATCTTTGCCGGTTTCCCTAAGCCTCGATAAGCATGATAAATTGCATATCGAACCGATTAAAGAACTACAGAACCTTCGAGGGAAAAAGTGGGTTGATTTTTCGGACAAAAATTTGGAGAGTGCCAATCAATTGATTAAGAATGTCAAAGGCGACATACTAGAGATTGTGATGGAGATTGATCCGCGTGAAGCCCAGAAATTTGGTCTCAAGGTGCGACGCTCGGAAAAAGGCCAAGAAGAGACGCTCATTTACTACGACAAGAAGAACGGGACATTTAACGTGGATCGAACCAAGGGCAGCATTGATCCGGATGTGCGTGTGGACGGCATTCAAGGAGGATATGTAGATCTTAAAGGAGAGAACTTGAAACTCCATATCTTTCTCGATCGCTCGGTCATTGAAGCATTTGCAAATTACAAGAAGAAGCTGACAACTCGTGTCTATGTAGGCAGATACGACTCCCTAGGCTTACAGATCTGGCCGATGGCGATATCAATATCAAATCCATGCAAGTATGGGATATGAATGCCTTAACGAGTAAACCGGCTGCTCCGGTCTATGTACCCGATAAGTGGGATAATTCTGTGTATAAGGATATTACAGAGCTGCCTAACCATGATTTTGCTACGGGCGACTTAACAGGGTGGATAACGGAAGGAGACGCCTTCCAGAATGTCCATGTGACCAATACCCAGTTCTTCTGGGACAACATTTACTTCAACCCGTCGCATAAAATTCCGGGCGGCTACCATTTGTGGGGCTTCAACGAGCAAGCCGGCGGCGACAGCTTAACCGGAGCGCTAAGATCTCAAAATTTCGTCCTTGGTGGGAACGGTAAGATCAACTTCCTTATCAGCGGCGGCCGGGATATAGATCGTCTGTATGTTGCGTTGGTTCGGGCGTCGGACGGCAAAGAGTTATTTAAAGAGACAGCAACCAATTATGAAGAATATCAACGGAAGATTTGGGATGCGACGGATTATATCGGCGAGGAGCTTTATATAAAGGTGGTCGACCAATCCAAAGGCGGGTTTGGACATATCAACGTAGATGATTTTAATGTACCTGTTCAGGTAAAGAAGAAAACCAACAACTGACTCTTGTTAATACGTGAGTCCTGTAGTCACTCCAAACAAACCGAATACTCAGATAGCTTGTCATTCGAAATGGCAAAGGAAAAGGGCAGGTACTTGTAAAACGAAGCTGAATCAATTTTTATTTGGATGGGAGATTAGAGTGTAATTAATTTAATGCTCATTCGCCATAATCCCTTGGCTGAAACCATAGGATTATGGCTTGGTGAGCGCACATTAATGAAAAAATAATAAATTCTAACCTTAGTCAGAGAAAGGTTTCGTGGTATGGTTTAATATTCAGCTGAAGGGACGCCTTTTTTGCTAATCAAACGGTTTTTGGGCTCAGTGTGCAACAACTGCTCTACCTGTACATTTAATGCAATTGCTATAGCATAGAGCGTATCGATATCCAGTGTAATATCTCCGGTTTCATATTTGGAAACCTGGAATCGTTAATGCGAATGAGTAAATTTCGTAATCTCCAGCATCTGGTCGGTCATATACAATGCCGAAAATTGAGAGTTAGACTGTACCGTTCTTTCCTAAAGGCACAGACTTTGCCCAAGTATCCGATGTGGCTTTGGAGCGTTCGCTTGATTTAATCAACCATTGCCCGAAAATGTAAGGGGTGGAAAACCGCTCACGAATCTTTCACAAATCCCTTAATGGTTTTTTTTAATATCCTGCAAGTTTGCATTAGATAGAATTTCAGCATTCTCTCCGAAAAATGCGTTTCCTGCTTCGGTATCGCCATTAAGATAGTACATAAACCATGCGGTTACATATCCGTCTGCATAGTAAAGCATTTGCCCATGATCGGCATCATTTCTTCTTGCCATCACTTTTGTGACATTATTGGGGATGTCATTATAAAGTTTTTGCAGGCTTTCCAGAGGTGCAATCTGCTCATCTGTGTTGCCAGTGGAACCAAAAATCATAGTTGGTGCTTTGATGAGCGTAGGATCAGATGTCCATTGCAGAGCTTCGCTCATCACGGTCTTCGCGGAACTCAACATTACAGCAGCTTTATAGATGTCAGAATGCTTCTGATTTGTAATAGCGTTTATTACACCGATGCCGCCCTGTGAATGTCCGGTAATACCAATATGGTCGAGGTGTTTTTGCAGTGCTTGATATTTAGAGCCTGTGATCCCTGTTCCGTTGACAAATACAACAACGGGGAGCGATCTATTCATTTCGGATATATCCGCCGGAAAAAAAATCTCATATTTCTTAAATGACATCATAGCGGCACTTTCAAAATAACTTACCTCGTGCTCACCCATAGCTATATACTTTGCTTCCAACTCGCCGCCTGTTTTGACTGTTTCCGTATAATTATTCGGAACGGCAGGATTATTTGCTAAGTAAATCAACAAAGCGGCAATCAATACTGCAATGATAAAAATAATACAACCAGTAATTTTCAACATCTTTTTCATGCACGTAAATCTCCTTAACTCTCAATAAATTATAAATTTAGCGTAGGTCTTGTGGATTGTCTGCCTTGTTTCCTTGAAGTAGTATACCTGATCTGAATAAACTGAAAATAAACTGATGTAAGCATAGACCGATTACCGATTAGTTTAGTTATATATCTAAATAAAAAGCATATGTAGTTAACTTGAATAGGTAGCATAATGAAGTACGATTTCTCATTTCATATGACAAAAAGACTCAAGAAGAGATAAACACGGGCGGAAAAGCCTGCTCAGACATATGTTGAAGCCGTATAACCTGAAAGAGATATTGTCTTGTTAAGCGTAATATATGAATAGTAACCTTAAGCGTAATGAATTAGGAAATATTAAACTTCAAATTTAATTAATAAACCTGCTTTTTTGACGGTTATTCTTAAGTTTTTCGTTTTCACTTTGGATAGTAGAGAAGGTAGTTTTTAAAAATAGTACCTTCTCTAAATCTGTCACATTTTGTTGCCTCAAACAGCTATCTGTCTATTCACTCCCCATATATCGTTCCAGGTACTCATTCAACTTTTCTATATATTTTAAATATAGCTTATTGTCATTTTGCAGACCGTGCCCCGAATGAGGAAACTCGAAATAATCATGGGGAACATTGTTTTCTTCCAATGCGTTGATCAGATATTTTACTGTTCCGAACGGAGCGACCTTATCGTATTTTCCATAGGCAGCTAGCGTTGGTACAGAATTTTTATCAATCCACATAAACGGTGAAATATCTTTGACTGCTGTATCATAGCTTGCTTTTCCTATCATATCTGTTGTAATCGTGTTACCAGACATAACGCTGAATAAATTTGCTGCTGCCTCTGGATTCTGATCCAAACCGTAGGTAGCCCAGTCCTCTGGATAAAAGCTCGGTGGTCCTACCATCTCAAATACCATTTTTACAGGAATAGGAGAGGTGTCCGCATCACGGTAAGCATACAATAGCGCCAAAGTTCCACCTGCCGAGCCACCGGATATCGCCATTCTATCGAGATTGTAGCCTAACTTTTCCGCTTCCGCTTTTACAACTGGAATACTTTTTTTGATTTCCTGTGACATAGTATATACACTGGCTTCGGGATTATTTTCATTACGCAGCGTATAATTAATACCAGCGGCGACATAACCTTTTGAAGTAAGCCATTTCAGCATATTGGCGTCATCACTTTTGTCACCAGTTGAAAAACCTCCTGCATGGAGATATACGACAAGACCATAGCTTTTCTTTGTATTATCTGCTGGAACATAGAGATCAAATTTATTTTGCTCCTTATCGTCATAGGCGATATCTGAATATGCATGCCCAACGGTGTCATTCCAATGAACTTGCATCTCTCCAGACAGTGGATTGTATGTCATTTTGATGATTGCTGAAGCCGCGAACACAAGAATAAAAACACCAACATAAATAGATCCCCGCAACATTTTTTTTTCTGCCTTTTCTCTCATTTTTCATAAGAAGTTACCTCCAAACAGTGTACCGCGAGCAAAAAACTCATAAATGCCCGCACTGCAAGACGGCCCAAAACGGCAGCTACGATGATAACTAAAATCAGAATAACCATGCGTTTTTGTGAAAGTGTCATCTCTTAATCTCCTTATCAATTTCTTCGTGATGTTACCCCTTGAGTTGTTTTATCCTAATGTTCAGACTTTTTTCCGTGCCGGAATTTGGGCCTTTTTACAACATACCGAACTATACGCTAGGGAGCTGATATCGATTGGTCACTTAATTGGCTCAACTACAATTTTAACAAGAGTGATCAGAGGTCTTTTGTTATCATATTTTCTCCTTTATCTAGAATACATCCGTTGTATGAACTCCATAAAATAGACGTATCATTTTTTGTGTAACAAATGTATCATTGGTTAAAATCAGAATCAATGAATCGATAGAAAATGATACAGAAAGGAAAAAATGTAACGTGGAAGATAAAAGATTGAAAAACACACATGTGAAGCTTCAAATTACAAAATCACTTCTTGATTTGTTGAAAATGAAAGAACTTAAGGCGATTTCAATCAGTGATCTTACCTCAACAGCACAAGTAAGTCGCGTTTCGTTTTACAGGAATTATGATGAAAAAGAAGATGTGCTGAAAGAATATCTTTATAAATTAATAGACAGTTGGTATAAGGAATATCAAGATAGTGGTGGTACATCGGAAGATGAACTTTTGGGGAGTTTGTTTGGACACTTTAGTAAAAATAGAGATTTTTATCTGCTTCTTAGCCAAAGGAAATTGTTCTATCTGCTGAAGGAAATACTCAAAGAACTATTCGGACCAAAACCAGAATATCCAAACTTCGGTGCTTATGTAGCAGCTTATTTTTCATATGGATTGTTCGGATGGATTGAAGAATGGTTTGCTAGAGGTATGCAGGAAACTTCAGAAGAGATGACTTTACTTCTGAAAAATCGTGATTTAAATAAAAATTAATCTCCTGAGGTTGTTGGGATTTGGACATTTTCCAGAAGTGAATAATCCCATTTTCTCAATTTAGATGCTTAGAAAATGGGATTATTTCTAGGGTGAAGGAAGAATCACTTCAAAAGTTGTACCTGTGTCATCTGAGCTTACAACCCGGATCGTCCCACCATGCAGCATAACAATCTTTTGCGCAATACTTAAACCCAATCCATTGCCAGGGGAGGCGTGAGAAGGATCTCCTTGATAGAATTTATCAAATATGTGTTTTTGCTGATAGGCATCAATCCCTGGACCGTTGTTGTGAATAGATATACTAACATGTTGAATCTTCGAATTCATATCGATTGTGATCTCGGAATTCGAAGGCGAATACTTAATGGCATTGTCCAGAAGATTGATCCAAACTTGACTAAGCATATCTTCATTTGCAGTAACCATCAGTTCAGACGAATCAAACTGAAAGCTTATATTTTTCGCCGACCATTTCGGCTCCAACAATACAATAACCGTTCGGATGTGTTCGGTTAAGTTAAAAGTCGTTTTCTCAGTGATGATGGCTTGGCTTTCGATCTTGGATAACTGAAGCACATTTGTAGCAAGTTCTGCCAAACGTTCCGATTCATTGATGATGATATCCAAATACTCATTGCGTTCCTCATCTGATAAGTTTTTTCTTTTCAAAACTTTCGTGTACCCTCGTAAGGAAACGATCGGTGTTTTAAATTCCTGCGAAAAATTATTAATAAAATCGGACCGCAGCATTTCAAGACTACCGAGTTCTTCAGCCATGTGATTAAAACTTCTGTTCAACTTTCTTAACTCTTTTGGCCCCTTAAGGTGAATACGGACGGAAAAATTCCCTTTGGCCAGCTCTTCAGAAGCATGTATGACTTTTCGAATGGGAGAGAGCGGGATTCGGCTAAATATCAACGATGCAAGAATACTGACCAGAATACTCACTGTTACAAAATATGTAACAAGCACTAAGCCACCTCCTGAATTTGGATCTTCGGCTGGAGGGGAAGTGTAGAGTCCGATATACACGAAAAACACGACAATGACCAACGAAAAAAAAATGGATATGAGCAAAATAAACAACACAATGAACGTAAACATAAAAGTTAGTCCAAATCCACGTAAAGATCTCTCTCTGATAAAGTTTATTATCCTTCTACTCACTATGTTTTACCGCCTTATAGCCAATTCCTCGGATGGATATGATTTCAAATTCCGGATAATCGCCAAATCGCTTTCTTAAACGGTTGATGTGAACATTTAACGTGATATCACTTGTTTCAGAGTCCATGCCCCAAATTTCATCCATTAACTGAATACGGGTAAAAATTTTATCTGGGTACGACAGCAATTTGTACAATAAATAAAATTCCTTCTGCGGCAGTGTCTGCACTTCATT
This sequence comes from Paenibacillus sp. ICGEB2008, assembly GCF_000307675.1. NCBI lineage: Bacteria > Bacillati > Bacillota > Bacilli > Caryophanales > Paenibacillaceae > Paenibacillus > Paenibacillus sp. ICGEB2008. The sequence continues at coordinate 136,397 of NZ_AMQU01000009.1, forward strand.
CTCTCTTGAAACCGATAATTCATCGTATTGCAGCGTAATTTTTCCTATTTGAAGCTTCCGTTCATTCTGGATCTTGGCTCGCCGAAGCAAAGCCTTAATCCGAAGTAGCATTTCGTCTTCGTCCACAGGTTTGACCATGTAATCGTCTGTTCCTGCCATAAAGCCTTTACGTTTGTCTGCCGGTAAAAGTTTGGCACTAACCATCAGAATAGGAATATCATTTTTGCTCTCGCGGATCGTTTGAGTCAACTCGAATCCATCCATTTGAGGCATCATGATATCAAGAACAATTAAATCAATATGCTGCTTGTCTAATAATTCTAATGCCACGATGCCATTCTCCGTCAAAAACACCTCGTATCCTGCAGACCCAATGATAGTTTTCATTAATTTGGCCGTATTTTTATCGTCTTCTACAACGAGAATTTGAAACATTCCCCTCAATCCTTTCCGTTACTCTTTAGTAACTGAACTGGCATTCTATCACAATGTACTGCTTGAAGTGAACAACGGGCACGACGCTTTTGTTTATTTTCAGTTTATATACTCATGGTAATATATGTCCAGCGAAGTACAATTCATCAAACCCCCGGATGTTCTGAATATCTAATATTTTCATTTGATTGTAAAATTAGGTGTTTGCCGGAGGCGCTGCTGAATATTCTGCTGGGCATCTACCCCGCTGCGGCAGGCCAGAATCGCAATGGTGAGATCCGCGAGCAGAAGTACGGCCATTCCCGTAGGCACGGCCCTTGCCCAGAGCTGGAACCCGGCGGTTTGCCAGGAGTGCGGCGACATTGTGGGGGAGGAGATGAAACGGTTAGGCGTGCACCTGTGGCTGGCACCGGCGATGAACATCCATCGCAATCCACTCTGTGGCAGGAACTTTGAGTATTTCTCGGAGGATCCTCTTATCAGCGGCAAATTGGCGGTTGGTATCATCTTGGGAGCCCAGAAACGTCCGGGCTGCGGTGCCACGGTCAAGCATTTTGTCTGCAACAACCAGGAAACCAACCGCTTCAATTCCAATAGCGTGGTCAGCGAACGGGCAATGACATCATGATGCCTGGCGGCAGGAAAACCATGAAGGTTTGATGAACGCTTTGAACAATGAGACGGCAGCCTATCCGCTGACCCGCGCAAATCTGGAGAAGTGTCTTCGAGAGAGGCGCAGAACCCTCTATGTTTGTTATAATGACATATTTTATATTGTTTCTTCTAAGACATTAAGGGGATGAATACTGAAGATAATGCCGTATTTGAAGGCAAAACGATTGCCAGATAATTTGCCGGTATATAATTATGCACCCGATGTTGTATAGTTTATTTCATATTAGCTTAATGTTAGTAAAGGTGTAAAACAGCAGACATTAATTAATGGTGTTTGCTGTTTTTTTTATCAGCATGTTACATTTAATGCTTTATGTATCGTTTTGTCTTGGTTTATTGATTCAACTATTATCTGATGATACATTTGTTACACGAAAAAACTATCATCATACTCAGGAGGAAATAGTGAAAATATTAAAAAGGATATTGTTAGTTGTGTTTATCATAGTTATTGTAATTATTCTGGCAGTTATAGCGTTGTTTGCATTTCAGTCATACCGCTTTGATAATTATTATAAGTTTGTAAAGACTGATAAGCCAATAGAGGCACAATATACAGCTCTTGGACCAAATGAGGTTTCTTCTGTAGAATTCGATGCAGAAAATGATACCTATAAAAAATATGAAATTTGGTATCCGTCCGAAATGAAAGATCGTTCATCTGCATATCCTCTCGTTGTATTGGCAAACGGGACGGGAACCCCGGCATCAAAATATAAATCTGTTTTTAAACATCTTGCATCATGGGGGTTTATTGTTGTTGGCAATGAGGACTTGAATTCTCGAACGGGAGCATCATCGTCTGCAAGCCTTGACTTTATGCTAAAGCTGAATGAGGATAGGGAGAGCGATTTTTATGGGAAAATTGATGTTGATAACATTGGGATCGGCGGACATTCGCAGGGAGGCGTGGGAACAATAAATGCCGTAACCAATCAGGAGAACGGTGATTTCTACAAAGCTATGTTTACGGCAAGCGCCACTTCAAGCTTCTGGGGACAGCAAAGCCAATTGGGAACCGATTGGAGTTACGACGTATCCAAGATCAAAATCCCTTACTTCATGGTTGCTGGTACGGGAGATTTTGATGCGGGAACTGCAGAAGACATAACGGCTACAGAAGGGCAAGGAATTACTCCGCTTTGGTCACTTAATACGAATTATTCCAATATTCCCGATACGGTAACCAAAGTTATGGCTAGGCGCGTAAACACTGACCACAGCGATATGGTGAACCATGCAGACGGATATATGACAGCCTGGTTTATGTATTGGCTGAAAGGTGATGTACAAGCGGGTAACGCATTCTTTGGTGACGATGCAGAGTTACTTGAAAATGCGAACTGGCAGGATGTTATTAGAAGTCAATGAATTATTTTTATATACAATTACAACAATGTTATATACCTGATAAAGGACTGGATTCCAGTCCTTTTTTAGTTGAGTTGGAATTACTTCGTAAGATTGCTACAGAACAGAAATATTAAGTTAAAAATATCCGTTTGTGTTTTATTTGGTTATAGGCATCATCATATCAGTTTATTTTCAGTTTATTCAGATCAGGTATATTACTTCAAGGAAAATAAGACACAAGACAGTAGACATCCTCAACAAATATCAAGGAGAATTCAATGAGAAAAATGATTAAAATAATAGGCATGTGTATATTGATATTCATTCTTTTGATCGTGGGACTGAGAATTAAAAATATGTTATTCCCTCCAAAAGTTGATAGCAATGAACTAGATATTGATAAGATATTTGCACAACAGGCGCAATCCCAAGAAGGACTTCATCCTCTTGAAAATATTGAGCAGAGAACCATTGATATAAAATACATCAGCAAGGACAATATAGTGGACACCCGACAAATGAGGCTCTATATTCCGAAGGATGCGGAGCAGCCGATCCCCGTCATCTATATTCCTCACTATGAAATGACCGAGGATGCTGTGGAATTGCGCAAGTATCTAGCTGAAGGGTGGATGGTTGCTTCACCGACGAAATTTGATAATAAATACAACGGTCAGCTGACCGATGATGATCTGGTTTTCAATAATGCCGCCTTATATACGCTTCGTCATATGGAAGAAGTCGATCATCAAAGAATCGCCCTCGTTGGGGGCAGCGCAGGTGGATACACGACACTGATGCTTAACGCTTTGCAAATGGGGATTAATGCTTCGATCGCGAATTCACCGATTGCTAATGTGTACTTTAATTTTTATCAGTATTTTCCCGAAGGAAACCAATTGAACAACAACAAGATGGGCTGGGTTATGCTTAAAGGATTGTTTAAAATGATCACTGCGGAGATAACGGCGAAAGAAATGCTGAAAACGATGATGGACTTACCGATTCCGTTTCTAGGTATGGTATCCGGCATGTTTGAGCCGATCTTAGATAATTTTCCGGATAAAGAAGACATCGCAAGATGGGAAGCATTCTCCCCGGTTGCACTGGCAAATAATTTTAGTAGTCCTCTGGTCATCAATCATGTTACGTCTGATGTTTTGGTTCCAGTCGATCAGATTTCAAGACGATTCACCTATGAAGAAAACGGAAGTTCAATGCCGGAGGGGTTTTCGACAAGACTGAATAGCAGCTATCCGGGAGTTCTCGGACATACTTTGGAAGAAGAACTGCCTTCAGACCTCACAAGAACAGTGCACATTATTATTACTGACCCGGATAAAGACAGCATACTTCCTTATGACAGTAAGAAACCGTTCAACCTGAACATTTACGACGATGGAACTGTAGAATCTTACGGGAGCCACCGAGCGACATCCGGAACAGGTGTAACCGATGATATTCCGTATCTCAGAGATATGCTCTCCCGTAGCTTGGCAGAAACAGAAATGCTGCTACCTGGAAAGCTTCTTCTGCTTTTGGATCGTTATCAGGGAGAGAGTATACAATTACCTGCTCATCAAGGAATTGATGATACTGTTTATGGCTCCCTTGTCATTTATCAGCAGGAAGTCGTAGAGGAATTAAATCAGTGGGCAGAAAACCATTCTATGAATGAATTGAATCATTTTATTCAGGGATCAATCACAGATATCGATGATACCATATTAAAGAACCAGTACACAGCCACATGGAAAGAGATAAAGGAAAAATTATCACGAATGTAAATTAGTTACTGCAGCATCTTGTTAAAAATTTAACAGGATGCTGCAAACTTGATTTATTTAGCTGGCTCTAAATGAAGGATGAGATGTGGATACACAGAAAAGGGCAGCAGAAACAATACCTTAGCTATCCTGCCAATATGTGATTTTATTATTTGTAATCTGCGTTTATCGTTGTTTCTTTCCATTGTTCTATGCTGGCAAGCATGTTGTTAAATTTATAGGTTGCTGCATCATAGGCTTGTTGACCAAGCAACAAACGAAGTGGAGGTTTCGTTGTTTCCACGACTTTAATAACCGCTTCAGCAGCCTTTACAGGATCTCCAGCTTCTTGACCAGCACCAAGTTGAATACCTTGCAGCATATGGCCGACAATAGATTCTTTAAGCTCAGGTATGCTTGTCTCAGTCTTGGCAGAAGAACGGCCACCCCAATCTGTACGAAAACTGCTTGGCTCCATTAAAGTCACATAAATATTAAAAGGAGCCAGTTCTTGCGCAAGACTTTCGGAAATACCTTCAACGGCGTATTTTGTTGCGTGATAATACCCGAGAGTTGGGAAGGAAGTTAGACCGCCAATGGACGAGAAGTTTATAATGTGACCACTTTTTTGTGAGCGCATGTAGGGAAGTACAGCATTCGTAATATGCATGAGTCCCCAGAAGTTAATTTCGAACATCTTACGCGTTTCTTCTTCTACGCTTTCCTCAACAGAGCTAAAATATCCGATACCTGCATTGTTCACGAGCACATCAATACGTTTAAACTTCTCAATCGTATGGTCAACCGCATTTCGGATCTGTTCCGGATTAGTGACGTCGAGTGGGAGAGCGAGCACATGATCTTCATGCCCGGCTGTAAGCTCTGTTATCTGCTCAACATTACGGGCGGTTACTACGACTTTATAACCTGCATCAATCGTTTGCTCCGCGATGTGTCGACCAAATCCTGTTGAACATCCTGTGATAAGCCATACTTTTTGTTCTGACAATGTAATCACTCCTTCAAGTTAATAATCATACTTTAAATCTTAAAGTTAACTTGAAGTCAACACTAATTTTGAATAATTAATATCAGCAGTCTATTTCATCTTTTTGTCTTTCTGCAGCTATAATTGGGTTACTTCAACAGAGTTTGTTATATTTAATCGTGAGCGTGATACAGCCATTGCTTCCTTGATTTTGGGATCTGGATTGAGACTATCCGAAGTGGTTGGCGCTAACATTGAAGATGTAGACTTGACTGAAAATTTACTACGAGTAATCCGTAAAGGCGGTAAGGAGCAGTATGTTTACTTTAGTGACTTGCATTATATGACATCAAAGAATATATAAAAATTAGAGATCAAAGGTATAAACCCAGCTCAAAGAGATAGCCTTATTTATAGCTGCTCCTGTAGGAAGAAAAGGAGGCACACGAAGACTTACTCAAAGATCCATAGAAAAGTTAATTCAAAAATATGCTAATCTTTATGGTAAAGTGATGTTCCAAAACTGAAGGATCAACTAGGTCATTTATCAGTACAGACAACGATGATATATACACATTTATCAGATGACGATCTGAAGACAGCGGTTAATAAAATGGATTTAGATTTTTTTATGCATTAACTCTAAGTTCAATTGTAATTCAGTAGATGATTATTGAAGATAAAGTTATTGCATAAAGGATGGATGATATGATTTATGCCACAACTTTATCTTCATTTTTACTTATGCAATAATCTTAAGTTCACTAATGCAATAAAGTTAACTTCAACGGACACAACTGCAGCAGAAAACTACATCTATAAGGTTCTCTTCAGACATATTCACAAAACCCGTATTTTGTACATATGTATAACATGATCTTCGGAGATAAAAATGCCTAACATAAACGTTTTTTTTAAAATTGACACAAAGTTCCCTACCAAAAATTAAAAATCCCTTATAAAACAAGGGATTTCTTGGTTGGTAATTTTATGTCATTCTACAGGAAACTTGTTTACTGAGGTTATAAGTGACTCCAAGTTCGCATAATCGTTTATGTCTTTTGCAACCTCGAATAAATTTATCTTTTTCATTTATATTTCAATCATTCCCAAGCATTATGACGTATTAGATTATTTAGATTTCGACGCCTCTCCCAATTTACTTGCTCTAGGATTGGTTTTGTAGGATAAAAATCCGTGTAACCTAATGAAATCAATGTAATAGGATCAATATGTGGTGGAATATTCAGTATTTCCCGTACGTCTGTTTTCTTGTAAAAACTCACCCACCCCATTGCTATTCCTTCTGCATAAGACGCCAACCACATATTTTGGATACAACAGGCTACGGATAGAATATCAGTTTCAGGAATAGAATTTTGGCCCAATTACATGTCCGCCACCTCTTGTTGGATCACATGTAATACAGAGCGTTATAGGTGCTTCCCTTATACCCTCTAATTTTAACGAGAGAAATCTTTTCTTTTTTTCATCTTCATAGTGTATGGACAAGGCCTGTATTTCTTTATGACATGCATGCGCCAATCGTTCTTTAACTTCTTGAGAGTCAATTACAATAAAATCCCAAGGTTTCATAAAACCAACGGAAGGTGCATGATCCAGCCATTAATATGTTGTTTAACTTATCTCTGGATATGGGTTTTCTATTAAATGATCGAATATCTCTCCTTTCAAAAATGGCTTTAAATATTCCTTTTCTCTCATAAACATTTAACAACTTAATTCCTCACTTAAAACAAAAATCCCCAGAATGCGCCAGTCTCAGATTATTATGACATGGTTTCAGGTTCAAGTGTAACCATTATTGAATCAATCATTCATTCTTTGATATGCCTGAATCCCAATCTTCAAGCGCTGCAATCCATCAGTTAGTCGTTTTTTAGGGCAGGCGTAGTTCAATCGAATGAAACCGTGTCCATTGCCGCCATAAATGGCGCCCTCCGAGACATACAGCCCCGTTTCTTTCCTTATGAACTTACACAGTTGACTTACATTAGAAGTTATGTTCCGGCAATCGATCCAGGCCAAATAAGTCGCTTCCGAATGGATAATTTGGAGCTGCGGTAGTTCACTAGCCAAATAATGTTCGAGATATTGCTTGTTCGCCATGAGATATTCCAATAAGGCTTGCAGCCAGGGTTCGCCTTCCGTAAAGGCAGAGATTGCTGCTTCAATCGCAAAAAAGTTAGGTTCGGCCACTTCATTGGTGTTAATGCCACGGTGTACAAGTTTTCGAATCTTCGAATTCGGCACGATAATACTTGAAGTTTGAATTCCCGCAAGATTGAAAGTTTTCGTCGGTGCCACACAGGTGATGCAATTTTGTGCGATCACTTCCGATACGGAAGCGAACGGAATGTGTTGGTGGCCTGGGTGTGTTAAGTCGCAGTGAATTTCATCGGAAAGGATAAGGACCTCATGTTTGACGCAGAGCGTGCCGAGTTTCTCAAGAACTTGTTTGTCCCACACTTTACCTATGGGGTTGTGCGGATTGCAGAAAATCATAAGCGTTGTGTCAGGATTGGCTAGCTTTTTCTCCACATCGTCAAATTCGATCGAATATTGATTGTCTTTGTAAATCAACTCGCTTACGAGAACTTCTCGTTGATTGTTCTTTATGGAGTTGTAGAAAATGTTATAGACAGGCGCAAGCACTAGCACTTTGTCGCCGGCTTTGGTCATTTTGCGTACGATAGATGATATCGCGGCACTACCCCCGTGCAAAACATAATCCATTCTTTTTGGATCTGATATTGATGTCTCTTTTCCCACCAATGGGCAACTGCATCATAATAAGTATCTGGTATCGAGGTATATCCATAAATACGATGGTCTAATCTCTTTTGCAGAGCATCGACTACAGCAGGCGAAGTCTCAAAGTCCATATCCGCCACCCACATCGGCAACTCTTCTGGTCCAACATCCCATTTATAAGAGTTAGTGACCAAACGGTTCGTCATTTTATCAAAATTAAAGGACAAATCGATCACCTGCTTTATCCAGCTCATATCGGGTGTAGGCAGCGTTGATTTCTTCATCATTGATGATGATTTCGCCGATATCCTTTGCTTTGATTTTCCCGGAGATTGGATTTTTCACGCTATCAATTGAGGTCTTGGTTTCCACATCAATGGTTGAATATTCGAATGCCAAGTCGGTATTCAGAATCGTTCCGTTCTCGATTACGAGACGGTCCATGTAGCACATTCCCTGATTGCTTTCGATAGTGCAGTTGATAAAGGTGATGTTTTTCGAATTCCATCCTAAATATTCTCCGATGATCAATGAATCATAGACGGTGACATTCTCGCAATTCCAGAAAGCGTCCTTTGAAATAATCTTCGCATTGCGAATCTCCATATCCTTAGCTCCGTCGAATGCGTAGTTCCCCGCTAATGTGAAATCGTCGATATTGATATTTGCACTATTCATTCCAAAGTAATCACCTTTTGCGGTCACATGATGCAAGTGAATATCTTCGCAATTCCATAAGGTTTCTTGCGCGTTGGGCAGATCGACATACGTCAGTCGGATTCCGCTCGAACGCCGAAATGTCTTTGGCGCCTCTATTACGCTGTCACTGATGACAATTTGGTGTGTATACCAAATTCCCGATCGGGCCATTTCAAGGAAAGTGCTACGATCAACACGAATATTATTGCAATACCACAAGGGATACTTCCATTTAAAAATGCTATTATCGATAGTAATATCGTTGCTTTCCTTCAGGGGAGACTCGCCATCTGCAAAAATGGAATTAGTGACCATGAGGTTCTTTCTCTTGAAAAGTGCTCGTTCTCCGGTAAGCATTTGTTGATCGATCGTTTGCATAATACTGTCTCCAATCGCTCAGTGCTAGCTTCAAATATTCCATGCCCCCATAATTCGCAGAATAGCAACAGCGGGTTCCAGATTTATTAGAAGCTTCTATATAAACGGCGGCATTAACGGCTGCCGTTTATATGTGTTAATCCATTTACTATAGCTTAATATATTCTTCATCCAGTACGGGTTCTAACCAATCTGTTTGTCCTGGTGTAAGAGCTAAGTGAACAAACCAGCTATCCTTTGTAGCCCCATGCCAATGTTTAATGTTCGCTGGGATGTTTACCACATCGCCTGTTTTGAGTAATTGAGCTGGCTTTCCTTCTTCTTGATACCACCCCTCACCGCCGGTAACTAACAACACTTGTCCAGTATGATGAGAGTGCCAGTTATTGCGGGCACCGGGAGCAAAGGTTACATTCCCGATTGCTGTATTGAGTGGTGCTGGATCGGTAAACACCATTTGTAAGTACGCGTCTCCGATAAAGTTTTTTTCGACTTTTTGACCCAATGGGAAGAGTGTGCTATGGCTTAAGTGCTCGTTCTTCATTTTTCATCTCTACTTTCTTATATTTTTAACGTTATCCAACTTGAGCTGTTGGTCGAATGATCATCTCATTAATGCCCACATCCGATGGTTGCTCGATGGCAAAGGCAATGGCACGTGCGATGCTGTCTGCATCAATTGCTATCTTGTAAAAATCATCCAAGCCCGCTTTCATTGCCGGATCGGTTGTCGTCTCCAGCAGTTCGCTGGTCACAGCTCCCGGCGAAATATTGGTCACACGAATATTTGTACCACTCATCGCTTCTTCTTGGCGCAAGCCTTCAGAGATTGCTCTTACGGCATGTTTGGTACCACAATAAACTGTCCCGCCTGGGTAGATGTTGTGTCCAGCCACGGATGAAAGGTTAATAATATGACCTGATTTCCGTTCTCTCATAGATGGAAGGACTGCCCCGATTGCGTACAATACCCCTTTGATATTGACATCGATCATTCGGTCCCATTCATCAACCTTTTTCAAAGCAAGAAAAGCCTGCGGCATGATTCCAGCATTGTTGACTAAAACATCAATTTTTCCAAACTCGTTCAGCGCATACGCAGCAAGATCTTCCATTTGTTGGTGTGAACTTACATCCGTCACTTTATACACCGCTTGTCCGCCGCTTTGTTCAATTTCATCTTGTAGTTTCTTTAACCGGTCTTCGCGGCGAGCGGTAAGAACCAATTTTGCACCTTTGGATGCCAGTTCTTTTGCAGCTGCTTCTCCAATACCGCTGGACGCCCCTGTAATAATAACTACTTTTTCTTGAATATTTGACATTTTAGATAAACACCCTTTCTTACTTTTAGGTATACTTTCATCTATAAAAAATCTATTTTTTCGCTAAATTTGTCCTGCTATTCTGGAATGATTTCATTCACACAACTCAAAGCATTTAATGTTCTCGGAAAACCCATATAAGGAAGGCAATGAGTGATGGCCGTGATCATGATATCCTTGTCATTGCCTACATTCAGGTTGCCTTGCACATGTGCCTTGACTTGATTTTCACAACCGCCGAGACTACTCACGATACAGAGGGTCAGCAACTCCCGTGTTTTCAGATCAAGGCCTCCACGAGTGTAGAAGTCACCAAAACAGAAGGCAGAAAGATAGTCCTGTATATGCTTTTGATTGTATGGAACATTCCCCCTGTTCTTTTCAATGATATCGCCAAAGATTTCTACCTGCACTGCAAGGCCTTTGTCTAATCGATTCTCTTCTTCAACCTGCTTTTGACTTTCGAGAGGTAACTCGATATTTCTGGATTGGAAAACCTCATTAATCTCCGCGATGGCATTTAGCGTTTTAGGGAATCCTAAATAAGGCGCACATTGGTAAATGGCCTCTTTAATTTCTACCGGAGTTAGTCCAACGTTCAGTGCACCATGAGCATGCGCCTTGAGCTGAGGTAACGTTTGATTCGTTACAAGCACCACCAGAGTGATAAGCTCACGTTGTTTATCGTCCAACTTCCCTTGATAAAAAACTTCCCCAAAAATAAAACGGCTCAGGATGTCCTGAAAATCAGGATCAGTAGCGTATGCTCCCGGCATTCCATTACCAAATAGCTGTTTAAACGTTTCTTCACTCTTTTCAATTCGATTCATAACTATGCCTCCTGCTTGTTTTTTTGTGGATGAATAAGACCCATGAAAGAATGACGATAATTGCGACGCGGTAACCTCCAATTCCCGTCTCTATGATGAAGCCGACAAGCTTAGCATCACCATTCTTCTAGACAAGTTTAGGGTTCAGCGCATAAGCCACATAATCCTTGGCACTTTGCTCTAGCTCCTCATCTGACAGGTGTTGCATTACACCATACAAGATATATGGTGTCAAATAGCGTGTTCCAATCAAGTTACTGGTTGCCTGAAGAGGTCGCAGCAGCTCGGAAACGGTGTATTTAAAATTACCGTCTGGTAAATAGTTTTCTTTAGCAGCGCCGGTAGAAACGGCAATCAGCAGCTCTTTTCCGTGCAGCTTGTCCCCTTTGCTTCCAAATGCCCAGCCATGAGTTAGGACTACATCCTCCCATTTTTTCAGCAATGAAGGCGTACTGTACCAGTAGAATGGGAATTGCAAAACGATGCGATCATGCTGCTCCAATAGACTCTGCTCGGCAGCGACATCGATCTTCTCATTCGGGTATGCCTCATAAACATGGTGAATTGTAACACCAGCTTGCTTCTTCATTTCTTCCGTTAAGCGACGATGAACACGGGAAGCAGTTAAATCAGGGTGAAAAACAAGAACGAGTGTTTTCATTTTAAATTTTCTCCATCCAAGAATATTTTTTTCTATCTTAATTGTTTAAATGGATACCAAGTTAATTATTTTACTCCTCACTTTTCAGTGGATTATTTACAGCTTTGTCTGCTAAAATCCGTCCTGCAACACCTATATTATCTAGTTCATTTTCCCTTACGAACACAAAGAATGCTTGTTCAGGTATATTCATGATAGTTGAAGCTGATGTAGTAAGGTCTTTTACTAACTTTCTTTTTTGCTCTTTAGTTAATTTAGCTGCTTCAATTGTAATTACAGGCATAATTTATTCTCCTTTATTGTGGTTTTATGTCTAATGACGACGAGCTGACACAAAAACTCATGTGCATCTCTCTTATCAAAGAGACCGTGCGACACCAATTTATATGAATTTAAAAATGACCAACGATTCGGTGCGGTACATATGGTTCTTCCAAAAACGCAATTTCTTCAGCAGTTAATTGAATAGATAGAGCAGCTTCTGCATCTTCGAGCTGGGATATTTTTGTCGCACCGACAATAGGAGCGGCTACCGGTTCTTTATGTAGAAGCCACGCAAGTGCGATGTGAACCCGGCGAACACCATGTTTCTCTGCCAAACTCGCAACCCGGTTCACCACCAATTGATCCGCATCTGTTGTTGCATCATATTTTTGTTTTGCAATTTCATCAGTTTCGGCACGATGTGTTGTTGTCTCCCGCGCTAACCTTCCTCCTGCGAGCGGGCTATAAGGAATGACCCCGATTTTTTCTGCCTTACAAAGTGGGAGCATCTCTCGTTCCTCTTCGCGGTAAATGAGATTTAAATGATTCTGCATTGATACAAATCGGGTCCACCCATTTTTCTCAGCTATATGTAAAGCTTTCTGAAACTGCCATGCCCACATGGCAGAGGCTCCGATGTATCTCGCCTTACCAGCCTTGACTACATCGTGCAGTGCTTCCATCGTTTCTTCGATGGGCGTGTTGTAATCCCAACGGTGAATTTGATACAAATCGACGTAGTCGGTTCTCAATCTCTTAAGGCTTTTATCGATTTCGCTCATGATCGCCTTGCGGGAAAGCCCAGCTCCATTAGGTCCTTGATGCATTCGTCCATGTATTTTAGTCGCGATGACAATCTCATCACGGTTCGTATAATCCTTTAATGCACCTCCAATTATTTCCTCACTTGTCCCGTCAGCGTACACGTTTGCAGTATCAAAAAAATTGATTCCAAGCTCCAGAGCTTTTTTTATGATTGGACGAGCGCGTTCCCCATCAAGCACCCATCGATGATGACCTTTTTGTGCGTCTCCAAAGCCCATACAACCAAGACAAATCTGGGATACATCCAAGCCAGTATTTCCAAGTTTCGTATAATCCATTTCATGGTTCCTCCCTTTCTTATTCTTAAAAATTATATTGTCCTTGGCTTCGTGTGGTGCGATCTTGACTTGCCTCAGAACGGGTAGGCGTGCTGATCATTGAGTTTAGATAACTCCAAATAAAAAATGAACATTGATTGTTTAATCAACTTACGTTTATAATTCTAAACGGAAACAAAATGCTTGCAATAATCAATTTCTCTCGATGTGTAGATTACTCAACAAATTATTAATAATTGCTGATTATCTCAGTAAGGGGACTTTAAAAATGACTAAAGTGGACAGAAGGGTACTCAAATCTCAAGAAGCCATAAAGAAAGCAATACTTGAACTGATGACTGAAAAAAACTTTGATGACATTACAATTCGGGATATTTCTGATAGGGCAAATGTTAATCGAGGAACAATCTATCTCCATTACATGGATAAATTTGACTTGCTAGATAAGATAATTGAAGAACATATAAACAATCTCCGTGAACTTTGCCACACAGCATCTGAAATGAGTTTCCAAGAAGGAAATTATGTCTGGTTCGAATACTTTGCAGACAATCATTTGTTCTTTTCAACCATGTTAAACACGAAAAGTTCAGCTTATTTTCGTAGTCAATTCCTTGATTTAGTCGTCCAGGAGTATAAGGTTGAAGTCGATGTAACAGAAGGAAAAAATCAAGGCTTAAGTGAAGATGTCATTCTTCAATTTTTTGGGGCCGCGGTCGTGGGGATCGTAGAATGGTGGTTTAAAAATGGAATGTCAGTCCCCCCTCGTGTCATGGCAGAACAAACTGGGATATTGTTAGACAGAAATTTTTAAATTGCATTCCCAACAAATCTAGTAAATCGAGTAATTTCTTGTACTGAGGTTATTTAAACAAAATTCTCATCCTAATTTCGTGATGAGGGTAGGGTTTTGAATACTGTTCTCGCATTCGGGACTTGAACATTAAAGATAACGCCTATATCCGGCACAGCACCGAAAACATGAAGCGGCATTCGCTCCATGTTTTCGTACTTAAACCCATAACTTTATTTCCTATTGAGAGCACGGTCCCGAATAACAAGAAAATGCTTACCACAAGAAGAACTTGCCTCATGTTAGTGAGAACAAGAGAACCTATCGCGTTTTAAATTAAGGGTCTTGTTTAGAAAAAGTTTGTATGCGTCACATCTGGTCGACTGTGATTCCACCATCAACTAGCTTTAGCTGTATAAAATCAAAGGTTTGTTTTATTAATTGGCGGACTTAGTCTAAATCTTCTCCATTGCTGCTAATTACTTTCTTATACCAATTAAAGGACTTTTTCCTACTACGGCTTAACGTACCATTTCCCTGGTCATCTTTATCCACGTAGATGAAACCATATCTTTTGCTCATTTCTCCAGAACTTGAGCTTACTAAATCAATGCACCCCCAGGTTGTATATCCTAGCAACTCTACACCATCTTCTTTTACAGCAGCTTTAAATGCTCGGATATGTTCCCGAATATACTCAATTCTGTAATCATCCGAGATACATCCATTTACATCAGGCTTGTCCGCAGCTCCCAACCCATTCTCGACAATAAATAATGGTTTTTGATAGCGATCATACAATGCATTTAATGTAATTCTTAGCCCGAGTGGGTCAATTTGCCAGCCCCAATCACTTCTTTTTAAATGGGGATTTCGTAATGTCGGAAATAGATTGGCAGCGGTTTGAGTATTAACTGCTGGGTCAGCACTTGTTAATCGCGAACCATAGTAACTAAATGAAACGAAGTCAACTGTATTATTTTTCAGAAGCTCCTTATCACCATCTTGCATCTTCAGATGTATATTCATCCTTTCGAACATTTTTTTGGCATAATTCGGGTATTCACCACGAGATTGTACATCCACAAAGAAGTAATGTTCTCGATCCCTTGTCATGGCTTTCCATACGTCTTCAGGAGCGCAAGTATAGGGATAAGTGCTGGCACCCGCCAACATACATCCTATCTTGAATTCGGAATTTATTTTGCGTGCAATTTCAGTAGCTTTAGCACTCGCGACCAATTGGTGATGAGCTGCCTGATACTTCACAGCTTCTTCATTTTCATCTTCATCAAACACCAATCCTGAGCTCCCGAATGGTAGGTGTAATAACATATTGATTTCATTAAAGGTTAGCCAATACTTCACTTTATCTTTGTAGCGAGTGAATAGTGTTTCGCATAGTCTTTCATAATAATCAACCATTTTACGGCTTCTCCAAGAACCGATCGTTTTTACCAAATGCATCGGCACATCAAAATGAGTGATCGTTACTAAAGGCTCTATATTATATTTTAAACACTCATCAAAAACATCATCGTAGAACTTCAAACCTTCTTCGTTGGGTAATGTATCATCCCCATTTGGATAGATTCGTGTCCATGCAATAGATAAACGAAAGCATTTGAAACCCATTTCTGCAAATAAAGCAATGTCTTCCTTATAATTATGATAAAAGTCGATGGCTTCATGGCTCGGATAGAAATGCTCATTATCACATTCCATCATTTTCATCTTGCCTTTCATTACAGAAACGCGATCCTGTCCTGCGGGTATAACGTCGACGGTTGACAATCCCTTATTCCCTTCCAAATATCCACCTTCACATTGGTTTGCAGCAGTTGCTCCTCCCCATAAAAAGTCTTTGACTAAAGTCATTTATAATCCACTCCTTGAATTTTGATATGGTTACACTATTAGGACTAACAACTCATTGTTAAAATCAGTGACTGTACTACTGTTATTAGTTAGCACATCAGCATAACTGTAAGTATTCGTAACGATCACCGGGGTTTGGGTAACATATCCTTCCTCCCTGATTTTCTCCAAATCAAACGTGATTAGTGTCTGTCCCTTGGTAATTCTCTGACCTTCTTCAACATGAGCTTCAAAGTACTTCCCATTCAGTTTAACGGTGTTCAATCCTATATGGATGAGTATTTCAACCCCATCATCGGAGAGTAAACCGATTGCGTGCTTCTTGGGAAACAACGAAACAATTTTCCCATCAAAAGGAGCGACCACTTTTCCTTCGCTTGGCTCAATGGCAATTCCTTTTCCCATTGATTCTGTGGAGAAGGCCGCATCTTGAACATCCTTCAATGGAATCATTTCCCCTTTGATAGGACTTGTAATGACCGTATTTTTAAGTGTGATGATTTTATCGTTTGTGGTGACTTTATTCTGCTCAGACGTTTCTTTCTCATATTTTAAGGTTAAAAAATAGGTAAGCACTGCAGTTATAACCGTCGTAATTAATAATGCGATGAGTATATTATAGAAATTCCAAATGTTTTCTCCAATATAAAGCGGAATAGCTGGAAGCCCTGATGAACCTGTTGCATAACGTGAAACTTCCATAACCCCTGCGTAAAGCCCGCCAGCAGCGGAGCCAATCATAGCCGCAACAAGAGGATATTTTTTAGGTAAATTAACACCGTAAAGTGCTGCTTCTGTAATTCCCATTAAACCTGTAATTCCACTTGTAGTGGAGATTTGCTTGGATACTGTATCCTTTGTTCTCCAACTGACAATCAACGCGGCTACACCTTGCGAAATATTGGATATCATGGCTCCAGGTCCAATGATATTTTCATATCCCAATGTCGTGATTTGAGCCAATGATAACGGAACGATACTGTGATGAAGTCCAAACATAACGAGGATTGGCCAGAAGGTTGCAATTATGAAAATGACCACCCATGCTCCGTGCGATCCCAAAAAATCAAACCCCATTGCCAAATATGTTCCGAAGAAAGAACCTAGCGGTCCTAGTGCAGTTAAGGAAATAAATCCAACAACCAGAATGGTAAACATCGGAACAAAAATAATTTTTACAGCGTTAGGAATGATTCTTTTAAAGAATGGTTCAATGTAGGATTGCGCCCACACGGTTAATAGAATCGGAACAACCGATGAACTATAAGCAACAAGTGTCAATGGAATATTGAAAACGCTAACATTATTACCCGCAGTTCTCAATAGATCCAGATTCGGATGAAGCAATACCCCAGCCAACACAAGTGCCAGTACAGGGCTGCATTTTAATTTGTTTGCAGCCGAATATGCTAATAAAAAGGGTAAGAAATAAAAAATGGCATCCGACATGAAATTGATTACATAGTAAGTTTGTGACGCTTTTGAAACTACATTAAATAAGATCAGCAAAGCCAATAGCGCTTTTATCATTCCCGCGCCTGCAATAGCCGGAACGATTGGACTGAATGTACCTGAAATAAAATCGATTAATTTGCCAAAAACGCTTACATTTTTTTCATTAGATAATTTATCATCTATATTTTCTGTATGTTTTATATATTTGACCACTTCCTCATATACTTCTTCAACATGGGTGCCAATAACCACTTGAAATTGGCCGCCGCTTTCAATCGCATCAATTACGCCATCTAAAGCTTTAATAGCGTCTTGATCGGCTTTTTTATTTTGGTTTAGTGCGAATCTAAGCCTTGTCATACAATGAGTTAGTGTTGATACATTTTCACTACCACCAATCTTCTCTACAATATCCTGAGCTAATTTTTCATATTTTTTGCTCATTAGAAAATGCCCCCTCTTCTTGTTGTTGAACAATGAATTACGCCTTTTATTTATTAAACATAAACAACTTTACCCGCTAAATAAAAAAAAGTTATTTATCAGTAATATTTAAAGGCTTCATTCAAGCTGCACCTTTAAGATATCACTAGATAAATAACCTTATCCAATACCTATAATCTATGTTTTATTATGCTTGTGAGGCATACTTGATTAATTGAATTAAGTGAGAAGTAGCCTGGTTAAAAATCTTGTGTTTCTTCCAAACAATAACACAACTAAATTTGAGTTCTGGAAAAAATGGTCTGAAGCAAAGATGTTTTGAACCTGTCATCGCAAGAGCACCTTCAATACAAATAGCAGTTCCCATACCATTATCTACAAAATTAACTATGTTAGAAATTAAGTTGTATGTGGCTAGAACATGTATATTTTCATATTCATCAGCAAACCAATTAGCAATTTCATTTTGTACTGTTGGACGACTAGAAAGAAGTAAAGGAACTCCAACAAGATCATTGGGAGTAACATATTCTTTTTGAGCAAGAGGGGATGAAGCCTGTGTTAGAATTCCCCATCGTTCCTTTTGAGGCAATCTAATGAAATCGTATTTTTCAATATTTATGGGCTCTAATAAAATCCCAACTTCAAGTAATCCTTTGTCTATTTTTTCCTTTATATCATCCCCTGTTCCGCTATAAATATAATAATTAACCTGTGGATACTCTTCATGAAAAGCTTTTAATGTTTGAAATAAATAATGCGATGTTAGTGATTCAACGCTTCCTATAGAGATAGTCCCTCCAACCAGATTATTTTGATCTTTGAATTCTCTCTCTGTTTTATCCGCAATCGTTAGGATTTCTTCTGCCCTTTGACGTAAAAGCATGCCAGCATCCGTTAATGACACCTTTTTTTTTACCGCGAATAAGCAATTGAGTTCCTAAATTTTTTTCTAAGTCAGCCAATTGTCTGCTTAATGTCGGCTGTGTTACATGTAGTACATTTGCTGCATGCGTAATACTTTCCAAACGAGCGACTGTAAGAAAATAACGAAGCACTCTTAACTCCATGTTTCCCCCTGTTGACAATATGTGCTTAAGAATAGATTCAATATGTCCTAGTAATTAACTTACCATCTTAAATACAGTTCTTTCAGTTTACACTTTTCACATACTTCTCTGCCATTATAACCATTAATCAATTCTATATGCATATGTTTATATGTGGAATTGAATCGATATATGGGAAGGATTTGGGTACTGTTACGTGAACATAGTGTTGTTGGATTTGAGCATTTTGTGATAAGACCTCCCCAAAATTAGTAATAAAATTTCATATTGCTGAGCCGTTCAACGTTCTCAGGATCGTGAAGAGATAAAATTAAACTCTCTTTGGAATCCAACTTAGCAATCCTCTCCATATCGTCCCTGCTCAATTCGAAGTTGAAGATATTGAAATTTTCAATAATTCTTTCCTTATGAACAAACATTGGAATCGCAACAATTCCTCTTTGTATCAACCAACGTAAAGCAACTTGAGCCACGGATTTATGATGTTTCTCAGCTAAAACCGAGTATCGGCATCTCGACACCATTGTTTAGTGTAACATTTTACATTTTAGATCCTACTTAATGTTCGCTAGCGATTGGTTAAGTATTGGATTCAAAGCTATTTTTGGTGCCGGATAATTTTTTTATCCCTTTAACCAGAATGATATAGGTAATTATAGATAATAAACTTGTAGAAAAAATAATAATTCCAAAAGGTATAGCAGAATTTTCGCCTGCAATTCCCACAAGTGGAGACGTAACGGCACCTAATGCAAATTGTAAGGTCCCGAGCACGGCAGACGCGCTCCCTGCAATATGCCCCTGCGAATCCATTGCTAATGTAAAAGAGATGGGGCCAATGATCCCAATGGATAAAGCGAATAAGAAGATCGAAATAAACATAGCTGATAATACTCCATGTACTAGTACTATAAATAAGACTGCTGCAGAAGATAAAAACGCTAGTATTATTCCGATCAAAAACAGCCGCCTTTCCGTAACCCGGCCTGCAAGCAGTTTGACGAATTGAGATCCCAAGATAATAGCAAGGCCATTCAACGCAAAGAGGATTGAAAACAGTTGCGGCGACACGCCGTATATGTTTTGATAAATAAAAGGGGTACCTGCAACATAGGCAAAAACACCTGCGAACAATATGCCATTGACTAGAGCATACCCCATAAAAGACCGCTTTCGGAATAAGCTATTATAATTTTTTATCAACGCACGGGGACTGCCTGAAATACGTTGTTGTACAGGTAAGCTTTCCTCTAACCCCCATATGGTAATCCCAGTTAACCCTATGCCTAGCACCCCTAAAAATATAAATACACCTGACCAAGAGCAGTATGACATAACCGTACTTCCAGCCGTAGGGGAAATTAATGGTGCCACATTGCTGATCATTGTCAGCAACGATATAAACTTAGTCATTTCAATCCCACTAAACCGATCTCGAACAATAGCGCGCGAAATAACGAGTCCAGCGGACGCAGCAACCCCTTGTATAAATCTTAAAGATATAAACCATCCTATGCTTGGAGCAAAAACGCATCCAATAGAGGAAAGGATATATAGTATCATGGAAATCAACAAAGGCTGGCGTCTTCCATAAATGTCGCTTAAAGGTCCCATTATCAACTGTCCTAGCCCTAATCCTAACAGACTAGTGGTTAAACTCGCTTGAACCGCAGTTGCGCTTGTTCCAAAAAAAACAGCGATTTGCGGAAGTGATGCAAGATACATATCGACGGTAAACGGCCCCAACGCCGAAAATATGGCCAATAATAGAGCAAAACCGAAAGAATTTTTTTGGGTCTTCATTCTTTTAACTCCTATGATTGTTTAAATGCTTTCTTTAAGCTAACGCATATGCTTTAGATGTTATGGGTTTGTTACTTCTGCCCCCATAGAATAAGCGAACCTAACAGCCATGTGTCCGAGTCCACCAAGTCCAACAACGGCTATATTTTTGCCGGAATCAACCCCCAATGGCGCAGCTGCGAAAACGTTGTGATCCCAGCACATAAGTGTTGGAGCGGCGACATCAAGATTAATGCCCTCTGGAATTCGAACCACGAAATCCTGCGTTACAACGATATGGGTGGAATAACCTTCCTGCGTATATTGTCCATATCTATCGATGCCTCCGTAGGTACCCATATGTCCATTTAAACACCAAGTGAACACCCCTCTTTTTTAAATTTAAATTCCCCTTTTAGGTATGTATGCCACGGAGAGCAAATAAGCAAAACTGGTTGTTTTATCAACTTATGTCTATTATTTTAAAAAAGAAACCTAAGTTCAATGGTTAAAAAAGCGAAATTTGTTGAAATAGCAACATCATCAGGAAAAGTGTTCATTATTTTGTTGATCAGGGGGAAAAGACAAGATGATTAAAGTGGATCGGAGAATCCTAAAAACACAAGAAGCCTTAAAAAAAGCCGTTATTGAACTGATGGCTGTAAAAAACTTTGATGACATTACCATTCAAGACATTGCAAACAAGGCAAACGTAAACCGCGGTACAATTTATCTTCACTATCAGGACAAATATGATTTATTAGATCAAATCATGGAAACACACATTAATGAATTAAAAGAAATGGATACGTGGGCATGTCAGATGGAGTGGGCTGATGCTCTTGTTCCATATTTCGAGTACTTTGAGAAAAATTATTTACTTTTTTCAACCATGCTAGCTGGATCAAAAGGTACACCTTTATCTTTTAGAACGCGGCTACTTGCTTATTTCATGGAAGGGTTCAAAGGGGAGATTGACAAAGAAAGCGGAAAAAATGCGGAATTAACCGAAGATGTGATGTTACAATATGCTGGGACTGCTTATGTAGGGGTTATTGAATGGTGGATTCGAAATGGAATGCCCTATTCACCGCAAGTCATGGCCACGCAAGTTGGCACCTTGCTAGAAAGAAGTTTTTAATCGGTAATTATATTCTGTAAAGTAGATGGCATTTTCCCTTTTCAATAAAGGTCACAGTATACAACGAAACACTAAAACAACGGCAGCCGATCGGCTGCCGCTTCTGCATGTTTTTTCATTTTTTATTAGAGTTTTTATATTCTTCCTCGGTTACGTGTATCATCCCAGTCTAGGTACTAAGTATACAAATCTAACTATTCTTCGTACCCCATGCCAATATTTTAAGTTCAGTGGAATGTTCACCACATCGCCTGTTTTAAGGAATTGAACTGGTTTTCCGTCTACTTGATACCAACCCTCTCCTCCAGTAACTAATAAAACTTGCACAACATAATGAGAGTGCTAGTTATTACGGGCGTCTGATGCAAAGGTTACGCTTCCGATAGCTTTATTGAGGGAGACAGGATTGTTAAACACCAATTGTAAGAAGGCGTTAGCGATAAAGTTTTTTCTTCTTTGACCCGACGGTGAAGATGGTGCTATTTCTTAAGTGCTCGTTCTTCATATATGAATCCCCTACTTTTTATTATTATAATTAACTTACTTGAGGGATATAGAAATCATGAAAACAAAATGCCATAAGATACTCCAATATAAACCTTCGCTTGAATGGTGATTCTCCCTATTTATTTTCAACGATATCGCCTTCAAAGCACGGCAAGCCCTTTCTCCAATCAATGCCTTTCTTCAAAAGTGATAATGCTCTTCAACATCTTAAATCCTACCTACAAATTCGAGAAAGTTATTACAATGTTGCCGAACAGCAAACGGCTGTTTTCCTTTCTCTTTTGACTGTTCCATCCGGGAAAATAAATAGGTTGACGGTGAGAGCTGCCCAGAAAATGATGGAGCGCTACGCAAAAGCTTATGAATACTTTACAGTAAATAATGTTATAATCCGGATATTATAGACGACAATTTGCTATTTGTATCAGCGTACTGAAAAGGCACACGCAAAAGATAATTGTGGTCGTTCAGAGAATGGCTCCTGCAGATGCAGGAGCAGCTTTTTGTTCGCTCCGAACACTCAGTTGGCTGTGTCCCTGATCACGAACCAGCCCCGGGAAAATCCAGTGATATCCTCTCGGCGCTGGTCTTGCTCACATAAGCAGACGATTATTGGAACGGTTATTTTCCTGGTACTACAAGTATAAAAGCTACCCTAATACACTTTAACATTTTTTGACCTGACATATGTAGTTCATTTTCAAATAAGATATTTTATTGAATAATTATTCATTGTGTGGTGTGGGAAATAGTTTTGCATAGAAGCTACCTATATAAAAATAAAAAGACCAGCTAAAAAGCTGGTTAAGGAAACTATAAATGCATATGCCTGACTTATGCCCCACCAATATAACCTCGAATCGAAATTACACCAGGAGACTGTGACAATGATCCAAATATCAGTGCAAAACTGAAACCGCAGTGTTTCAGGGTCTGCATGAACCCTGAAACGTTCAAACAAATCTGAGCAGTTGGAAATTAGTAGTACATTATTTATTTTAACGGATTTTCCAAAAGCGTGTATAAGACATTTAAAACCGTATGGGTATCTTTCTCTGAACAGATTGTACTTAGCGAGTTTGTACCAAAAACGATCGTATTCACTGATAATACCTGCTGAGTGTAAATATCTGTAGCTTCGGGTTCACGTAAACATTTGCACGGCTTCAAATTCCTTGATTTCTTCTTCCGAAAGCATCTCCAGCGAATACTTCTCCCCTGGAAAGGATAACTGGGGAATCCGATAGACGTATTCCCCAGTTTACTTTATGACGTCCTGGCAATCACTTAGGGCGAGGTGCGGCTGGCCCAAGCCCAATTGAGCAGAGCCAATTCAGCACTACCTCATGCAGCACGTTGATGTTGTCTACCTGACAGTGTTCTAATCCCCCAAGTCGTCTATCCTCTATCGGGAAGAACGTCTTGTTTTTCGAACCCGCTTGCTCATAATTTTTCAAGGCTTGTGTCAGCGGATTTGGCTGAACCAATATCTCTTCCGCTCCGTGCATTACAAGAAGCGGGCATTCTATCTGGTGAAGCACCCCCTCAAGATCATAGGCAAAACGCGGATTACCCGCAAAGTCCTCCATGCTCTTTGCCCCCAGAATTCTCATGCCATGTGCGGCCAGACTCGGTGGCATCCATTTAAGCATTGCATCCCAATCAAAGGCATGCGTACCGCCGTCGGAGATGACGGCAGCAATTCTGTGATCGAACGAAGCGAATCGCAAAGAGTCGTAAGCCGCAAAACTCTCACCGTGCACGATAATCTTGTCGGGATCGACTTCCGGCCGCGTTAGAAGAAAATCGATTGCTCGGGAATGGAAAGCCTCACTGTCCGCTCGTCTTCCTTTTCCCTTTTCGTACAGCGAGAGGCCGGTGCCAGGCTGATCATAGACCAGAAAGTTATATCCACACGAAATAAAAGCGGGACCTAGCCAGAAATAGTTTTCAATTGACCACTCGTCACCACCGTTGAGAGCAAAAAGGGTCGGCTTCGGACCTTTTATCCAGGAAGGGGAGAAGAAGTAACCATCCAGCTTGACATCTTCGTAATCGACTTGGATCTTCTCCGGTTGGACATCGAAGTACTTCCCGGCAGCTTCGAAGAGTTCATTTACTTTTTTAAATACACGGATTTTCTCGGTGTCATCATCCATCACCGTATATTCTGCAATTCTGTAGTAATTGCAGGCACGAACGTAGCAGTTTCGTGCTGTATACCAGTTTCCAGCTGTTTCGGCCTCCTTGCCGTGTCTTTCCAATGCCTGAGCCGTTATGAGCCATTCCCTGTGCCACGTGTCCTTGTCTTCGGGGTCGATTTTTTTGCAGGCCTCGTAGATCTCGGTGACGTCCGTAGCACCGAGGCTTGCCATACCTAAAGCTTTGGTGACTTGGTATGACATCATGTAGTGATTGGGCCAATGGCTGAACTCAATTGACATTGTAACATCCCCCTTTTCCAGTTCTAGTTCTTGTAGTTTTTTTACTACAAGTAATTTTTACAACACAAAGATAAAGCTTCTTTAAAAGAAAAATAAATGTTTGTAAAGAGAATATAAAAAATTAATAAAACACTAAAAAAATAAAAAATGGCTGCTGCCTGGGTGTTCACAGCTGGCAGCAGCCTTTAACTCCTGTAGTAAAAGAAAATGTGCAAAAAATAAAATCAGTGTTGTGCGGCCAAGGGAAGGCTGAATCTTATCCCCAAACCGCCATATTCGGAAGGATAGGCGTCAATTTCGCCCCTATGATGTTCAATAATGGATTTACAGCTTGCAAGACCCAGCCCCAGCCCGCCCTTTTGAATTTGTCGCGATTTATCCACAGTGAAAAATTTGAGGAACAGAGAAGATATATCCTTATCCGGCACTCCAATTCCATTATCCTCGATTTGAAAAAAGGCATACTGTCCTAGCGGGTAACCGGTCATATACACTTTCAGCTTATTTTTCCCTCCATATCTTACAGCATTGCTAAAGAGGTTGCCAAAAACCCGACGTATCATCGGTTCATTGATCATCAGCCATATATTTTCCGTGAATGAATGGCGGCAAGTAAGCTCGTTGTCAAGTCCCGCCAACTCATATTCATATTCAAGGGCAATGTTTTCAAATAATTTTGATGCTTTTACAGGTTTAGCTACCATAGATTCCAACTCCAGTTTTTCTTTGGTGAAGCTGGAGAAATCATTGATGAGTTCGACCATATATCCTGACTTCTTTTGAATCAAATCATAATATTCCTGCTTTTCAGTTTCTGGTAAATCCTTGTGCATAGCCAGCAGTTCAGTAAAGCCATTAATAGATGTCAAGGGAGTTTTCAAGTCGTGGGCAATTGCCGCGATCATATCAGTCTGCTCTTTGTGCGCGAGTTGAAGCCGATGCTCCATCTTATTGAAGTGTTTATAAAGTTCTCCGATCTCGTCATTACTTCTTAGAGCTAGCGGAGGCAGTGGATGTACAATATTTACTTCTTCAAGCCTGGTATTCAGAAGCTGAATGGGTTTCTCTATGCAAAAATGAATATAGATAATTAGAATAATAAATATGATGCAGGCAATTGCAAATATGGGCAGGAGCAATGATATATATCGCGAGTCCAGCAATGAACTGCGTATAGGAGAATATACTGCAAAGACAAGCTTCAGGTACATCCCAATCGAAAACATGAATATTATAAACATCAGCAGGAACAAAAGAGGAAGCTTTATTTTCAGTTTCATACTATTACTCTCTTTCCGTGTATTTATATCCTATGCCCCATATTGTTTTAATAAAGTCATATTCAGGACCAAGTTTCTTACGGATATTTTTTATATGAACCGTTACGGTATTTATTTCTCCGTATTCGTCTCCCCAGACGTTTTCATATATCTGCTCACGAGTCAATACATTATTGGGGTGGCGCATGAGGATAGACAGAATCTGAAATTCCTTCGTTGATAAGTCGAGCTTCCTGCTATTCAGGAATGCTTCAAACGTCTTATCGTTCAGAATGAGCGAAGAATCCGCCTTTTCGTTACTGGGACTAAGTTCATCCCACTCTTTAAAAAGTCTGTCCACTTTTCTGAAATGAGCCTTTATCCTGGAGACAAGCTCCTGAATACTAAAAGGTTTGGTCATGTAATCGTCTGCTCCTATTTCGAGCCCAACGATTTTATCAATGTCCTTATCACGCGCACTTAAAAACAGAATTGGAACATTATAAGAATTTCGGATACTTCTGCAGACATCAAGTCCATCCATATCAGGCATCACTATATCAAGAACGATGAAATCAATATGATTTTCTTCTAATGCGGATAAGGCACCTTTCCCAGAATATGCCGAAAGTGTTGCAAATTGCTCGTACTTTAAACTCTTTGTGATGAGTTTTACGATTTCTTCATCGTCGTCTACAACTAATATCGTTTTTAGCATATTTATACCTCCCAGCCGCTTTAAATGGACTGAATTTATAAAACAAAAGCCGCATGGACTTCTCGCTTTGAAAAAAGTCGCGCTCAAAGCGTCTCTCCAGTCCCGGATAAGCTGGAAAAAGAGCTTGAGCAACGACCTGGGCAATGCTGGCTTTAACAAACTGGCATGCTCTTCAATAGCGTTCGAGCTATGTACATATTCCAGCTTGAAGGCCTGCACATAGCTTTTGACGTAATGTCCGGGAGTGTGTCTAATCAAAAGACAGTGTGAAAAGGAGCAAGAAAACTATCACAAGTTTTGGTTTTCAGCCTTTTCCGATAAAGTCCATCCGAGCTACGCACTCCACATGACTTGAGTGTCGGTCACTTTGCAGTTATTAATAACTTCTTGCAAGTTTATCATACAGGAGAATTGAACACTAATTCATGCAGGAAATCACTTTTGGATGATACTACCGCTAGTTAGCGGAATCATGGTACTGACCTGTGGGATACGTGAAACGAATGCCAGGCCTGTATGTGTTGAATTAAATGCAGCGGCAAGCTTAAATGACCGCCGCTGCCTATAAATAACCCCCCTTATTTATCCATTACAAAAATTCGATATACCCTTCTGTTCCATGCACGCGAATTCTTTGGCCATCTTTTATCAGTTTGGTCGCATTCTCCACTCCGACAACGGCTGGCAAGCCATATTCACGTGCGATAACGGCTCCATGCGTCATCAGTCCGCCCACCTCTGTAACCAAGCCTTTTATG
This sequence comes from Paenibacillus sp. ICGEB2008, assembly GCF_000307675.1. Lineage (NCBI taxonomy): Bacteria > Bacillati > Bacillota > Bacilli > Caryophanales > Paenibacillaceae > Paenibacillus > Paenibacillus sp. ICGEB2008. The sequence continues at coordinate 163,895 of NZ_AMQU01000009.1, forward strand.
GATAAAAACAATGGAGTCCAGCTGGGGTCGGTAAAGGCGGTGACTAGTATGTCGCCATCTTCCAGATCAGCCCCTTCTATATTCAGGATCACACGAGCTCGCCCCTCTACAACGCCCGAAGAAACAGCCAGGCCTACAATAGCTTCAGCGGGGATATTTTCTCGTTTGTATTGACCTGTAATGATTTCGCCATCAGATGTGATAACACGTGGGGGAGTTAATTTTTCATATAATCTGTACTCATTTTTTCGTTTGTCGATGACCTGGTAATCCAGTTTATTGGTGCGTATAGTTTCCTGCAATTCTTCAAAAGAGAGATAGTAAATATCTTCTTTTTCATGAAGAACTTTGGCTTGTACGAGTCGTTCCGCTTCCTTTAGTAAAGCCTGTTTATAAATGAAGTAGCGACTAACAATGTCGTATTTTGGATATTCACGATAACCGATGAAATTCCGGATCTGGTCGATAATTTGTTTTGTCTCTTCGGCTTTTTGTTCACCACCTGGTAATTGTTTCAATCGGGCTAATAAGTCCTGTTCTTTTTTCAAAGCCTCCTGTCGCCCTTGCTCAAATTTTCGTTTACTGGCGCCAGGCTCAAGGTTTTTGATGTTACTGAGGATCATAGGCACCAGTATACTTGGTTTTTCACTCCAGCGTGTTCTTGTAATATCGATCTCCCCGGCACATCGCATGCCATATTTGTCGAGATAAGTAGCGATAGCATCACGCACCTGCTGCCCACCTTCAAATTGAACCAGTTCATCTAAAAAATTATCATCCTTTACCTGTTGTAAATACTCAACTATTTTCGGATAGGGACGAATCACATCTGCAACATCCAGTAGCTCCATGCCCATTTCAGAAGTGACGTTATTAGGTACAGATAGGGAAAGTGTGTCTGCTACATTTTTTTTCTCCTAACCATTTCATTCATTTTTTCATTGATCCATGCTGAAGCATGGATGGCGGACATAATTACACTCAAATTTTTCAGATCTGATGCACGCTGCCTCCGTTGCTGCATATCTTCCAGGATACAATCAAATACATCCAATCCTGATTTCGTTTGGATGTTACGTTTTAACGCTGATAACGATGTCTCACTACTCTTAATCAAATCAGCAACAATTGCCGGGTCATTTCCTGCCTCTTCCAGAATATCCGCAGACGACATACCCTTATGGCTTTTAACAGGCCCCGGTTCGCTTTTGTCAGATGGGTCCAATTTTATAAAATCTCCCCGCTCTATGATGGTAATAAGCGCGTCTTTTATGAGCGGATCGGAGTGTCCTAAAACATCCAATAAATTCTGCCTCCCATCCAGTGAAGATAGGCCCATCGTGATATCCACAAACAGCCTTCCACCACCAGTTTTAAACATGGGTGTAGCACCTGTTAACATCCAAACAGATATCCCCAGTGGTTTAATAGGATCAGTCATCATTTGCTGATGGCCGACAGATACATACACGTGATTCTCCTGGTCATTTGCTTCAGGAATGGGATATAAAGTGGTGATCGGCCGACTCTGAACAATATAAAATGTATCATCAGCCAAACACCATTCAATGTCTTGTGGGCAGCCGAAATGTTCTTCGATCTGTCTTCCAATGCGTGCCAGTTGTAAAATTTGTTGATCCGTAAGGGTTTGCGTCTTTTGCTGATCAGGACTGAGCTGCTTGGTCTCTGTTCCGCCTTCTTTTCGTCCATAAATAGCCATTTTCTTGGTTTCCACCCTCTTGTTGACGATTACTCCATCCTGTACTTGATAATAATCGGCAGATACCAAGCCGGAGACCAGCGCTTCTCCAAGTCCGAAACTAGCATCGATAGAGAGCAGCTTTCGGTTGCCATTGATGGGATCAGCGGTAAATAAAATCCCTGAAGCCTGTGGAAACACCATCCTTTGAACGATAACAGATAAATAAACTTGGCTGTGATCAAATCCATTCTGCATTCGGTAAATTACCGCGCGTTCTGTAAATAAAGAAGCCCAACATTTGCGGATATGCTCCAAGATGGATTCTTTGCCGATAATATTTAAATAGGTGTCTTGTTGACCAGCAAAAGAAGCATGCGGCAAATCCTCAGCAGTCGCACTAGAACGCACGGCATAAGCATATTCATTACCAAACTGGGAGAGATAGTGGGCAACTGCTTTCACAACATCGGAAGGAATGGCTACTTCCATAATGGCCTGTCGAATCTTTTTGCTGACTTCATCAATTTGTTCTCGATCTTCTACTTTAAGCGTAGTTAGCTGATCCAACAAAGCATGAACCATTTCGTTTTGTTCGATGGCTTTTTGATATCCCACTGTTGTAACACAAAACCCTTCTGGCACTTGTATTCCTTCCATTTTGGCTAATGCCCCTAAGTGCAGCCCTTTTCCACCAACAAGCAAAAGCTGAGTGTTATCCATTTCTTGAAAATCGAGAACCAGTGAATTCATTCAACATCTCTCCTAACCATTAATATAGAGAAAAAAGCGAACAATCATGATCATGCCTAGTCACCACTGAAGTAAGTCGCCGCGTACTTCTTCTCAAAACCGCTTGAGGATGTACGCAGCCTGATCGCACATTCCACCATCCTTTTCTATTTTTTGGGGGCAAAAAAAAGCATTGACAAATCAAAGTTCTAGATGTATTATGAAAATAGGGATAATAAAATTATTGGAATTTATATGATTTGTCAGTAGCGTTATCGATTATATCATAGCGTTTATTTGCGTTCAATTGTTTTATATAAAAAGAGATGATCCTTGAATTTATTAGGGTTATCTCTTTTTGTGTTCAGTTGAGCCATCATGTTAGTTTAGTTAGTCATTCTTGATGATTTATCGTCCCGCTGCCTCTTAGATCTATTATTGGCTTGTTAGTGATGATGCTTCCTTCTTGGGAACTGTTTCATTTCCTCTATTGACATGGAAGTTATAAGTTCGTTCTCAATCTCTTGTGTCAATCCGCTTGTCTGTTGCACCATCTCATTCTCTATATCTGTTAAATAAATTCCTTATTAGACTGAGCCTAGAAATTGAAACAGCGACAATCAAGGACGAGAAAATAAAGTCCTAGACTGTCGCTGTTCCATATCTGTAAACAACCGATTTCCACTCACCCGCCGCTTCCAAGCACCAAGATGTTTCTTCCGGACCACTAGCCACTTAACCATAGATGGATATGATAACGCAAACTCAGTCACCACTTGCCCACCGATGGAATGTCCGACAATATACATTTGTGGGATATTCATTTTCATTTATTGAGTGTATCGATAAGGTACATTCTCGCTTCATAAGGGCGCATTTCTACATCAGACATGTTATTCGGATAATTGGATATTAGCAGCTGTTTAGTCTCTGCCAGCTCTTTCTGAAGTGGGAGATCGGTTGTGTATTTTTGAAAATTACATACTACAAGTAGTTTAGCTCCTTTCAGCGTTCGAGTGTACGCGAACAAATCTTTATTCTCGGGATACATCAGCTCATAATCCCCATATATGATCACTTCATGATCTTTCCTTAATCGGATTAGTTTCCGATAATAATGGAATATGGACTCAGGGTTATTTAAACTTTCTTGTGCATGGATATCCTTATAATTCGGGTTTACTTTAATCCAAGGATTCCCTAATGTAAAACCAGCGTTGTCTGAAGCGTCCCACTGCATTGGTGTTCGAGCGTTATCACGACCCTTTGCAAAGATTGACTCCATAACTTTGTCTTCGGGGTATCCTTTCTCAATTCTATCTTTATAGAAATTTAGTAACTCAATATCCCGATAGTCTTCAATTGGATATTGAACATTCGTCATTCCTAATTCTTCCCCCTGATAAATGTATGGTGTGCCTCGCATGCCATGAAGAAGGGTTGCCAACATTTTAGCCGATTCTATCCTGTATTCTCCGTCATTTCCCCAACGAGAAACGATTCGGGGTAAGTCGTGATTATTCCAAAACAAACTGTTCCAGGCATCCCCCTTCAGCTCTGTCTGCCATTTGGACAACACTTTTTTTAATTCTAGAAAATCTAGAGGCTTAAGATCCCACTTCCCTTTTCCCTCTTGTTCATCCAAACTAATATGTTCAAATTGAAATACCATTGAAAACTCACTGCCGTCCGGGTTGCTATACAATTTGGCGATCTCTGGCGTAGCGCCCCATGTTTCTCCAACCGTCAGCAGGTCTCCAGCTTTTTGAAACGTCTCCTTGCTGAGTTCCCTTATATACTTATGCAGATTTGGCCCGTTGCTGGTAATTTTCAAATCTGGTTCTTTTCCGATTAAGTCAATTACGTCAAGCCGAAAACCGCCTACACCCTTGCTTATCCACCAACTGATCATTTCGTAAATCTCTTGTCGGACTTTTGGGTTTTCCCAGTTGAGATCCGGCTGTTTTACAGAAAAAAGATGTAAATAATATTGTCCTATCTCGGGTACCCATTCCCAAGCTGAACCACCAAAGGTGGAACCCAAGTCGTTTGGTGGCATTCCTTCAACGCCATCTCTCCAGACATAATAGTCATGGTGCGGATTTTCTTTACTTTTTTTTGCTTCTTGAAACCAGGGATGCTCATCGGAAGTATGGTTCAATACCAAATCCATTATGATCCGAATGTCACGTTTCCCAGCTTCATGAATTAACATCTCCATATCATCCAAAGACCCGAACATCGGATCAATATCCCGATAGTCCGAAATATCATAACCATAATCATCCTGAGGGGATTTACAAACTGGTGATAGCCAAATTGCACCGACACCGAGTTGCTGCAAATATTCCAGACGGGAAACAATTCCTTTCAAATCGCCGATTCCATCACCATTACTATCTTGAAAGCTCCGTGGATATATCTGGTATACAACAATTTCTTTCCACCAATTTTTATTTTCCATTGTTCATTACAACCTTTCCAATAGACGAATAGTGTTTTTATCTTAATCAAGTCACATCATACAATTACTCTTTTACCGATCCTACAACAATTCCAGTCACAAAATATTTTTGAAGCAGCGGATAAATCAGCAGCAGCGGGATGACAGCGACTACGATTTTGGCCGCATTTAGATTTTTGTTTGAAATTTCAGTCAAGTTGCTGAGTTGTGCTGAGTTGGTCCCGGATTGAAGAAGTTCCGCAATATTCACGTTAAGGGACTGAATATAAGTCATTAGTGGATAATTGCTGACTTGAGTCATATAGATCAAACCGCTGAAGAAATCATTCCACGTTCCCACGATACTGAATAGTGCTACCGTCGCCAGCGCAGGGATGGACACGGGAACATACACTTTGAACAGGACCTGCAGCGGACTCGCCCCATCGATGAATGCTGCTTCTTCTAGGGCCTTAGGTACAGCAGAGAAGAAGTTCATGACAAGGATGACACTGAATATAGGGACAGCTCCTGGTAGAACAAGCGACCAAATTGTATTGAGCATATTGAGGTTTTTGATCAATAGATAACTTGGGATCATTCCACCGCTGAACAGCATGGCAAAAATCATGACGTTCATATAAATGTTTCTGCCCCTAAATTCTCTTTTCGACTTGGAGAGCGGGTATGCCATTAGAACAATAAGAATCATGTTGAGAAGAAGTGTGAGCACAACACGTAGAACAGATATGCCAAAGGAACGCCAGAACTGAGCATCATCGATAATTTTCGTATACGCTGCGGTTGTAAAATTGACCGGTACGAGACCTACAGCATTAGCTGACACGGCCTCACTGCTGCTAAATGAAATCGCAACGATATTCCATAATGGAAGAAGGCAAATCAATGCCAGCAAAATGACGATGGCATAGATGATTAACCCGCCAATTCGACCTTTTTGGTTTACAAAATAGGACACAGGCTTGACCTCCTTAAAATATTTTTCGGTCAGTGTATTTTTTGGCCAATTGGTTGGCGGACAATAGCAAAACAATACCGATCACTGACTTGAACAGACCAACAGCCGTACCAAAGCTATACTGTCGCCCGACAAGTCCAATCCGATATACATAAGTATCCAGAATATCTCCCGACTCATAGACAACGGGGTTATACAGATTATAAATTTGATCGAAGCCGGCACTCAAAATATTGGTCAGACTCATCACTCCCATGAGCAGGATAATAGGCAGCATGCCTGGCAACGTAATATGCCATACTTTTCTCCACCAGCTGGCTCCATCCATTCCTGCCGCTTCATACAGGCCCGGATCAATCGAAGTAATTGCAGCCAAATAGACGATGGAACTGTAGCCGAACTCCTTCCACACGTCTGTCCCAATAATCAGCGGCTGGAACCAGGTGTTGCTGCCGAGAAAATTAATATTCTGCAGACCGAAAAAAGCCAAAATTTGATTCACAATTCCATCCAAACTGAACATGTTAACAACCACGGACGCTAGAACTACCCAGGATAGAAAGTGTGGCAGATAAACAATGGTCTGTACGGATTTTTTAACGAATTTGATGCGGATCTCATTTAACAAAATGGAAAAAATGATAGCCATGATTGTTCCCAATAGAATCTTGGCAATGGCAATCACCAACGTATTACTAAAAACCTGTGCGATGTCCGGCAACTTAAACATATAAATAAAGTGCTTCAGCCCTACAAATTTGGAGCCTAACATTCCTTTGGCTGGTATATAATCCTGAAACGCCGTAATGACACCGACCATCGGAACATAGCTGAATACCAGCAGAAATAAAATACCCGGAAGCATCATCAGATGATATATGGCACCCGTACCGAACGGGCTCTTTGCTTTATCATTTCCCTGTTTCATGGATGGACCCCTTTCCTAAAAGCAGGGCTGCGTATCGCAGCCCTATAAACAGTTCAAGATTGTTTATTTTTTGGATGCAACCTCGTCTTTAATTTCCTGAATTACCTGATCACCGCCTTGCTTCTTCCAATTGCTAACGAATGTATCGAAGTAATTCAGAGGTTCAGCACCAGTCACAATTTTGATGAAAGATTCCTGCTCCATCTTGGTCAGATTAGCCCAGGTCTGTTTCATGCTTGGTGTAGTTCCAGAGTAAGCAGGTGTCATCCAAACGAATTTGTTTTCCCTTGTCAGTTTGTCAATAAGCCCCACTCCGTTGATACGCGAGTGATATTTCGACCAGGCTGTTACGTTATCCGTATCCATATCACTCAAGTAAGTTTGGATACTCTTAATATTGTTTTTTGATTCTGTTGTCCGGACCTGATCCAGACTAATCTCTCCTTTAATCCCGCGAACGATGTCAGAGTAGTCATCTAGTAACGAGGTCGCCGAGTTGACTTCAATATTAAACGGTCTGGTAGAACCGTCTACGCCGTTCTCTTGATACTTGGCAGCTTCTGGCATAGATGTTCCCACATTTTTATCATTTGCTAGTTTATCGTAGAAAAGGTTTACTATTTTAACAGCGAGTTCCGGGTGTTCGTATCCTTTTCTTACAACGATAAACTGATTAGCTGGATTGGCGTGTGCCACGTTTACCTTTCCATCTGCATCCTCCAAAGTGTAAGCCGTGAATTTCGCATTCTTATCCTTCTGCTTCACGTTGCCCAGACCCCAGTCGGGAATATGCCATGGTCCAAAAGCAATGCCGCATTGGCCGTTGGTGTACAGTGCCGTGATGTCATCAAATGTGCGTGTTCCAAATTGCGGATCGATGATGCCTTTCTTGAACCAATCTGCCATGACGCCTAACATCTGCTTGGTTTCCTTTGTTGTCGAGCCATAAACAATGCTACCGTCTTTACCCTTCATCCAGTACTGAGGGAATGAACCCTTTGTTGAGGCAACTCCGAGCATGGTATAGGCAGAACCATTATAGTCAGTTGTATTCAGGGTGTTCACAAAGGGTATGCCTACCGGTTTCCCGGTTTGACCCGGATCTCTTTTCAAGAATTCCTCGGCCGTTTTCTCCACATCGTCCAGCTTGATGGCACCATCTCCGTCTGCGTCAAGATGGATTCCCAGTAGATCCAGCCAATCCTGACGAACCCAGACCATGGTTGGTGCGGAATCTAGGGAAGTAGCCGGAAGCCCCATTAAACGTCCATCTATCGTCGCATTGTCTAATGCACGGCCTTCATAAGAGTCGTAAATATTCTTGATATTATCTGTGGCATACTGTTTGTAAATTTCCGTCATATCTTCAATCAGATCATTATCAACCAGTTCTTTGAGTTCATCCTTGGAATCGACACGCATCATGTCAGGCAGTTCTCCAGAGGCGATGGCAAGCGAAACCTGGCGACTGTAATCTTCTCCGTTGGCTTCAAATTGGTCTTTAATCTGAGCGTTAAACGCTTTTTTGACCAGTCGAGTATACGCATTGTTCTCATACGAATCTCCAGCCGGCAGTTTTGGGTTGGCTGTAGTCACACGCCCCATCGTGACGGTTATTTCGTCTTTATAGGCACTGAATGGGTCTCCCGGTGTTACCTCATATTTCCCCGCTTCCTTCGCAGTGGGAGGGTTGGATGCCCCCCCACAGGCTGCAAGGGTTGAAATCATCAGGGCAGATATCGACAGTACGGCCAGACGTCTCGTTAACAGTTTGCTTTTTATGGACCATTTAGTTCTCATCACATTTCGATTCCCCTTCGTTCTGAATATTTCTCTATCATTGTTGTTTACGCTTTCATTATAAAACTCGATGAAGACAAATCGAGATAGGGATTTAACGTCTGTTTGGATAGAAAAATGTATGCGGTTTCATTATGAGCCAGAAAGCCATAGTTAGCATGTAATCATTTATCCTACCTCACGACATACATCTGTCTATCCATACTTACTAATCAAAGTGAAGAACAAAAAACCGGCAGCTCCTGAAACAGAAATCTGTCGGCTTGATTAATGGAATTATAAAAGAGTACGCTTTTTATCCCCTCTGCCCAGCTGTCGATATTCACTTGGCAGCAGACCTGTCAATTCGCGAAAAATTCGGCTGAAATATTTTTCATCCGTATAACCCACTCGCTCCGCAATCCAGAAAATCGTGTTGTTTGTATTCAATAAATACTCTTTAGACTTCTCTACTCGTATAAAACGGGAGTATTCATTAAAGGTCTTCCCCATCAGATCCTTGAAGCATTGACTGAAATAGCTTCGGCTGATGTTCAGTTGCTGTGACAAACTTGAAGCAGTAAAAGCCTGGTCCAAATCATTTTGCATGATCATAATCGATTTTTTGACGGCGTCTACAATTTCCTGTGAATATGAAGTCTGTTCATCTGCCTTACGAATACCCACAGACGTCTGCTTGATCCAAGCTTCTACCTCGTACCAGGATAGAAAAGAATGAATCATTGAGATTCTACCCAGCTTAGTCTGGGCAAAAAGGTGATTCCATTCCATAACTATCGAGTATAGCAATCCCATCAGCTGGCTTTTATGCAGTCTTAGTGATTTAAACTGTTCAATCAGTTGGTTGTAGTAACTGTCGTTATGGGTCCATGGTGTTAGAAACCAACTTTGCTTAATTCGATCCATGTCTTCATCCTGCGGTTCTATTGGAAATGAGTCCTCCACATTCATCGAAACAGCAATGACAGGATTATAAGGGTCGTATGCATAGAATAAGGACGTTTCAGTATAATTCATAATCCAGTTTTGGATTTGCGACCACGTTCGCTCTTGTACGTCGGACATAACCAGCAAGGCGCCTTGAGGAACTTGGGCTAGGTATTCCTTCAGCCTATGGAACAGCTGTTCCTCTACGTCCATGGGTGCCGTCCACATCCAACTGTTCCGTTCAACCTCCCACCGGATCTCATCTCCATTGGATGTCGGTTCAATCGGCCAACTCTGTCCTAACTTGCGATCCAGTGAAATAAGTGCATACACATGGCGATAATGGACATTGGTCTCACTTAGCAGCGGCAACTTTCGTTTTTTATTTGCCAGTTCTTCAATCCGGGTATGTATTCGAGACAGCACATGTTCGAATTGCTCCTTCTCGAGCTGAACCTTGGCTATATAGTCGATGGCTCCCAACCTTAGCGCTTCCTGGATATAATCGAAATCTTGATGCAGTGTTAATACGACAATATGTAGTTCTGGATAGAGCTGCCTTGCAGCTCGCATCAGTTCAATACCTGACATCACCGGCATCGCGAGATCCGTCAACATCAGATCGACCGGTTGGGCTTTCAGAAAATCCAGTGCTTTCAACCCGTTACTTGCTTCTCCTACAACCTCCATATTGAACTCGTTCCACGGCATCGCGGAGCTTATTCCTTTTCGTACTAATTTATCGTCATCCACTATCAATACCTTAATCATCCTCAGACATCTTCTCCTTTGATCGGAAGTATGAGCAGTATACTTGTCCCTGTACCCAATTCACTTTCGATCACCAGTTGTGCTTGATCTCCGTACTGTGCCCTCAACATGCGGTGGACATAATTGAGTCCGATGCCCATCCCTACTTTTTTATGTTCAGTTATACGATTGTTCAGAAGTCTTTGAATCGCTTCCTCGGTCATGCCTGCTCCATTATCCTGTATTAAAATATTCAGTGTTTTGGCAAGTGTAACCTCAATTTGAATAAAACCTTCGTCACTCAGTCCATGATAAAGTGAATTTTCAACCAACGGTTGCAAAATAAAACGAGGCACAGGTATTTGAAGCACTTGATCATCCGCTGAAATACGTACGTTAAATTCAAAGTCATATCGAATTTGCTGCAGGATTAGATACTGTCTTAGCGCATCAATTTCCTCTTCCATCGTGGATACTTGCCCTAATTTACCCAAGTTGTAATACAACAGCTTGTTCAAGGATTGCACCAACTTGTCAATTTCCCCTTGTCCATTCATGACGGCCAGCCAGTGCACAGTATCTAGCGTATTCATCAAAAAGTGAGGATTGATCTGATATAACAGTTTTTCCACTTCCAAATCTGCACGGATCTTCTCTTTCTGCTGCACTTCCTTGAACAGGTCACCGATTTGATGCTGCATATTAGAGAATTCCCCCAACAGAAAGTCGAACTCAGGAATTTGAGTGCGGGTCTGGCTGCCTGTCTTTTGTGGATTCTGAGACATTCCATTAATTTCCGAATGGAACAGACTGAGTGGTTTGTAGACCATCTTCCACAGAAGCCAAGCAAGGAATACGGTAAAGCCGAGAAAAAATAAAGCGACCAGTAATATTTGAAGCAACCACTGGTTTTTCTCCTGTTGATACTTCGCCTGCGAAATTACCGATATGACGCTCCAATTCTGAGTGGAGTCCTCCTTAAACCAATGGTAATCACGGGCTATTCCATCTTTTGCAGCACCTTTCGATAAGCTGGAGAAATTCTCCCCAACTTTCATCACTTCTGGAATTTCACTATACACAATTTTGCCCTCACCATTCAGGATCAAATGCGATAAAGCTCCTTGGTATTGATTGTAACCCAGTATATCCTGTGTGAGACGAAAGCCGGATTCGACGTAAATATACACATCGTCCCTTTGAGGCAGTTGTACCTTCCGCATAGCAGATAAAACGAGCTGGTCATTAAATCGGTTCATACTAATATGGGGACCATAGCACGTAATGCCATATGATTTGAAAAGTACAGGCAAAGACTCGGGAGAAAAACGATCTTTGATAGGAAAGTTAGCGAACTGTGTAGCGCCTTCTTTCTGGAAATAATATAAGGTCAAACCTATATTCGGATTAGTAAACGTTACAACATTTAACTCATTCTTTAATTCATCTCTAGCCTCAATCAATTCAATTATATTGGAGGAAGGCTTCAAGACTTCATCCAGTTTTTTGCCTAATGTACCGCGATATGATAATTGCTGAGTCACATGATTCAGGTTAGTAATTGAATTTTCCAGTGATGAAGTTACCTGCTGAAGATTGCTCCTAATTCCATCATTGATTTTATTCACAAAGATGGAATCAATGGTATAAGAAGAAATTGCAAATATACTGATAAAGGGAATAAACGCGCTGAGAAAAAACAATAAAAAGATCCTTTTTTTAAGTGTCATTTCGCCCCATTCTCCTTAGGTAACTAAAAGAGCAAGCCCCTGATTATGGAGCTTGCTGTTTATTGAACAACAGCTCTATCGATTATCGTATTCCTGATAGGCAACAACTTCATCCGATTCAGACTGGGAAAAGTCAGGATTCTTCCCTCTCGGTGAGGTCAAGTCTGTTCATAATTATAGATTGATATTCCAATATGTCAAACGCTTACATGGAATTTATTTTCCCTTCCTCTTTACATACATCGACTTGCCGTTTTTTAATTGCTAATTGTAGTCATTCCGTTCATCATGTACCAAAAAAAGCGACATCGTTCAAAATCCTAACCAAGGTTTTTTCTTGTCTTTACGTGTTTTCTTCTGTTTCCGCTACCAAGCAAAGTCTTCAGCCAGCCCAAATGTCAACCACTTTTAACAGCACATCCACAAACCTCACCACTCTACCTGTTCACGTTTTGCGTCACAAACTCTTTGAATGGGTGAAACGCTGCGTCACTGTACATTTGTGTCCCATCCTCATATTATCCATTAGTTCAGAGGCCCTTGACTTCGTCTCTTCACATGTTAAAATTCTATTCATCAATTGAGGTAGTGCCCTATTATGAGGAGAATGCTGGATTCAAAGGGTTTTTCAGTGTATAAATAAGTATTTTTGATTTGCCATATTGGTCAAAATATAAAGTGTAGAATCCTTAACATATGTCACCAAGTTGAAATGAGGTTATAAATGAATGGAAGATATGCTAAAGTGCGCAAAGCTTTTCAAAGAAGATCTATATAAGCAACTGGCTAGAATTGGTAAGTGTCTATCAAGTGACAAACGTCTTGAAATCTTGAATGTACTATCACAAAGTCCCAGAACAGTGGAGAAATTAGCCGCATGTACGGATATGAATATAGCTAATGTTTCTCGTCATCTACAGGTTAATGTTCTCGTTCCTCGATAGTATTAGAGGTTAAATAGCTAAATGTGCCCTCAGTGTAGAACCTGCGTATTCGCTTCTGAACAAACCTCTTTCAACCAACTGCGGCATCAGTTTTTCAAAGAATATTTTCATAGATTCTTCTGAACCGCCCGGAAGAGCTATAAATCCGTCAATAGCCCCAGCCTCAAACCGCTGAATAATCTCGTTCAATACGTCATCAACCGTTCCAACGGAGACCCAATGTGCAGAACCAACGACCTCAGGTCTTGCCAATACCTCTTCCACTGTAGGCTCATACTTCGTAATATACCGGCACAAAAGCTCAGCATGTGTCCGGCTGCGGACTGGCTGATTTGGATCGGGAAGCATATCGGCAGTTACGCAATGATCCAACTCAAAGCTGCTTAAATCAAGGCCAAGTACTGACTTGAGCGATGCATGTCTGCGCTCCACACTCAAATGAGCATGTGCAGACTTATGCAATTCATGCGCTTCCTCGCGAGTTTCAGCCAAGAAAAAATACAATCCTGGCAAAACTTTGATGGCGTTCGGATCGCGTCCATGTTCCTTGGCTCTTCTTCTCAGATCGGTTCGTAATTCCACGCCGGACTCAAGATCCGGCATCGCCGCAAAGATAGCATCCGCTATTGAAGAGGCAAAATTTCGCCCTGTATCTGACGCGCCTGCTTGAAATAAAGGAATGGACCCCGATGTATGGGCAGGCAAAGTAAGCGGCCCCCGGACACTGAAAAAATCACCTGAATGATGGATTGAAGTAACCTTATCCTTATCAGAAAAAATGCCTGACTCCCGATCAATCACAATTGCTTCGTTCGGGAAACTTTCCCAGAGCTTGCGAACGACGTCAGTAAATTCCATGGCTTTCGCATATCTTTCTTGCGGTGAAGGCATAGGCGAATCACCGAAATTTTCTGCCCCTTCAATCGAAGTCACGATATTCCAGCCAGCACGTCCGTTGCTGAGCCAGTGTAACGACTGAAGCTGCCTTGCGACAACATACGGCGGATTGAACGTAGTGGAAATTGTTGTCACTAATCCAATTCGCTCGGTTTCACGAGCAATCGCCGCAAACATCATTGTAGGGTCAGGACTACCAAAGTTAGCGGAATCGCCCAGCATCTGCGGGCTAACATACAGATAATCCGCCTTGAAAAGAAAATCGAGCTTTGCCTTCTCCGCCATTTTCGCCAAATCAATGTAATAGTCAATGGCCCCCATCTTTTCCACACCGCTGTCTGGGCGCCGCCAACCGTCTCCTTTCATCCATGTTGCAGATAAGGATAACCCAATACATAATTGTCTATTTGCAGCCAATACTATCAACCTTTCTCTATAGAAAAATAATGTTGCGCCTAGGAAATGTTCCGATCAGTGTATGCTCAAGTAGCAAAGCCAACCGAGTTAACATCCAGGACAAATGCCTCTCCATAGCAACAAGCGCTCGGTGATCATAAAGTGACCTTTCAATTAATCAATAATGATTCTCATTATCAATTATAGTGTGTCAAGAACTACAAAAATTACAAATACACAAATTATGAATGTTATATGTATAAAGACAAAAGCCCTCGAACCTAGAGGGCTTTTGGGATAAATCAGCTATTCATTTGAGTCTAGTTTTGTTTCACTCATCTGCACCGATATTCACGGCCTTCCCTTTCACGCGGGGCTCCCCGTCGATATCCTCGGTTCCGATGATGGTGTTATCCGTTGATCCTGAATCGATCGCTGGTGACGAGGGCTGCAAATGGAAGTCGCCATTCGTGGCATTCACGAATTTAGGATCGACAAACAGAGAATGCGCATCGTTACCCGTTCCCGATTTGTACGTGGCGAATCCCGTATATTCTTTATCTTTCCAGGTCCAGTTGGCTCCCGAACTGCCACCAGGTGCAAAATATAAATTATAATCAACAACATTGCCGGAATTTTGGGTATATCCATTGTAGATCAACACATCAGTCGAACTCGCTACGAAAATATTGTTCTTAATCACGTTGTTTCGTGTATCATACTGAACTAAAAGCTGGCCGCTTCCATCGTCCAATGTATCGTTCTTGTACAGCGTATTGTTCACGATCTTGCTGTTTACCGTTGAGCCACGTTCGTCATCATAGCCGCCCATAGCAATGCCGGTCAATCGGTTGTTATATATCACGTTACTGCGGACCGTAATATTGCTGGTGGCTTTGCCGGCATGCTCGGAGGCTATTTCGACACCGATGTCATTGTTATAGCTGTAGTTCTGCTCAATAATGTTGTCCTTGCCCCCATCTACATAAATGCCGCCAGCCGAGTTGTCATCGCTCTTGTAGGATGGGTTATTTCGAACCGAATTATTGTACACTCGGTTGCCCTTTACCAACCCGTTTCGCACTTGATCGTAAGCAGTATTCGGTGCGGTTCCTTCAAAGCCGATCAGATCGATTCCTATGTTGTCGTTATCGTGAATGAGGTTGCTGGTCACTGCAAAGCCGTCCACATTACCGTTTAAAACAAGCGATTCGCTAGAGCCGAGCACGAGATTGTATAGTTCATTGCCGCTGATTGTAAGGTTATGAATCGATGCAGGAGCTTTCGTGCCATAAACAGCGATGCCGTGAGCGTCCCGTCCCAGCCGGTCCTTTCCGGTTGGGGTGGCCGTGTTTTTGATGTCGTGGATTTTATTATCGGACAGATTGATGAAGTTCCCTGTACCGTAAACGTAAATGCCTGTAGGCACTGCGTTCTTGGAAGCTGTGGTAAAATTGCGGATTTCAAACCCCTGGATGGTAACGTAATCGACATCGGCCAATTCGATTAGCCCCTCGTTCCCGCTGACCGATAGGCCTGTTCCGTCAATAATGGCGGTTTCGTTGCCATAGCTTGCGAACACGATGGGGCCTTGCGAGGCGGAGCCAGAGCGGGTGATTTTCAGTTTCTCCTTGTAAACACCGCCTCGGACATAGACCTTGCTGCCTGGAGAGACTGTGTCAGCCGCATGCTGGAGCGTTTTCCACGGCGCGTCGCTTGTTCCCGCGTTGGAATCGCTACCAATTGTCGACACATAATATTCGGTACCAGCGGCAGAGGCGGCAGGAGTCTGTAGATTACCGATTGTAAGGCCCAACCCCAAGCTTAAACCTACAAGCAAAAATTTACCGAGTTTCTTCAAGAATTTTCAACTCCCATCCTAATTTAGCTTTCGTCAAATTAACGTTATCATCAATTTACGGCTTCTTGCAAGCGAAGAACGTCCTCTACCGTCTGTTGGCAAGCTTTCCGTAAAAGGGCCGACAGTCCCCCACACGCATTGGTGAATTGCAGTAATTTTCGCTTTGACAATGAAAACCTAATAAAAACACCCCTGAAAATATTATGTATATTTTCAGGGGTGAATAGCTAACTCAATGCCTCCAATAACACTGACCACTGAAATAAAATATATTGGATGCCGCCTGTATGAAGGGCCTTTATGATCACACACCATGAGAAGACTGCCGATAAATTTCATCGACAGCCCTTCTTTTCCAAGTAGTATACTCCTCAATCCTGTTCGCTGGACAATTCCTTGAGCGATTTGATTTTACCATGGGGATGCTGTTCTTGCTTTCGTGACTTCCATGCAGCTTCTTTCCTTCTCTTCTGGTGAGCCATAACAGATATCCTCCTTTGGAAATTGTGAATGTATACTACTTCCTTAAGTTGTCATTTCTCGTCTCTATTCATTCATAAAATTAAATTCGTTGGGTTTTGTTTTTAGTTAGCGGGCATCTCGTTAAAGAATGTGATGTCGTCTATCGGCAGCCGAGTTGTCTGATGACCCGGTTGTGCCGCTTTACCGAGTGCAATCAGCATGATTGGAATGTAGCGGTCTCTAATACCGAACGCTTGCTTAAGCTCGGCCGCATTATAGCCACCCATCGCGACCGTATCGTAGCCGTGAGCACGTGCAACCAGCATGAGCTGCTGGGATACAATACCACCATCGATATGAATGACTTTGTGAAGGCTTTCCTCTGGTAACGAAGCATACGTATGAATCGATCTTTCTACGAACGATTTAGCGGTATCTTCCGCTATATAGCCATGTTTTACTGCTTCGCCGAAAACTTCATCGAGCTTCTTATATCCTTCCGTATCACCAAGCACAACGATCACCGCTGCAGCCTCAGTAACCTGGGATTGATTATAGGCGATGGGCTGCAGTTTTGCTTTCAATTCCTCTGTTTCAATAACCAAGAAGCGCCAGGGCTGAACATTACTCGATGAAGGTGCAAGCGACGCTTCTTTCAGAATATCCTTAATTTCCTCGTGAGATAGACGAACCGATTTGTCGTAATGACGCACAGAGCGGCGCTCGCGGATGACATCGGCGAACAAGGCGGAGCTCTGGCCAGTATGAGTTGAAGTTGACATTATGAATCCTCCTTTTAAATAAATACTGTTTTTTATTCAGCACAGTTAAATTTAGACTTTGCGGCTAGTCAGAGCTTGAATTCCTACTAAAACGAAGTACCTTGAAAAATCCAAAATATTTACGCTTCTGCGCACAGACATAACTGTGTTCATTATCACACAGATAAGCTTAAAAATTAACGCTGCGCGCGGCTTGCATTTAACTGTGGTTTATATTGCACAGTATAAAATCTAAGCAAGCCGCTGTCAACCGTCTTTTTCCAGGTCCATCTAAAGCTTGGCTTCCAGTTGGTTGGCGAGATCTGCAATCGTGTACTTGCTTAATACTCCGCGTATGCTGTCGTCCATTTCTTGAGTAATATCCTCAAGCGTAGATTTCATACATTTACCGAGCGGATGCGTGCCAGCTGTCTCGGTAATACCGAAGGAAAGCCTGCTGCCTGAACGAAATACATCGTATACATCAACCAGTTGTATAGATTCTGCCGGTTTCCTAAGGTGGTACCCGCCGTCACGGCCTTCCCGGGTCCCGATAAACCCTTCCTTTGCGAGAACGGAAAGTATGCGGCGCAGCAAAGAAGGCTCCGACTGAAGATATTTGGCGAGTTCAATACTTGGACAAGCTATGCTTTTGTCTTCCTGTGACAATATAACAAGCGCTTGAACAGCCAGTCCAAACCACTTTGGGTGCTGAGTCGGCGTACAATACTCCTGCTTCAACCTTTACTCTCTCCTTCCAGCTTACTCATAAGTAGTATGAGTAAATTCTACCGAATTCCCTAATATGCTGCAATAGACGAGCTTACATCTAATATATATTTAAATATGATATTGACCTTTAAATGCGAAAATCTCATTAACAGCTTGGTGATATCCACCAGTTTTTTGAAAAGATTCTCTAATATGTGCAACAGCTTTTTTGAATGGAAGGCTTAACACATGATCTGCGGCTTCACGCAATTGATTTGCAGTCAAGCTTTCCATTTGTAACTTAATACCTGCTCCCATATTGGCGACTTGTCCTGTGATGATCGGTTGATCCGCGCTTTGCGGGATTATAATCAGCGGAACCTCGTAATATAGACCTTCGTGGGTACTGTTCATTCCACCATGTGTAATAAATAATTTAGCGTGTTGCAAGATATCCGTTTGTGGTACATCATTTTTTTCGATGAAGTTTTCAGGAACTTCCCCTAAATCGGAAAATTGGGTTCTATTCCCAATCGACATGACAATCGTATGATCCGTGTTCCCAAATGCCTCAATACAAAGCTTATAGAAGTCAATTGCTCGGTTAAAGACTGTACCCAATGAGATGTAAATTGGTTTTTTTCCCTTGATTGCAGTAAAATCGAAGCTTTCTTGCGTTAATCGTGAAGAGATGGATGGACCTACAAATTTATAAGTTTGGTCGAATGCTTCTCCATAAGGTTGAAACTCTCTTGTTGTATATACGATTGTTAGTGGTGCAAGATTACGAAACACTTCGTAAGGTGAATGGATCTCCACTCCATATTTCTCCTTTACCATTGCCGTCAGGTTTTGAAATTTATCATTTATAGGTTTAACTATATCTTTAGGGACATTAATGGAGCATTGTTCCATAATATGATTGAATGATTTTTTTGTCTGGGCAAAAGAAGTACAAGAATTGATTGCAGGAAGCTTAAGAATTTGAGCAAGTATACGTCCACACCCAAACATGGAATCATGGATGATATAATCAAAAAATAAAACACGCGCCATTTCAACCGCTCCTTAGTTCATTTTCTTCAATAAAATTATCCGTTTCTGATTCTAACATGTTCTCTGAATTTCAGGGTGCTGCTTCTCTAATGAACATTGTAGCTGCTTTCTCAAGTTAATATACTTTCAATCGTCTCCGTCTCCATAACTTGTTTATTATTCTTTTAAGTTAGTAGATTGTAAGACGACATTTGAATTGATTCGATGTATATTCTTACTCTGCAACAAAAAAAAGCCGCCAAGTTGGCGGCTTTGCATACAGCAAAGACTTGTTTTCATGCTGGACACTGTTGGCTAACGTTAAATACTCATGGTTTACTGGATGACTATTTGTTGGCTGAATCGCTATAAACCGTGCTTAATCTTGATGTCGCCCTAATACCTTTAGGGCCTTCAATGATAATACGACCTTGTTCCGTAAGGCTGGATCCTTGCCAGTCAGTGGTCATATCCAGATAATCAAGACCCGGGCTGTTTCCTTTCCAAGACCATGCAAGATAACCTACGCCCTTTTGCTCAGCGTAACTCATAATGGTAGCCTCATCCACATCACCGCTTGTATGCTTAATACCAAATTCTCCAATCAGCAGAGCCAGGTTTTTATTCAGTACATTATCCATATTGCTCTTTACTGTGGCGGCATTTCCGCCGGCATATTCGTACATATGAATGGAGAACATCGTATTTTTAAGTGGATCTGCATTAAAGACTTCTGTTCCGTAGTGAAAAATAGATTGCGGGTACTGCCCCCATCCTGCACCGTCAACAATAATTGTATTTTTGATGCCAGCATTTCTGAGCTTAGGAATAACAGACTTATAACCTTGCGCCCAGCCTCCTCCATCCCAGGTTCCATACCATTCGTTCGCGATATTGAGGATGACGGTGCTTTCTTTCCCAATGAGTGCGCTTTTCATTTCAATCCAGTAATTAGCGATATTATCCAATACAGCAGCGCTGTCAGACCCTGTGCCATCATGGACTTCAAGAACAACGACCAATTTGTTTTGCTCTGATAATGTGATTAAATTTTGTATCGCTGACAGATCATCTTTCGTCCATTGCTGACCATCTGACAGTACGATTCTAATAGTATTCGCTCCCGTTTTCGCAATGGCAGGGATCGCTACAGACTCTTGTCCCTTGTACCAGGTATAAGCGTGATTGATTCCCCTCATCACAAACGGATTTCCCTTGGCATCGTAGAGCGTTGTTCCGTTAATATAAAAACCCGTATTCTCAGTTGTAGAATTCGTCGTAACTTTTATGATATTACTTGCTGCTGAAATATTTCCTGCTGCATCCCTGGCTTTTACAGTGAAGCTGTATGCTGTATTAGCGGTAAGTCCCGTCACCGTATAACTTGTCGTGGTTGTTGAATTGACTAAAGTTGTTCCATTATACACATCGTAGCTGGTAACATCTACATCGTCTGTTGATGCGGTCCATACAAGACTCACCGAAGTGTTTGTTTTGGAGTAGCTTTTCAGATTTGTTGGTGCCGTTGGTGCCGTCGTATCAGGGGTTGAGTCAACAAGCGTAAACTTCCACTTCTGCTGATCATTTCCGTTATCTGTCCATTGCTGCACATTTGCCCCGTCATTAGTATAACCCCCGATTACATCCAGCGCTTTACCGCTAGATTGTACAAGCAGCTTATAATATCCACCGCCGACGTCAATCATTTTCCATTTTTGATTAGTTAAATCGCTGTCTGTCCATTGCTGTACACTAGCACCATCTTCTGAGGAGCCTCCGGCTACTGTCAATGCTTTACCGCTGGATTGTACAAGCAATTTATAATATCCGTCGCCAACGTCAATGACTTTCCATCTCTGCCGAGCGCTGCCGCTGTCCGTCCACTGCTGCACCTTAGCTCCATCGGCAGTTGAGTCTCCTGCTTCCAGATTTTTGCCGCTATGCTGTGCCGTTAGTTTATATGTTTCACCAGAAACAATATTTGTGTTAGCTGTGGTGGTGGTAACATCAATCACATTGCTTGCATCTGACACGTTACCTGCGGCATCTCTAGCTTTCACGTAAAAGCTGTACGCCATGTTGGCTGTTAAGCCGGTAACGATGAAGGATGTCGACGCACTGGAACCTACGAGGTCTGATCCTTTGTAGATGTCGTATCCTGAAACACCTACATTGTCTGTAGATTCCGTCCACTGCAAGCTTACTGTCGTATCCGACACAGAGGAACTGACCAGATTGGAGGGCGCTGTTGGAGGTGAGTTATCCTCCGGCTGGTCAGCTGAATGCACTTCAAATTCCCAAAGGGAATATCCGTAGCTGGTAGCCCTTTCAATGCCACTCATTTTTACATATCTAGCGTCTGTTGCTTCGAAAGATATCTTATCGATTCCTCCATCTCCAGTCGTGGTGGAATAGACGGTAGTCCAATGATCATCATCCGTCGATGTCTGAACTTGGTAAGACTTCGCGTAAGCGGCTTCCCAGTTGAGCGTAACACCATTGATTTTGGTGGTGCTACCGAGATCTACACTTATCCACTGCGGATCTGAATATTGTGAAGACCATCTAGTTAGCGGGTCACCGTCGATCGCAAAATCAGCCGCTTTACTCGAATCTTCGACGGAGCTTGCGGTTACCGATTGGGTAAGCCTAGCATTATCGGAAGCGCTCACATTTTTGATCGGCAACATACTCATAAGCAGTCCAAACAAAATCAAGCAAGTTATGGTTTTTTTCATTCCCAAACCTCCTATTGAGCATAATAAACAGCTAATTGGTTACCCCTGCGTCTCATAGATTTCAATTCCAATCTCTATCCCTGAGGCATGGCAAAGTCTTCTCCTTTCCGTTCATAATTGGGACAAAAACAAACAAACGTGGAACAACCCTTAAGTAACCGTTTTCTTTTACAACTAAAAATTTATTCGCTTTAATAGATTTTCTGTATCATTCCCAGCGATGAAATTTTATCAAAGCGACCTAAAGCATATATATTTTTGTTTTCCAGTACTATGCCTTGATGATCAAAAAGTTTTAAAATCTGTTTTCCTAACTCCATAGTATAGGTCCTAAAAGTGCAAAACAAGACAACTTTCTCTCAACAGTTGTCTTGTCTAGTTTTGTTATATTTATATAGTTGTCGATTAAACTCGATATTCTTAGGGGTGTAATCTTGGCATGTTTTCGAGGTCCAAGGCAGAAGAAGCTTTCCCGAACGGATCTCCGGTCTTGCCGTGTTTGGCTCGAATGATGAGAAGAATTGGACCCGTTTGACGGATCAGCTCACTGTACGAACCGAAGAAAAGCAACGGCTTTACGTGAGGGATGAGTATAAAAACACCTCTTTCCGCTTTTTCAAGCTGGCGATAATCGAGCCGCAAAGTACGATGTTTGAGATCAGTGAATTGCGAATTTACGGTCAACGTCATGAATTTTAAGTAAAGTGCCCCACACCAAACAAACAATCCTCTACCTATTTGGTAGAGGATTGTTGCTTTCTTACGCTTCCTATTATGTATCTGTGCGCACATCATCCCAATCCTGTCCCATGTAACCAGTGAGCCATTTTAGCACACGATGACGTTCATACACTACACCATCATCCAGATTTCCAGGGGCTGGCTGTTTATGAATGCGGCTATCCACACACATCCAGTCGTAACGACAGATTAAATCGGCTTCATCTAAAATTTCCTTGCTACTGCGCAGCCTTGAGCTTGACAGAAAAGCCTCAAATGAGTGAAATTGCTGTAACTTTGAAACAGACAATGGCACGTCGCAAATACCAGTTGGGTCACCTAGCTTCTCAAGATGGCCCAAAGCCCATAACAGAGTCCAAAAGCCTTCATAACGCCAGGAGAACTGGACACCCTCTGACTCATCGTCATACTCATTGGATAGGAACCTCTTCTCTTCTGGTGAAAAGAAACAGTCCGCGCCATACTGATCAGTCACTTGATTTATCATTCGATTCGTATCATCCATGCTTTCGCCCGCACCGATACACTCGCCTTTCAGGGCTACAATACACAAAGCAACGGCACGGCCAGCCACTTCCTTAAGGGATCGGATGCTGTCTGCGGCTTCATCTCCTAGCCTTCCTGGGATCGGCGGCATTTGCGTAAAGCCTTGATCGAGCAATATCTTTTCTGACTGCAGCTTTCGCTCCATCCCGGATTCGCTAATTTGATCCTCTCCGTACAAATAACTAACATGAGCAGTCACTGTATAATCTTCCACTTCCGAACGTCCATTCACATCTAGTAGCAGACTTCCGTCAGGTGCAAGCAAATCACCGCCACCCCGGAACATCAGTCCATCCAGCGAATTTATGATATCAAGTAATTCGGCAAAAAAGGCTTCAGATATATCCTCCTCAGTCTCCACACCAATCACCATATTCAGCGTACTCATTTTGATCAACAGCTTTTGCTGCAACTGTTCGTTTTCAGCAGGAATTTGACTAAAAAAGTTTATCATTCCGTTAAGCATGGAGGCAAACTCCTCCGGATTCGTTTTGCTGGTCATTATGTTAAATCCTTTGATCTTTATACTAAACCAGCCCCGGCTTTTGACCTCAAACTTAGTTTTGCTTTCATTCACGTGTATCTTGTTGTTGGGATAAATCGACTTTAATAGTCTCTCAACCTGATCCAGATCGAAGGTTGAGCTGTAAAGCGCACAATTTCTCATGATGACCTCCTTATGAAAATACTACGAATAGCCGATGTTTGTTACGGGCACGATTCAACTAACTCTGCAAAATTCGATGCAGTAATGCCTCTCCCTCATTCTCAAACCTTCGCTGTTCCTTCAGAAATTCAGGAACATCTTGTAACCGGGAAGTTCTGTACCCAGGACCGCCACACCCACAGGAATGGTAAGAGTATCCGTTTCGATACAGAAGCTCTACCTTTTTCCACTGCTTGATATCCGTTTGCTTCGGGGCCTGAAAATCATGACCCATGTCATGCATGGGCGTCTGGCATTGCGGACAGACATGAACAAGCCGTTCATATTCATCCTTTGGCATCTCAAAGCGGGATGTTTGCTTATACACCTTCCTACAAGTAAAGCAGGCAAAGATATCTTTGTATGGACCGTACATTGCATATCTACACATATTTTCACCCTCTTCAAAAATTGAAATTGATCTGATATTTTTCTTGTATTATCAGAATACATTCACAGCGCCACCGTATTAAGAATACATTGATGTCCAGCTGATGTTTCTTTTATATTAGAGCGAAATTACAGAACTAATCAAGCTAAAAGGTCCGTTCTAGCGCATTCCTCGCAGTAGTGATGTTATTTTTTATAGCATAAAAATCTTGTTCAAGGCTCGAAATGATTGTAGCATGATGTCTTGAAAGTTAACTAAGAAGACTCCTAAGCCGCAGTCAAATCGGGGCTGGAGCCTTCTTTTTTAAGTAATAAATAGTCAAAGCAGAATGTGCAAATCCCAGACCGACTTTTGGGACAGCCCTCCAGTCTTATAATTCTTGTATGCTGCAGGTCAGCTTCAGACTGATACTCGTTTACATATCTAATGTATACAAGGGCAGGTTTTCCGGTAAAGCCGACGGGCGCTGACAGGTGCTCTGCATCGTATAAAAGGTCTCTTGATCGGAAGAGTCATGGAACGCCCACATCGCTTCCAGCACATGGTAGGCCAGTTCCCCGCTAGCGCGGTGAGGCCGTCCGCTACGGAGAGCATAGGCCATATCGGCAACACCGATACCCCGTGTATTCTCCTTGTATCCCGGCTGCAGCGGTGCCTCTGTCCATTCTTGCTCGCCTAACAGTCTATAGTGAACTGGTCCTCCGAACGTGTTCGGGTCAGGCACCTGTAGCGTGCCATGCGTTCCATATACCTCGATCGGTGGCAGAGTGCTTCCACCAAAGATGTCAAAGCTGGTAATCAGCGTGCCGACAGCCCCCTGCTTAAAGCGCAGCAATCCGGCTACATGGGTCGGAATATCGACTGGGATGGTCTGGCCTTTCTTTTTCTCGCTCGTAATTGTTCGCTGATCCATCGCCTTGCGGGTCATGCCCGAAATAGCAGTAATCGGTCCCAGCAGTTGTACCAGAGCCGTCAAGTAATAAGGGCCCATATCAAACATCGGGCCGCCGCCGACTGCATAATAAAATTCAGGATCGGGATGCCAATGTTCATGCCCACGGCTCATCATGAAAGCTGTAGCAGCTACTGGATTCCCAATGACACCGTCCTCAATCAGCTTCAATGATGTCTGTATACCGGAACCGAAGAAAGTTTCCGGTGCGCAGCCAACAAGTAGTCCTTTTTGACGAGCAAGATCCAAGACAGCCTGGCCCTGCTCACGGGTGACGGCAAGTGGCTTCTCCACATAGACATGCTTGCCAGCCGCAAGAGCTCTGAGACACACCTCGGCGTGAACGGCCGGAATGGTCAAATTAATGATAAGTTCGATCTGCGGGTCAGCTAAAATCTCATCTACTGTATATACGTTCGGAACGTTGAACGCTATCGCCTGCTCCTCTGCTCGACCTTGGTCCAGATCCGCTACTGCGAACAGCTCCAGAATGTCGAAATGATGGCAATTTTCCATGTAAATTCCGCTAATTTTACCACATCCGATAATGCCTACTTTCATTTTGTTCATGCTGGACTCCCTTCTCCTTGAGAAAAAATGGATAATGGCGTTCTTTTATTACATCGGATACCATCCTGTTCGCGCTACTGCTGCTGGTTGTCTGCCATACCCGTGTATGCCTCTGCCAGCAAGCTACCGTAGCTGGTCGCTGCCTGTTTGCCTGCCGCGGTCCACAGGAACCCGCTGCGCATCATCTCGGTCACTTGAGGTATATCTATGATATCTGCGTGATGACCTAGCGAATTGTAGAATACGCGTCCGCTTCCCCACCGCTTTGTCCATACAACAGGCATATCCACCGGCCCATTAGCCGAATGAGGTCCTGGTACGACCGGGAAGCGTGTGGTTGCCAGCACCTCAACTGCAGGGTCTACATGGAGGTAGTACTGCTCGCTTTTGACCTGAAAATCCTCAATATGGTCCAGCAGCGGGCTGGAGCCACGCTTTATGTTCACCATATACTCCACTCCATCATTACCGGGATGAGCAACCCATTGCCCGCCTGTCATGAACTGCCAGTCCACGTTGTTCCGAAAGGCATCACACATGCCACCGTGACAGCCTGCCAGACCTACACCGCTTTGAACCGCTGCTGAGACATTATTGACCAGTTCCTGCTCGATCTGGCCCATAGTCCACATGGGAATGATCAGGTCCAGGCCAAGCAGTTTCTCCGCATCCTGGTAGGCATCAAGGGTATTAGATACCTCCACCTCGAACTGTTCTTCCTTTAAAATGCGTTCAAAAATAGCCGCCACCTGCTCCGGCTCATGTCCGTTCCATCCACCCCATACAATCAGTGCCTTGCGCATCTATAATCCACTCACCTTTCGGAATGTGTAGTTATACTACATTTCTTCAATGGATACCCAGCGACGTTCCTTTATAGATCGTTCTACTGCTTCAAGCACAGCCTGACAAGCGACCCCGTCGTGGAAATTCGGCGAAGGTTGCCGTCCTTCGGAGATGGCACTCAACATCTCAAGCATCTCGTGGGTGAAGGTATGCTCAAATCCGATTGTATGTCCTGCAGGCCACCAGGCTTCGGAATACTTGTGTGCTGGATCGGTGGCGAGCACGCGGCGGAAGCCCTGAACGTCTTCCTCATCCTGTGTGAAATACACTTCCAGTTCATTCATCCGCTCAAAGTCAAACCGTACACTGCCTAGACTACCGTTGATTTCGAATGAATTTGTGCTCCGATGTCCGGCAGCAAAGCGTGTGGCCTCGAAGCTGCCCAGCGCACCTCCAGCAAAACGTGCTAGGAACAGCGTGGCATCATCGACCGTCACTTCTCCCATTGGTGCATTGGCCTCGGTACTCCTTTTGGAGCTCAATCCGCTCATCTCCATAGCCAGCGGACGCTGTTTGATGAACGTCTCGCTCATGCCGATAACTTCGTCGAACTCGCCGACCAGAAACCGAGCGAGATCAATCAGATGGGCGCCAAGGTCTCCATGAGAGCCAGAACCGGCCACTTCTTTTTGCAACCGCCATACCAGCGGGAAGGACGGGTCCATGATCCAGTCTTGAAGGAAAAACGCACGGAAATGATAAATTTTGCCTAGGCGACCGCTTTCGACGAGCTGCTTCGCCAGCTGGACAGCCGGAGAAAAGCGGTAGTTGAAGCCAATCATATGGTTGACTCCTGCTTTCTCTGCTGCCTGCAACATGTCACGGGAATCCGCCAGTGAAAGCGCAAGCGGCTTCTCACAAAACAGATGCTTGCCATGGAGGGCAGACTCGATAACAATTTCCTTATGAGCATTACTCGGGGCGTTAATGTCAATGAGATCAATATCGTTACGCTTCACTAGATCACGCCAATCCGTAACACTCTCGGTCCAGCCGAACTGGCGGGCAGCCGCCTGAACCCCCTGCTCGTTACGTCCACAGATGACGGACATCTCTGGCTGCAGCGGGGCATCTGGGAAGAACATAGGTAGACTACGGTAAGCGTTGCTGTGAGCCTTGCCCATAAATTTGTAGCCAACCATTCCAATACGAAGACGATTAGACATGTCGTGATCCTCCTTATAGATATGAGTTTCAACGAATTATTGATGAATGGTGTTATTGACGAATGGATGACGCCCTAATAATCAGCTCTGTGGACAGAAGTTCTCTTATTGAGTCGCACCCAGTCCCAGTCAGTTCCAGAGCCGGAATGTGGTCCTGAGAATCGGGTATAAGCTTCGAGGCTGCAAGCTCCCCCATCTCATAAAAAGGAACACGAACACTGCTTAGTGGCGGAACAGCCATCTCAGCCGCATCCGAATCGTCATAGCCCACAAATGCTGGGAACTGGTCAATTGCCAGTCCGCGCTCACGGAGACCCTGCATTACGCCGAGGGCCATCCGGTCGTTCGCCGCAAAGACGGCATCAATATCATCTAATTTGTCTGCGATGGTAGCCGACGCTTCGAGCCCGCTTCGACGACTGTAATTGCCTTGCAGAATCAACTCATGGTCATATTCAATACCAGCCTCCTGAAGCGCGATGAGATAACCCTTCAAGCGCTCCGTACTGTTGGAATAGATATCCGGACCGTTGAGAAAGGCTATCCGCTTGCACCCCTGCTCAATGAGATGACTAACGGCCGCTCGGCTTCCTTCTACATGGTCTGCATCCACTTCACAGAACGACTGTCCTTCAAAATGGTGATTCATGACACAAAACGGTCGCCCCTCTTGCTGAAGTCTCTTCAGAGCCTCCACCTCATTGTGGTCATCCCTTGCTCCAAGGATGATACAACTGTCGACCTTCTGCTGACGGAAAAGACTGCTGTAGTCCATCCGTTCCCCCGGTTTTCGGAATAATAGTAGTAGATCGAGCCCGCTGTCTCTAGCTTTATTGCCGATGCCGCTCAGCATCTCAGAGAAAAAATAAGCAGAGAACAGATGCGCCTTCGGGACATAAGGCATAACCACACCAAGATGGCCACTCTTGCTTCGGGCAAAGTTGCGGGCCAATGCACTGGGAACATATCCAAGTTGATTGGCAACGTCCAGGACCCTTTTCCGCGTATCTTCCTTAATAGGACCGGTCGCGTTCAATACTCGAGACACCGTCGCTTCAGACACGCCAGCGAGTTCTGCTACTTCCTTGCGCGAAACGATATTTCCCACCTCCAATCATTTTATGTACGCGCGTACATTTTCTCATGCTGCTATATCTCTGTCAATCCCGAAAAACGTGCCCTATGGATATATAAGCTTTTTTCTCCACAAATTCTCTCTAGGGCTTTAGCAGGCTGATCATTCCTACTCCTATCATCAGCACCGTAATTCCCACAAGTATAGCTATCCATTCCTGAGAACTTTTCTTTTCCTTAAATATTAAAATGCTACCGACACAAGCAATCGCAATGCTCGCTTGAGAGATCGGAAAACTAGCCGCCATGCCGATCAAACCGTTGGAAATAAATAGTGCTAGATTAGCAATGCTCCAAACCAATCCTGTAGACAAATTGCGAAGTACTGGAGAGAATCGCAGCCGCTGTTTGCCTTTCAGATTCATGACTATGGCCGAGCATAACATCCCGAGCGATTGCGGCAGAATGATGGACAACCCAGATATATTAAAGTACTGATTGATAACTACATAACTGCTTAACGCTAACCCGGAGCAAAACAGCATCATGATAATTCCTAATCGCAAAGGCTTAGACAGCCCAGCAGACTTGCCCTGATAGCTGGTCAATAGAACTCCCGCCAAAATACATAGAAGAGAACCAACACCCATCCCATATTGGTAACCTGTTATCCATTCACCCAAGATAAGTGCAGCAAATAACGTCGTCCCTAACAACTGTAGACCGCAAATGACAGGAATGGCGATCGATACGCTTACTTTTTGGAAAGATCGAAACTGGAGCAATTGTCCAGCGGCCCAGAAAATACCGGATATAAAACTTATCCCAAAAGGAATCGGTGCTAATGAGGCTGGCTGAATGATATACAAGCACAGAGCAAACAACACAGCACCAATAACAGTACCTGTCAGCTGTTCTCGGGGACTGGCTTTAGTCATATACGCCAATATCGGCATGACTCCCCAGCCGACAGCTGGAATAAAAGCAGTTATAAAATCCACGTGCCGTTCTCCTCCCGCAAAAAGTATTTTTCCTACAATCGCTAAAAATACCATGCAGGAAAAAACCAACAATTTTACGATAGCAAAAAAAACCGCTTTCAAATACTAATATTTTTATAGATTAATATGGCAAAAACAAAGAAATTTTTCCTCGAACCGCAGCATCTCAATTATTTTTGAAAAAATATCATAACCTCTCCACTGTCAATTACATGTAGTTTGGCCGCAAAAGTCATATATAATGGGGCCACAATCCTGATTAAGAAAAGTAGAGGCTCTGGCCTATTGCGCAATCTCCCCGTACTTTCAACAATATAGATCTATATTTGTTAATTTATCAGTATGGCATAAGTTAAGGATGGCAAATAACCAGAAAAAAGGTTGAACTTAACTATAAATTCCTTTTGGAATATTCTTTGTTTTTCCTATAATACGCTTAAAAAAAGTAATGTATTTTCTATCCCTGGCTTTGTTATGCTGAGTTCAATAATAACGCTTTCAACAGGTCTGTTATATTTTGAAAGGAGCTATGTACATGGCTAGTATACAAGTTAACCCAAAGGAACGTACATTTCACTTAACGAACAAATACTGCAGTTATCTTTTCCGTGTCATGGAGAACGGGCAATTGGAGCATTTATATTATGGCAAAAAAATGGAGTACCTAGTCAATATGACCGTTTTATTGAACGAAGCTACCGCTCTGTGTCTGTCGGTGAGTTTGATGGCGACTTGGTAACATCATTGGAAAGCATTAAGCAGGAATTTCCTTCTTCGGGAAGTGGAGACTTTAGAGAACCAGCAGTTGAGATCATACAGGAGGATGGTTCTCATATAATGGAGTTCATATTTGACCGTTACGAGGTCATCACGGGGAAACCTAAAATCCCCCATCTCCCTGCTACGTTTTGTAAGGAAGCAGATGAAGCAGAGACACTCCTGATCACGCTGACCGATTCCCTTACAGGGGCGGTTGCCGTACTTGCTTACACCATCTTCAGTGAACTGCCTGTAATCACGAGATCCGTATCCATAACGAACTCCGGAAATAGTACTCTGAGAGTCAACCGTCTAATGAGCATGAGCCTCGATCTTCCTGACTCCGAATATGAATTTGTTCATTTGTCGGGGGCATGGGGTAGGGAACGACATGTGGAGCGTACACCACTCAGACCAGGTGTTCAGTCCATTGGGAGCACACGAGGAATTAGTAGTCATATTCACAATCCATTCATGGCGCTTGCCAAACCGGGGTCTCAGGAACACCAAGGAGAAGTATATGCAGTTAATCTCGTCTACAGTGGAAACTTTCTTGCCCAGGCGGAAGTGGACAGCTACTCAACTACCCGACTGAGCCTCGGTATTCATCCTGACAAATTCTGCTGGACTCTGAAGCCTGGAGAATGTTTTTATTCGCCTGAAGCAGTTATGGTCTACTCACAGAACGGTTTGAACGGAATGAGCCAGGCGTTCCATCGCCTATACAATAAACACTTAATTCGTAGTAGCTGGGCCGAACGGGAACGACCTGTATTAATCAATAACTGGGAGGGAACCTACTTTGATTTTACCGAGAAGAAAATAGTGGATATGGCTAAAAAAGCAAGTGAACTAGGGATTGAGCTCTTTGTCTTGGATGACGGTTGGTTCGGTCAAAGAAACAATGATACTTCCTCACTCGGTGACTGGTTTGAAAATCGTGAAAAGCTACCGAACGGAATCTCGAATTTGGCAAAGAAGATCAATGAGCTCGGTATGAAATTCGGTCTTTGGTTCGAGCCGGAAATGGTTAACTCCGACTCTCATATTATGAGGGAACATCCAGACTGGGTTGTGGGAACACCCGGGCGTAAACGCAAGCATGGACGGCATCAGTATGTTCTTGATTATTCCCAACCGCCTGTTGTGAATTACCTGTTTAAGTTAATGGATGACGTGCTCTCTTCTGCTCACATCGAATATGTAAAATGGGATATGAATCGCTGCATTTCAGAAGCCTATTCATTATCACTTGGCAAGGAAAGACAGGGCGAGTTTTTCCATCGTTACGTCCTAGGCGTGTATGCTTTATATGAGAAGCTGATTACCAAATACCCTGAGATTTTGTTTGAGTCCTGTGCTTCCGGTGGAGGACGGTTTGATCCAGGGATGCTTTATTATGCTCCGCAAACATGGACGAGCGACGATAGCGAAGCTATTGAACGTCTTAAGATTCAGTATGGCACTTCCATGGCTTATCCGCTTAGTAGCATGGGTGCTCATGTGTCAACCATTCCGAACCACCAGGTAGGCAGAACTGCACCACTACAAACCAGATCAAATGTCGCCTACTTCGGTGTATTCGGTTATGAACTTGATCCATTAGCTTTGACCGAGGAAGAGTGCAATATAATCAAAAAGCAAATACAATTGTATAAACGTCACCAACGATTAGTTACCCAGGGAACGTTTTATCGTCTGCTAAGTCCTTTTGAAAAAAATGAGACAGCTTGGATGACTATTGATGCAGAACGTGAGCATGCTCTCGTCGGCTGGTACCAGGTGCTCTCGCGCCCCAATGCAGCTTATTCACGGCTAAAGCTCATCGGACTGGACGAAAAGGCAGTATATTTCGTGGAAGAACTGGACCGACGTTTTACTGGCAGCGAGTTAATGAACATCGGACTTATACTCACCCCACCTTATCAGGCTGACCAGGATTTTAATATTGCGGAGAAATGTGATTTTTCATCTCAATTATTCACTTTAACTAAAGAGACTTCCTCTTAAACATATCGTACCGGGTGAAATCATTTTTGTGTAAATCTGATGATTTTACCCGGTACAACTCTCTGAAAATAAGGGTTTCCTTCAATCCATTCTGCATAGCTACGAAAGACTTGAAGAATTAAATCACAGACCCGTTCTTCTCTCCAACTCCTCTGTATATCTCGCGCCCATCAATGTGATTTGTGAGGCTGCGTTGCTAATGTTCCGCACATCTTCAGACGTAAGCTGAAGGGTCACGGCACCTAGATCTTCTTTCAAACGACTCAATTTCCGCGTGCCCGGAATCGGAACGATCCACGGCTTTTGGGCAAGCAGCCAGGCGAGTGCAACTTGGGCTGGTGTTGCCTTTAACTGCTCAGCCATCTCTTTAAGCAGGTCCACCAGCACCTGATTGGTCTCTAGCGCTTCTGAAGTAAAACGCGGAAGAATATTGCGCAAATCACCATGACTGAATGTCGTGTCTGCGTTAAAACTCCCCGTTAGGTAACCCTTGCCCAAAGGACTGAACGGAACGAAGCCAATGCCGAGCTCTTCAAGCGCAGGAAGGAGTTCCTCTTCTGGACGTCTCCACCACAGAGAATATTCACTCTGAATTGCAGTGAGCGACTGAACGGCGTGTGCTCGACGGATCGTCTGCACTCCTGCTTCAGATAATCCCCAGTGCTTCACCTTTCCTTCTCGGATCAGATCTTGCACGGCTCCCGCTACCTCTTCAATTGGCACATCTGGATCGACCCGGTGCTGATAATACAGATCGATGGCTTCAATTTTGAGACGTTTAAGCGATGCTTCGGCAACTTTCTTGATATGCTCAGGGCGACTGTTCATACCGAACTGCTTGCCATCCTGAATATGGAAGCCGAATTTCGTGGCAATCACGACTTGGTCGCGAACAGGAAGAAGCGCTTCGCCTAAAAGTTCCTCATTCGTATAAGGTCCGTATATTTCGGCGGTATCAAAGAAAGTTACGCCGCGCTCGACTGCTTCCCGAATGACTGAGATCATTTTCTTTGGATCAGAAGCTGGGCGATAACCGTAGCTCATTCCCATGCATCCAAGCCCCATCGCAGAAACTTCCAGACCGCTATTTCCCAATTTACGCTTTTGCATCATAATTCATCCTTCCTTAAGACGTTAATTATCTTTCTTTAGTTAATTGGCTTACGATTCTGTCAAGAGAACTATTATATAATTGTTTGAAACCTTCATGCTCTTCAAACTCTATTAATGTGATAAGCCTTTGAACCAATAAGTTCCTAAACCAACGATTCAAATGATTCATCTTCTCCCTCTGTTGAAAATTGTTCTTGTTAAATGCCGTTATCTTGAACCCACTTCCTATTCCGTTATCCACCTCCTTGCTTGATTCTGTGAGTTTAGTTTTATTATGCCAAACAGAAGAAGCAAAGCGGTATCTCATTTGTCTTAATTGATTGCCTGATCCTATCACCACTACTTTTGTTACAGGCAGTTGCGTTTTAAAATGGAGCCAGACAAACTCGCAAGGAGGATTTGAATGTCGGAGAACATTCTTGAACAACAAAAAGAGCTCACCAGTTTGATCGAGCGTCATTCACTTCAAAATAGGCCGAGGGCAACAGCAATTCCTTCCCTTTTTTTCTATCAGCATTCCAGCAAAACCGAGCCTGTTTACCGGGTTTACAAACCTTCCTTTTGTTTTGTTGTTCAAGGTTTGAAAGAAATTTTGCTGGCACAGGAAAATTTCAAATATGGACCTTCCGATTATCTGATCGCGTCTATGAATCTGCCAGTGATCGGTCAAATTATAAAAGCTTCTCCAGGATCTCCTTACCTAAGTCTCAAGCTCGAATTTACCCATAATCAGATCCTTGAGGTACTGAACGATTCTAAAATCCAGGTCAAATTAAAAGAAAACGCCAAACGTGCCTTATTCGTCGGCCGAATGGAACCGTCTATTCAGGATGCTGTGCTTAGACTTGCCCGCCTGCTGGATACTCCAGAAGAAATCCCGTTTCTCGCCCCACTCTACACAAAAGAGATTCTGTACAGACTCCTTCAGGGCCCCTATGGAGCCGAATTGGCTCAGATTGCGGTCGAAGGAAGCAGCACCTATCGAATCCGGGAAGCTATCGACTATATTGTTCAACATTGGGATCAGTCTTTTCGGATCGAAGATCTTGCAGAGACCGCCAGTATGAGCATTTCCTCATTCCATCGGCATTTTAAAGAAGTAACCTCCATGAGCCCGATCCAGTTTCAGAAACAGCTGAGACTTCAGGAAGCCCGTCGCATCTTATTAGCTGAATCGGCGGACGCTGCGGACGTTGCTTACAGGATCGGTTACGAGAGTTCTTCCCAATTTAACCGTGAATACTCTCGCATGTTCGGTGCTCCCCCAAGAGCGGACATCAAGCGATTGAGGGAAAAATACGACCAGGTCCTATGATTTGCTGGATAAGCTGATCGCCACACATATTGATGAACTCCGAAGATTGTGCAATGAATCGGCCCATTTGAGCTTTACAGAAGCCGAAATGATCTGGTTTGAATATTTTGAGGCTAACTATTTATTTTTCTCCACAATGCTGGTGAGTAAGGGCGCTCCTTACTTCCGCACTCAATTCCTTGAATTTATGATGGATGAACTTCGGGAAGAGGTCGACATGAATGAAGAGAGGAATCGAGGATTAAACAAAGAAGTAGTTGTCCGTTATGCAGCATCCGCTGTAGTGGGGATCATGGAGTGGTGGTTTATGAACGAAAAACCTCTCCCACCGGTCGAGATGGCCGAGCAAATTGGCATGCTTTTAGACCGAAAATTGTGAATCTGGGCGAAAAAAGAGTAGCAGACGTATCTATCTGCTACTCTCACATCCATGAGTCAGAAGCAGCTCAAGCGAGTTGCTTCTTCAATTTTAAGTACAAGTATTTTAAAGATTATGTTTATCAGGACCAAACACAAGATTCGCCGACTGTTTGGCCTCCTCAATGACATTCATAACCTTTTCGCTATGTTCAAGCATATCCGAGACCTTTTCCAAATCGTTGTCACGGATGATACGGTCGAATTCAACGAATTCGTCATACATACGATGTGAATGATCCTTCAGATCCACACGGATGGGCATTTCCTTATTAGGAGTGTATTCAAAATAATCGCATATATTAGCTGAACTCGCCATGTGTATATAGCCTTTATTGCCTTGAATGTTCACTGCATTGGGTGCCGTACTGTCTTTTGAACCTATGCAAACACACTTAAAATCGCCGTAATCAAGTAGCAGTATGCCTGAAGTATCAATTCCACGTTCCATGTTCGCCAAATATTCTACCTTCTTAGCGCTCCCGAAAAGGCCAACAACAAAATGAATATTGTATAAATTGATATCCATCAAGGCTCCGCCAGACATTTCTGGATTAAACGCAGGCTGGATTACTCCCGATTTAAAAGCCTCATACCGAGATGAATATTGAGAATAGTTGCATTCAACTATTTTAATCTCACCAAGCTTAGGCAGATACTCCTTCATGGAAAAATAATTTTTCAAATATTGATTCGTAATGGCTTCCACCAATACCAGTTTTCTTTGCTGAGCAATTTCTTTTAGCTCTAGAAATTCATGCAAATTGGATGTGAACGGCTTCTCACATATGACATGTTTACCACTCAGTAATGCTTCTTTGGCATATGAATAATGAAGATGATTAGGCAACCCAATATAGACAGTATCAACGTCATTATTCATCAGCATTTTGCTGTAATCCGAATAAATCTGAGAGATTCCATATCTACGTTGCCAATCTAGTAATTTCTCCTCATGGCTAGGTCTAGAACAAATGGCCTTTAATAAGATAGTCGGGATTTCCTGAATAAAGCTCAATAGATCCCCTACAATCATTCCTGCTCCGACAATTCCCAATTTCATTCTAGTTACACTCCTCTATACCCTTCTCAAGTATTTCCATTGAAGTTATTGTTTCTTCATCTGTAATCGCTTTTTCTTTGCCGTGTATGATCGAATGATAGAGATCGTCATATACTCGGGCATAATCTCCTTTTTCAGAAACGATTTTTTCTTCATGATACTGACCATCATCATCAAGATACGTTAAAATACCATAATGCTCAGGCTGGTCGATGCCGAAATCGGCGTGTCCCTTAGGCAGATAGTATAATTTAAGATGCTCCTCTTGACGATCCTTTGTCTGCTTTATGAAAACACCTTTTTTGCCGTATACTACAAAACTCGGCCGCTCTTTTAGACGAAAAAAGCTTGATTTGATGGATACCTTGAGTGAAGAATAATAAAAATCCAGATCAAAATAATCATTCATTCTTCCAGAACCGAGCAATTGGCGCACATCGTAATGGATCGTGTCAGGCTTCCCAAAATAGGAAAGAACCTGGTCAATGGTATGAGCGCCATGTCCATAAAGGTAACTGTTATATTTGGAAAAATGAGAGGTGGAGTTGGGGGTTTCAGGGCGATAATAATCGAAATGCATTTCCACCTCCAGCAAATCACCGAGTTTTCCTGATTCAATAACCTTCTTTGTAGTGAGGAAATCCGAATCGTAACGTCTATTCTGATAGCACTGTATAATCAGATTTTTCTCCTTGGCATATTGGAAGATGGACACAGCTTCTTCTTTCGTTAACATAAAGGGTTTCTCGACAAGTACATTCTTTCCGTGGTCGAGTGCCATTTTCGCATAAGTGTAGTGAGATTCTACAGGTGTACAGACAACAATCAACTGAATTTCCTTATCGTTCATTAGAGAATCAAGATGATCCGTATACTGAACGCCTGGGGTTTTCTCCCACTCCCCTTTATCTGGATTACGCGCGTAGATCGTCTTTACGTTCAAATGATCTCTGGTCAATGAAAAAGGAAGATGATACCGATTGGTACTTTTGCCATTCCCAATATAACCGATAGTAAGCATATTAATTCCCCCTAGGCTCTTTTTCATTTATTATAGTAGAAGAACGTCGATCGTAAAGAATTTGCCATCAAAATGGTACATTTAACCGAATATTTGTAAGCATGGATGCTTGTTTTTAAACAAAATGTTTATTTGGTATCTTTTGTAAAACGTTAGTTCAATTGAACCGGGGGGAACCTGTTGAAAATACTGATGCAATTATCTGAAATGCAAAACTTTACACCAAACGAAAAAAGCATTGCTTCCTATATTTTGGTCCACAAGGAAGCGATTCTGCACTTAAATATTCAGGAGCTTGCCAAAGCTACGTATACTTCGCATTCCGCCATTAATCGATTAATTCACAAACTTGGGCTATCCGGCTTCAAGGAGTTTATCATAAAACTCGCTCGGGAATTTCAGCAAGATACCCAGAATATATCCAATGTGGACCCTAACTATCCATTCGGGATTGATGAAACCCCACTTCAAGTGGCGAAAGAAATTGCAGAATTAATGAAGGAAACGATTGAAAAAAACTTTACATTCATGGATGATAACTTGCTGTCACAAACGGCTCAGTTGCTGGATCAAGCAAATAGGATCTTTATATATGCGTTAGGCGATTCACAAATCCGAGCGAAAAGTTTTCAGAATAAATTAGTAAAAATCAACAAGTATGTGGTTATAGCCACAGAGCTGTCTGAATGGGCTTATCATACGGCTAATCTAACTACAGAGGATTGCGCTATTTTCTTAACTTACCACGGTAAGTCACCGATTTTTTTAAAAGCGGCACGACATTTTACGCGTGAGAATATCCCTTTTATCACTATTACAGCTACCAATCAAAGTGAGTTGGCCAAACGAAGTAGTATATGTATCCAGGTGCCTAATGACGAAGTAAAGCATGCTAAGATTGGTACATTTTCGTCGCAAATTGCCTTTGACTATGTATTAAACGTGATTTACTCCTGTATCTATAAAATCGACTACTTGAAAAATATGCAAACCCTAACACAATCGTTGGAGAATTCGCATCTCAATGACATGATGAATGAATGACGTATAGAGAGATTTGCTTCTCTCTAACTGCAAAATAAAAGGTAACTTATAAGTATATATAGTTGTCCTTCGGCAAATAAGGTCTAGTTAGTATTATGCTAACTAGACCTTTGTTTTTTATTGCTTGCTAAGAATCTGCCATACTGGCGGCTTCTTATGCTTTTCAACTATAGTCCACATTCAAGGTCAATTTTCATCAATAGCGTTTCGAATATCGTAATCATCGATGTTGATATCCAAATCCATTCCCAGTGCTAACTTTGCCAGTTGGCTTCCAATAAAGGGACCCATGGTCAGCCCGGATGCTCCAAGCCCATTGGCAGCTATAAGGCCGTTCCAGCCAGGGACAGCTCCAAGCACCGGTAGAAAACCGGGGGTAAACGGACGAAAACCGACTCTTACCTCCTGAAAAGTGCTGTTTACTAAATCAGGTGCTAATTCTAAACCTTTATTTAGGATTTCCTGCATCCCGCCTGCTGTTACTCTTGTATCGTAGCCTTCGATTTCATTCTCGTGAGTTGCCCCAATTACGATCTTCTGTTGATCAAACGCCAACAAGTATTGATCAGTAGGCGGCATGATTACAGGCCAGGTGCCGGTATCTTGTTTGACAGGAACCTGCAAATGCATAATCTGTGCCTTTTGAAAACTAACCTTAAAGCGAATGCCCAACGGCAGCATCAGTTGATTGGCCCATGCACCTGCACAAACAATGACTTCGTCAGATGAGAAGCTGCTTGCGCCGACCGTTACTCCGGTTACATGGTCGGAATCATACTGAAGCGCAGCATCCCCATGGATAAGGGTTGCCCCATTTCTTTGGGCTGATCGGATCAACGCATCACGCAGCGCTCGACCATCTATACGAGCGGCACCGCTAATATGAACAGAATGATAGTGATCTACTAACAAGGGAAAACGTTCATGGGTTTCCTTTTGATTTAGTTGCGTAATTTCGCCGATTTCTGGTGCATCTGTATGTCGTAAGCGTGCCCGTTCCTGCATTTTTTTAATTTTCTCCGAATCATCATGAATACTGAGAGCCCCGACTTGAGCATAGCCAGTTTCTGTTTCTCCCTCGCTTTTGAGTTCTTCAATCAACCCGGGGTAAAAACGTGCGCCTGCTTTGGCTAGCTGGTACCAAGCCTGATTGCGTCGCTGTGATAGCCAGGGACAGATAATGCCAGCAGCTGCATCTGTCGCCTGTCCTTTATCTTTGCGGTCTACAAGAATGACATCAGCGCCCATTTTTGCTAACTGGTATGCTGTCGATGCCCCCAGAATTCCTGCTCCGATTACGATAACCTTCTTCATGAATACATCCCTTTCCTAAATCACTGTATCCATTATAGCGAATACTGCATGAATGCATAAAGTTTGAAACATTAATATTTCAATCCTTATAAAGTTCTTAGAATTGATCTGTAAAGTAATTGTCAGAACGAATGAAAAGGATGAACTGATATGGATAACATTATTTTACAGACTAAAAATCTCTGCAAAACCTTCAGACGACAACAGGCGGTGAACAACGTCACATTGTCTATTCAGGAGAATTCCGTGTATGGTCTGCTCGGCCCGAATGGGGCAGGAAAATCAACTACTTTAAAAATGTTAACCGGTATGCTACGCCCCACGGCCGGTGAGATTTTATTTCAAGGAAAACCCTGGTCCCGAAAAGATCTGGCTCAGATCGGTGCACTGATCGAAGCTCCTCCCCTCTATGAGAATTTGACAGCTAGAGAGAACCTGAAGGTTCGCACAACGTTGCTTGAACTACCTGACTCGCGGATTGATGAAGTGCTGAACATTGTTGATTTGACCCATACCGGGAAAAAGCGCTCGGGCCAGTTCTCGATGGGCATGAAACAGCGGCTAGGCATTGCGATTGCTCTCCTCAATCATCCCAAGCTATTGATCTTAGATGAACCAACCAACGGACTAGACCCCATTGGTATTCAGGAGCAACGCGAGTTGATTCGCTCCTTCCCGAAGCAAGGAATTACCGTAATTCTTTCCAGTCATATCCTATCCGAAGTCGAACAAATCGTTGACCATGTTGGGATCATTGCTGGCGGCGTATTAGCTTATCAAGAGGCGGTCACTCCAGGACAAAACCTGGAATCGTTGTTCATGCAGATTGCACAGGAATACCGAAAGGGAGGTGAGTAGCATGCAGCAAAACATAGCAGCCGAACATTTAAAATTAAAGCGCACCTTCACGAAAAAGCTAGTCTGGCTGGCTCCCATCGTTACTCTTCTTCTATGTACCGGGCTCATGGGAGGACATATGTTCCAAAGCGCCAGCTACAACTGGTGGTATATCATGCTGCTGCCAGGTGCTCTCACCTTAATGTGCTCAGGAGTCATCCAAAAGGATGGCAAGAAGCTGAAATACCGTGCTATCCTCGGCATGTCTGTGGATTTGGCCCAGGTATGGTACGGGAAAATCGGGGTTTGCGTAAGGCTCTTAATGGTTTCATCTATTATCCTATTTGTAGGGATAACTCTTGGCGGATTCGTATTCTCATCTTCCGTGACACTAGCAGGAAGCGTCGCTGCAACTCTGATACTTTTTGTTACCTTTTTGTGGCAAATTCCACTTTGCCTGTTCCTAACGGACCGAATAGGCATGTTTTCCACCCTAATCATCAACATGCTGGGCAATGTAGCCTGCACCATCTTGTTCGCAACGTCTTCTATATGGTGGGCGGTACCTTATGCTATTCCAGCTCGATTGATGTGCGCCGTCATTCAAGTGCTGCCTAATGGGCTTGCTATTCTTTCAGAAGATCCACTTTTGGATAGAGGCGTAATTGTGCCCGGCCTAGTGATCACCGTTGGTCTATTCATGATTCTGTCCGTCCTGACGGCCATGTCTTTCCGCAAGCGGGAGGCTAAGTAAGATGATATCCTTCTTCCGCAATCTGAAATCTGATGTGCTTAAACTTAGAAGGCAGCCCTTATTGCTGGTGCAGCTGCTTGTGCCACTCCTAGGCATAGCAATCTTTCTAGCCTATTATTCCTTTACTCCATACTCACCAATTTCGAAGGTAGACGGCTATTTGCAAGTCCTGGCTGTGGCTCTTCCTACCATGATTGGTATTGTATGCTCCATTGCTGTTGAGCAGGAGTCAGTCGCTGGAAATTTCCAACACCTCTTGACCTCGCCGGTGAAGCTGCTACCTTTTTTGAGCAAGCTTAGCCTGCTTCTGTGCTTGGGATTTGGTAGTGTGCTGCTTGCCTCAGGCGGCTTTGGAGCTGGTTATATATATCTGATGAAAGAGTCCCCGTATGGCTTGATGTTTTATGTGTTGGCTGCCTGCATTCTGTTTATGTCCAGTGTATTCCTTTATATTCTGCATTTTTTCATTAGCTTGAGATTCGGCAAAGGAGCTTCTATCGGTCTGGGCATCATGGAGAGTCTATTGTCTGCTTTGCTCCTTACAGGGCTGGGTGATCATAATTGGATATTCATCCCCCCTGCTTGGGCGGCCCGGTTCATCACGATCTGGGTACAATACGGCGTAAGCTCAGCAGATTCTATCCCTGAAACTATACAGCTTGATTGGGGAATCAGATATTGCGTAGTAGGGACCTTCGTCATCATGGTATTATTAGGGTTATGGATTGGTCGTTGGGAAGGACAAAACTCATCGGAGTAAAGATTAGAGTTAAGAAAGCAAGGGAAGTGAATTAAGCATGGCAAACTTGTTGGCCGTTGATGATGAACCCGCCGTTTTGGCACTCCTTCAAAATATTTTGCAGAAAGATGGCCATGTTGTCACGGTGGTCTCCGCCTCCCCACAGGTTCTCACCATGCAGCTTGGAGCCTTTGACCTCATCCTGCTTGACGTGATGATGCCAAGCATGGACGGATTCACCCTCTGTCGGGAAATTCGCAGCAAGGTGGACTGTCCGATACTGTTCCTCACAGCAAAATCCATGGAGAACGATGTGATGTTGGGCCTTGGGGAAGGGGCTGACGATTATATTGTCAAGCCGTTTGGGGCTGGAGAACTGCGCGCTCGAATCAACGCCCATCTCAGACGGGAGAATCGTGAACGACGAAATGTATTCTGCATCGGGGAAGTCCATTTTAATCTGTCTGGTAAGGAAATCACCGTTCAGAATGTTGTAATTCCGTTTACCAAAAGTGAATATGAAATATGTAAGTTTTTAGCTCTAAATTGGGGCCAGGTGTTCTCTAAAGAGCAGATTTATGAAGCCGTCTTCGGGTTTGATGGGGACAGCGATTCCGCTACCATCGTGGAGCATATCAAAAATATCCGGGTCAAACTTGGCAAAGTAGAGGTTACGCCAGTGGAGACAGTTTGGGGGATCGGGTACCGATGGAAGTAGCCAAAGTACAGCAAGCACGCAAGACAACCAAACTGCGAACCATTTTCCTGGGCTATTTAGTTATGTTCTGTATCGGGACAATTGCGCTCGCGCTGTTCCTGGTCCTCATCTTCTATGTCCTGATGTCTTGTGGAACCATTCTTCCCGCGAACTATGCTGAAAATCAAGTACGGGAGGATAAGGCAATCATTGAAGCTGGCAAGACCCTACAGCCGGATTCTCGGCAGAAACTATATAGATATGCGTTATTCACTTCGGAAGGCCGCCACATTGAGGGAAATCTTCCTGAAAAGCAGGCTCAAGCCGCTTGGAGTGTTACGCAGCAGAGCAATACTGCCTATCAATTTCCCTATAACTATGTAAAAGTTTCACATAATAATAAAGTT
Organism: Paenibacillus sp. ICGEB2008; assembly: GCF_000307675.1. NCBI lineage: Bacteria > Bacillati > Bacillota > Bacilli > Caryophanales > Paenibacillaceae > Paenibacillus > Paenibacillus sp. ICGEB2008. The sequence goes on from NZ_AMQU01000009.1 coordinate 207,171, forward strand.
ACTGTGATGCGCTACTCTGTCTCGGCACAGTTTGAACATCCTTTTCTACGTCAATATCTGCCGAACGCGGAATTGTCCTTTTTTGCCGTGTTTTGTATCGCCTTCCTGGGGGGAGGAGCCCTACTCGCTTCCTCCTTCGGACGAAAGCTGACACGCAAAATGAGTGGATTGCAGCAGGCTACAAAGCAAATTCAGGCACAGGATCTGGACTTCTCAATTCAGCTCAGTGGTGTGATGGAGATCGATCAGGTGCTCCATTCCATGGATAAAATGAAAGAAACGTTAAAGACTTCGCTTCAGAAGCAATGGAATCTCGAAAAATCACGCCGCGAGCAAATATCCGCGCTTGCGCACGATGTTAAAACACCGCTCACTATCGTTCGCGGAAACGTAGAGCTGCTGTCCGAAACCGATCAATCGGAAGAGCAAAAGAACTATACCGATTATATAGCGGAGAGCACCAGGCAAATGGAACAGTATATCAAAACTCTTATTGAAATTTCAAAAGCAGAAACAGTAGCCACCCTGCAGGCGGAAACGATAGATACGGACTACTATTTAACGAAGGTGAAAGATCAGGTAAAGGCCTTGGCTGCTGTCAAAAAAACATCCGTCGCATTTGCTGCATACAACCTCCCTAAGACGTTGTATGCAGACCCCGTTCTGCTTGAGCGAGCCATCATGAATGTTGCTTCTAATGCGGTAGATCAAGCACCAGAAAATAGCGAAATCCGGCTGACTGTAGAGTCTGTGGAAGAATGTATGCGGTTCAGCATCGTAGACGAAGGCCCGGGCTTCTCTCCTGAAGGCCTCAAACAAGCAGCGGAGCAATTTTATATGGGTGATTCGTCCAGAAGATTAAGTGGACATTACGGTATGGGCCTATATATAACAAAATCCATTGTGAACCTACATGGCGGACAGTTGATCATCGCCAACTCTACCCAGACAGGCGGCGGACAAGTAAGCATTGAGATACCATCGGTGCATTGATGACCTAATGTTAAAACCACCAAAATAAGTAGTAGCTATTAGGTTGGATCGATTTCCTAAGTTCCCCCCTCTTCCTCGTTTGTTATTGAAACGATATAAAACGCTACTGACATACGAAGGTCAGTAGCGTTTTATCATTTTGCCATCGGAATGAAAACACTCCTGGCACAGGCTATGGCGATTATTATAAGGTACGTGGTTATTGGATTACTGTATGTGTTGCTAAACGAATGTTGCTTTTTTACGGAAAACTGTAAAATAAAATATAGCAAATCCTATGATCCATATGCCCATAATCCAAAAAATAGAGCTGAACACACTTTGACTTTGTGCTTCTTGATCAAGTACGGATCCTAGAATAGACGTTCCGATAGCCCCCGCCATAAAGCTTCCCATCATATAGATACCCATACCAACTCCGGTTTGCTTGCCGCTTAATGTTCGAGAAATGGTGCTTGCCATTGTAATCTGAGCGAACGTTAACCCAGTATTCGCTAGAATTAAAATAATCGCAATAACTGCTGGAACCGCCTTTATAAAAATACCTAATATAAGATATGCTATCACTTGAAACAGGAAAGCCAACGAAAATACAAAGCGGTTGCCCTTTGCATCCGCGATTTTCCCACCTACCAGCCCAAGCAATGCAGCAATCAAAGCACCGGGAAACATTACGAGTCCTGTACTTACTGAAGATAAGTGATGCATTGAGCTTAGCACCTGCGGTATCAAATACGGAACACATAAATTAAGGGTAAGAACCATACAAGCGATAAACAACCCTATCGTATATCTTGTATTTTTAAAGAGTGTCGGTTCAATAAAGGGTTCACCTGTTTTGTTAATACGAATAATGAACAATACGAATATGAGGATTGTAGCCGCGAAATAGCTCCAGCTGTGACCAGTAATGGAGAGCAGCAGCAGCGTAATGGAAGCGGCAAGCAAAATACCTCCTATGAGATCAGCTTTTCCTTTTGAAGGTGCTTCATTGATTAAATACCTTCTAAAAAGAGGAATGGTAACAATTATTAAAAATGAGATTAAAAATAGGTAACGCCAGCTTGCAAATCCAATAACAAAACCAGCAATAATTGGACCTATTGCCGTCCCTAAAGCCATTCCGGCAGAAGTAATCCCCAAAGCTTTCCCACGATTTACGATTGATATATAGCGAATCGGGATCAACATGGATGAGGCCGGAACAACAGACGCCCCAATGGATTGGAATATTCTGCTCACAATAACCATCCAATAATTAGAAGAAAAAAAAGCCGACTATAGATCCTAGCGCAAAGCAACATAATCCAAAGGTAATTAGGTTCTTCAACCTAAACATGTCCGCCAATTTTCCGTAAGCCACTGATCCAATAGCATAAATAATGATATATGCTGTTACAACCCAGCTTACTTGGGAAGAGGATAATTGAAATTCTTCGCGTAGTGAAGGTAGCGCGACATTAAACATGGTAGAATTCATCACTGAAATCACCATTGCAAATGCGAGTATCCAGATAATAGCATAGGACTCAGATTGTTTGGTGCGATTGTTAACTGACACTGCGTCCTCCCTACTTACGATCGAGCGGAGATTTAGCCACCACGTTCAGATCAAGTTCGTCGATAATAGCCATTACACGATCCATACGGAGCGGGCCTGGTTCTGTTGGAAAGGTGTATGTTTCGTGCGGTTCACCCAATGCCCGGAAGAAAGGTTCGAACAATCCAGACACCAACATACCTACGACTTTCGTATAATGAGAGTCCAGTCTATACGAATGAAGTGTTCCTGCAGGTACATGAAGAAAATCTCCAGGGAATAGTTTTACTTCTTCTCCGTTTGCCCACATCGTCATTTGTCCCTGCACACAGAAGAAAGTTTCTGTATGGTGGTTATGAAAATGTTCAACAATGGGGTCTCCTTTCGGGCCATCAGAAGCTACAAAAATGTATTCCCCGTTCGTATTTTCTTGAGTAGCTAGAATCCTGTGAAGCTGGTCTCCAGTGAGCAAACGGTCTCCCTCTCCATTTTCCAGAACATAAGGAGCTACGCGTCTTGGATTATGGCTTTCTTCAGGCGAGTTATACTCCCCCCATTGAACAGCATCTTGAAGGAATACAATGTCTGCTCTATTGGAAGCTTCCGTCAATTGATTCTCAGAATACGAATTCATCGCTGTGGTTGGATGTTCAAAGTAAGGATACGGCTCTCCTAAAAGCTCATATATTGCCGTGAGATTACCTTTAATCGAATAGGAAGCAAAGCGATTTCGATGCCCAGCCATTCGATACGCATGTGCGATTCCAGGAGGGATATGAACATAGTCTCCGGCAGTCAACAAATAGTTCACTCCATCGAGCATAAATTCAATTTTACCTTCCATTACATAGATAGATTCAAAAGCATCTTTATGTCTGTGTAGCGGAAAGGTCTCTCCTTTCCCACCTGAAATCGTCGTTAATTCGAGTACATCCCCAGTGCTTTTAAAATCGGCAATAACAGTAGCTACCTGTTGACCAAATACATACCTTCTTCCATCCCCGCTACGCAGCAAATATGGCTTTTTTTCTTCTGGAAGCTCTGTAGTTAAACTAACACTCATCATGTTATCCTCCTTTGTATTTATATTTAAAATTTTAATAGTTTCGATTTTTCACTTAAATGGTCATGAGCGACAGCTTATGGGCAATTACGACCTGTACCAATTGAATACATCTTAAAAATTGATATAATAAAATTTATGACTAAAAAATGGTGTGCTTTCTACCAACAAAGGAGGGGATCGCATTGGTTAGCGAAGAGGCATATTATCTAGACCATAATTTCACAAATGGGACTCCAATTTCTCTTTGTCCTATTCAAATAGAGGGAAATATTCAAAAACACGCTCATGATTTTTACGAAATATCTTATATCAAGGAAGGTATCGGCACACTAAAATTTTCTACACAAACGTTGCCCGTCTCCAAGGGAGATATTATTTTTATCCCTTATGGAAAAGAACATCTCTTTGTTCAGAGTAATACAACAGATCATACACCGCTTGAGGTTATGAACTGTCTTTTTGACAAGCAAATTCTAACATTGCCCGGAGAGCCTGCTGATAGCCAAATTCAAGAGGATTTCTATCGTTTGGCTCTTCTTTTTCGGGAATGTACTGACTATATTCAAGTTCGAGAAAACGCAAAAGAATTTGCTAAAATTATGTACACTATTGAAATGGAGCAAAAATGTAAATCCACCGGATTTAGATATAAACTTTATTTATACTTAATCGATTTATTAGAACATATCAGCCATGCTATGCAACAAGTAGCTCATGTTTCCAAGCCAATCATAACCGATCCCATTCAGTATGCGATTGATGATATAACCAGAAATTATAAAAATCCGTTGTCTGTTGACCAAATTTGCAAGCAATTCTTAATTAGCTCACGGCAATTTCAACGCAAATTTAAACAAGCCAGCGGCATGACCTACACCAAAATGCTGCAGGATATTCGTATTCACGAGAGTTGTAGCTTACTATTAGATACTCATTGGAGCGTTCAAACGATCGCACTTGAAGTCGGTATTCATGATATGAAATATTTCTATCGAATCTTCAAGGAACGATGTGGATTAACCCCTCATGAATTTCGCTTTCATGCCTGTTCGAATATTCAGTAATGCGTAGATCTTACGGGCGTCTAAAAGCTCCCTTTTTCGCATGTTCATGTACATTTCCTAACAAAAAGAGTTCTAAAGTTTTTACTTTAGAACTCTTTTTTCAGAAGTATTTATTTGGTAATCGTAATTTGTTTGGATGCTGCATTATAGTTTACCTGATAACCCGAAAGCTCACTGATGACTCGTAATGGAACCAGCGTATAGCCGTTAACAATAACTGGAGCAGTGATGCTCGTCGAATAATTCCGGGAGTTGTTTAACTCATATACAGCAAGTGTGGAATTCTTGACTTGAAGTACTATTTGTTTGCCGTCTGTAGGACGATTCAGAATGATCTTTTTGGTGCCTTTTTCATAATTTACATCGTAACCCACCCGTTCACTGATAAATCGTAACGGGACCATCGTTACCCCATTTATGATTTTCGGCGCCTGAGCTATCGTTGTAGCCCGACCATCCACATAAGCTGTTTTAGCTCCTGGTGTTAGGGTGAACGACGTTGAATAGGAAGCAACCGCACTGTTCGTGTAATTCGTCGTAGTACCGGAAGTGGTGGTAGTAGAGCTTGTCCCGGACGATGAACTGCTGGTGCCTAATGCCCTATTGCGAATAGCCTCCAATCGATCCAGCAGATCACTTTTACGTGTACCGGTTGGCAGATCACTAATCGCATCTCTGGCAGAACGCCAGTCGGACGCATTTAGACTGTTCTCTGCAATCCGCATCAAATCTCTTGCTTTCTCATAGTTCGATGAACTAGAAGACGAAGAGTAGTAACCATCCGAATTCGTGCGTTCCGATATCTTTACACCACTAGATTCCCTTCCACTACTATTTACAGTTATGACCTTAATCTCATACCAGCGTCCCTCTCGTAAATCCGTAATTTTATAGGATTCTGAGCTTGTAGTTCCCTTATAATCGCCATCAACATATATTTTCACCTTCTCTGCTCTGCTCGGCATGTCATAGGTGATTTTGATCCAGGTGTCGCTTTTGCTATCGACTTCAAGATTGGACACTTCTGACGAATTGGAGGATGTACTATCCGTTGTGGCAGTCAGTTTCACACCGGAAGACAACGCACCTGTGCTTCGCTTGGATTTTATCGTGAATGTGTATGTCTGGCTTGCCGATAGATTGTTAAATGTATAGGATGATCCTGTTGAATCCGTTACCAGCTGGCCATCCTTATACAGGCTGACTGTACTAATTCCGCTAGGTCTTGTCCAGGAAACAGTAACGCTATAGTTATTAACTGATGTCACTGAAGCACCTGTCACTTCGGGCACAATATCGGTAGAGACTGAAGACGTTGTAACGGGAATACTAACTCCCTGAGATAAGTTTCCGGATTTGTCTATCGTTTTGACCGTTACATTGTAGGCTGTAGCAGCATTCAAGACATTAAACGTGTAAGACGTGCCTGTGGTTCTCTGAATTTCTGTACCATTTAAATAGATAATCGCTTGGCTTAAGTCAGTATCCTTAGGCAATATGTAATTGATGGTAAATCCATTATAACCTACATTCGTCGCTGTCAGCCCGCTTACTTCTCCTGGGGGTGTCTTATCTACAGGACCATCAACGGAAGCTGTTTTAGCCTGAATTGTTGTACCGAGAGATTCATTTCCACTCTTATTCACCGTTTTCACGCGAAAGGTATATGTCGTGTTCGGCTGTAAACCGCTCATCATATAAGAGTTACTTCGAATGTTATCTACATATACATCGTTAGTGACATTAACCACTTTTACATGGTCAAAATTGATGTCCGACGGATTGATCCAAGACAAATTTACTTTTGTTGTTTCTGTAGGAACCGCAGTAAGACTGCTTACATCTGCTGGCGCAATATTCGAAGTAACCAGCTGGCTCGACATTACTTTTATCATTTGGTTAAGAGTGGTCTTCTGACCAGTTAACGAAGTCAATTTCGCGCCAGAAGTGAACGGCATTTGGCGCCCTTGAACGGTTGCTAATTTGGTATGTGATTGTGCACTATTCAAACCTGTCAGATTTGAGTTATGCCTTTCAGTCGGCAACGCGCTAGCCACTGCATCGGGTCCCAAAATGCCATATCCCGTATTCAAAATCAGTGTGGCCGTTGCGAACGGAGCCATCCATTGACGCAGACGTTTTTTTATTCATATGCTATGCTCTCCTTGATACCAGTATGGAAATTTTATTTGTTAAAACGAATAAGTAAACGCACAAACCCTTCTGCTGCAATCCAGCTTTTAAAATATATACCATAACGTACAGACGTTCATTTAACTGTTATCGGAATTTCCATACCAAATGTTTAGACCTCATTTTTTTCTTACGTTAATCTAAACAACCCGGACGTTGTGACCCGAGTATCAAAGTAAATATTAAGAGTTAGCTGTAAATTTTCGATATATCGTAACTTTCTACCGTTTAATAACATTGCATTATAGGATATATTAAATTTTAAGTAACAGAAAAAGGAGGTCTATTATGTTCAAAAATGCTTTTAAAACGTTTGGTGCCATTGGTAATATTGAAGCGATTTCTTATTTGCTGCTTGTATGTATTGCCATGCCACTTAAATACGCAGCTGGAATGCCGCAAATGGTAAGCTGGGTGGGAATGATCCATGGGGTACTGTTTGTGGCTTATGTGGTTGCCACGTTAGTCATGTTGATATTGCGTAAAATTACGCTGCTGCAAGGGCTTGCAGCCTTGATTGCCTCGCTGTTGCCGTTCGGCCCCTTCATTTTCGATCGTAAGGTGCTTAAGAAAGCCGCAGCCCGCACCAATCATGCCAGCCCGATCAAAGCTACATAAACCTATACCAGGCCTAGGTCAACGCAGCCATGCGGTGTTCTCTTTACCACTTATATAGCAGAATATAAAAAAAACAACCGATGGCTGTAAACCACTCGGTTGTTTTTTTATTCATGAATAATAATTATTAGTTCCTGACATTTTCCAAAAATTCATAATAGCCATCATTTGACGGATCATCCTGGTTATTACGTTTGAGATATCCTGCTATAGCTAGATAAGCAAAAAGTCCGAACATAGCAGCAGAAACAACTATATATACTTTAAAACCGAAAATCATTGAAAAGATGATCATAAAAATACCGATTGTAAGGGAGACGCCTAACTTTGACATTCTTTCATCCCTTTCTGTTATATTTATGTAATCACAACTAATCTCTCGGGTAATTTACACTCATGATATCCATAAAAGGAACTTTATCCGTTTCTCCATTGCTCTCTACATGAACCTTGCCTGTTCTCGGATCCATTTTAACGATTTGTCCGCGGGTTGCTTCTTCGCGTCCCCATACAGTCAATACAACTTCGGATTGCTCTTGTTGTGCTTCTACAAGCTGATTCCCGATTTCCTCAAGTACAAATTCATCCCGAGTAGGCCGTTTGGGTACCTTCGCTTTTGCCACTTGCATCACTCTTCCTTTCGCGCAAAATCAAATTCATTCCATTTTACCATACTTTTCATCATTTGGTGCTGGTAATGTGAGTAAAATTACATCCCAGGATGCACCAAAAAGCCGAGTTCTCAAAAATGAAAACATCGACTCTCTAAAGTCGCTTGTTGGAGCTCATTAGGGGCGCTTGAAACCCGAATAGCTAAGTCATTTGACCAATTGTGGAATGTAATCCACGATGTTATAAATAGGAGCACTGCTCTGTTGCGTAACGGCCAAAATTAATGCACCTTCGAGCATTGAAATGATCAGTACCGCCAGACTGTGTGCCTTTTCCTCATCCAAGCCCGATTCCTGAAGACGCTCCATATAAATGCGCTGCCAATCTGTAAACGTATTCACACAAGCATGACGTAGCGATTCGCTGATACAGGAAGTTTCCGCAGCAGCCCAGAAGCCAATCGGCATGAAGCTGTCAAAGCCGAGACGATCTGCCTCCTCAGCTGTATGACGAATAAAATCCTGAATGGCTACTACAGGATTTTCGTTTCCGCTCAGTGCCTGTTTTAATTTTTGCTTAATAAACTCATTCCCTCTTCTTATGCACTCCAAAGCCAACTCTTCTTTACCATGTGGAAAATAATAATAAAGTGATCCCTTCGGCGATCCACTCTCGGCAAGAATCTGATTCAGTCCGGTCGCATGATACCCCTGGTGAAAAAAGAGTCTTGACGCCGTTTGTACGATATTCTCATATGATTCGGGTTTAGCAGCCATATACAGCATCCTTCATTATATAATATTTGAAACTTTTATTTTGACAAAAAAATAATAGCATGTTTATTATATATAGACCGATCGTTATAATTCAATACCCATTAATTTATTGGAGGAACAAAAACAACATGAGTACAATGAGTCAAACAAGTTCACCCTCTGAACCCAAAACGTTCAAGGTGCTACCTATTATGATTGCCCTGCTCCTTAGTGGCTTTATTGGAATGTTCAGTGAAACGGCACTTAACATTGCGTTGAATGATTTGATGCAGATTTTGCATATTACAACTGCAACAGCTCAATGGCTGACTACCGCCTATCTGCTGACACTTGGTATTTTGGTGCCTGTATCGGGATTGCTGCTTCAAACCTTTACCACAAGACAGCTGTTTGTGACATCGTTGCTATTTTCAATAGCTGGTTGTCTCGTTGCAGCGCTTGCCCCTACCTTTTCAGTGTTATTGATCGCACGCATTTTGCAGGCTATGGGTACAGCGCTGTTATTGCCGTTGATGTTTAACACGATCTTAATTATCTTCCCAGCTGAAAAGAGAGGCGCGGCTATGGGAATCATCGGATTGGTTATTATGTTTGCACCTGCGGTAGGACCTACCATTGCAGGACTGGTACTTCAGAATTTATCTTGGCACTGGATCTTCTGGATCTCTCTTCCTTTCTTGGTCCTCTCGCTGATCTGCGGTATTTTGTTTATGCAGAACGTCTCAGAACCGACCAAACCCAAGATTGATCTTTTATCTATTATCCTGTCTTCCATTGGCTTCGGCGGTGTCGTGTTTGGTTTCAGTAAATCTGGTGAAGGTGGCGAAGGCTGGACCAGCCTGGTTGTTTTGCTTCCTGTGATCATCGGCGTGGTATCGTTGATTCTGTTCTCTGTACGACAGTTAAAAATGAAAGCACCTATGCTGAATTTGCGTGTATTTAAATATCCAATGTTTGTGATCGGCGTTATCATGGTGTTCTTATGTATGATGACGATCCTTTCTACGATGCTGATTCTTCCACTGTTCTTGCAAAAAGGGCTGGCCTTGTCCGCTCTAACAGCAGGTTTGGTGCTTCTGCCCGGTGGGATTATCAACGGTCTCTTGTCGCCTATTATGGGCTCCTTATTCGATAAATTCGGTCCCAAATGGCTTGTGATTCCAGGACTTGTAATCGTGGCTGCTGTGTTGTTTTTCCTGTCAGGCATTACAACGACATCCACGCTCGTACTCATTATTGTGCTGCATAGCTGCTTGATGATCGGCATTTCTATGATTATGATGCCAGCCCAAACTAACGGTCTAAACCAGCTCCCTATGGATCTATACCCAGACGGAACGGCTATTATGAGTACGCTCCAGCAAGTCGCTGGTGCAATCGGTACTGCCGTAGCGGTAAGTATTCTCTCCAAAGGCATGGACAGCTATTTGAGCCAATCCAGCATGCCTCAATCCGTAAATGAAATGGCTAAAGCCATGGTAGTCGGATCTCAGAATTCATTTTTCTTTGCAATGGTCATCAGCGTGATCGGTCTGATCCTTGCGTTTTTCATTCGCAGAGTTCATGTTGAACATGGCACTGCTAAAGCACCCATGCACTAATTAACCATTATTTTTATTCCAAACATAATACCTGAATAAATTTAAAGGCTGCTAACCATCTCATTTATGGTTAAGCAGCCTTTTTTTACGAATCTAGATAGGTATTCATATAATTACATATTTACAAATCCTCCTCATTTGGTTACGATATGACTCACGGAGTAAAGCGTAAAAATTACGATTACTATTAAGGAGGACTCCCTGTTGTTTAAACGTTCATATTTCAAACTATTTATACCCGCGGTAATGGCGGTGATGATGACAGCCTGTGCTTCATCTCCATCAACTACATCCACATCCTCTACGGCACCACAAGATAAGAGTGTCACCTTATTGTTCAACGTGCAAAGCCCTTCTATTGATCCTCATACAGATATTAATTACACAGCCGTTCGTGCTGGAGTAAATGAAACATTGATCAAAGTGAATAAGGATCTCAAGCTGGAAGCTTGGCTTGCAGAGAAATGGGATAGTAAGGACGGGCGACACTGGACCTTTAGCATCCGACCAGGCGTGAAATTCCATAGCGGTAAAGCCGTAGATGCGGCAGCTGTCAAAGCCTCTCTGGAAAGAGCGCTAAAGCTCAATCCATCGGTCAAAAATGCACTACATATCCGTGATATTCATGCAGAAGGGCAGACCTTGAGCATTACGACGGACAAGCCCTTCCCGGAATTTGTATCTGAGCTGGTTCATCCGAATACCGCAATTATGGACACCACAGCCACAGGTGACTTCCCATCGGGAACGGGGCCGTTCCAGGTTGCCAGTTTCCGTGCCGGAAGTGAACTGAATCTGGAGCGCAACGAGCACTATTGGAACGGTGAAGTAAAGCTGAAACATGCCAAGTTCATGTTTAACGAAGACGCCAATGCACGTCAGCTTGCATTTCAAGCTAAAACAGCCGATATTGTGTACCGTCCGCCCATTGAAAGTCTGGAACTCTTGAAAGCTGATTCTACCGTTAAAGTTGACTCTCTCCCCAGCCTGCGGACGCACCAACTTATTTACAATATGAACAATCATGATCTGAAAAAAACAGCTGTGCGCAAAGCATTTGATCATCTGATCAACCGAGATGAGATTGCGAGCGGTATCATGTCTGGTCAGGGAACCCCTGCGCAAGGTCCGTTCTTGCCGGATTTTCCTTTTTCACCGGAATATATTACGAAAAAGTTTGATTTGAATGCGGCGCGAGAAGGCTTCAAAGAGGCTGGATATACAGTGCAGAACGGCAAAATTACGAATCCTGATGGCTCCCCCCTTCATTTTACATTGTTAACCTACCAGTCGAGAGCAGAACTCCCACTCATTTCGCAGCTAATTCAGGCTAACGCTAAGGAGCTTGGCATCACGATTGATATCCGTCAGGTTGATAATATTGATGAATATCTGGCCGCTCATCAGGATTGGGATTTGGCGACTTACAGTAACATTACAGCCCCGCGCGGCGATGCAAGCTACTTCCTGAATGCGGCCTATATGCCGGAGGGAGCATTGAATTACGGTCGTATGCATATACCAGAACTCGAGCGTATGATTACACAACTGAACACAACTGTGAATGAGGAGCAGCACAACAAGCTGGCGCTGAAGGCTGTCACGCTGATTGACCAAGAAAATCTGCAATCCTTTCTAGTTCATCCAAACAACGTAGTGGCCTATCGTAATTACGTACATAACTGGGTAACCAGCCAAAGTGAATACTATCTGCTGACCCAGGACTTGGATGTGAACTAGCATGTTTCAATCCATTGCCAAAAAGTTTCTGACGTTTATGTTGTTTTTTCTTGTTCTTTCCTTTGTGAGCTTCTGTCTGCTTAAGCTTGTTCCGGGCGATCCCGTTCGGAGCATTCTTCGAGTAGATGATGTAGCTGTATCCAATCAGCAAATTGCAGATATGCGTAGCCAATTGGGGCTGGATCAGCCATTGCCTGTGCAATATGGTAAGTGGCTGGTTCAGTTGCTCCAGTTGGATTTTGGACAATCTTATTTAACCCATCGTCCAGTCTTGACAGAGTTTATAGAAAAGCTGCCTTATACACTTCTCCTGACTGGAGGCTCCCTGTTCATTATGCTGCTGATAGCTCTCCCGTTAGGCACATTGTCCGCGCTGTACCGTAACCGCTGGATTGACAGTGCCAGTCGTGTGTTTGCCTTAATTGGCTCCTCGATTCCCAGCTTTTGGTTAGGTCTTTTGTTTATCGAATGGTTTGCGGTTAAATTGCGTATTTTGCCGTCTATGGGTGATGGGACCATTTTCCATTTAGTCCTCCCTTCTCTTACCCTCGGATTGGCAATGGCGGCTGTTTATGTACGAATGATTCGCGCAAGTCTGATTGAAAGCTCGGGGCAGGATTTTATCAAAGCAGCGCAAGCGCGTGGAATCAGTCCGGTTCGCATTTTTTTTAGACACATGTTCCGTCACAGCTTAGTTCCACTTATTACGGTATTCAGCGAGAGCATAGGCAGCCTATTGGGAGGTACGGTGGTGATCGAAGTGCTATTCGCCTATCCGGGGCTTGGCAAATGGATTGTGGATGCAATTGCCGCGAGAGACTACCCCATTATACAGGGCTATACAATCTTTATGGCCGTATTCATTATATGTCTCAATATCTTGGTAGAGCTGTCCTACCGTTGGGTCAATCCTGAAATTGCTTTGAAGGAGAAACGTTTATCATGATAGAATCCGTACATGCGGAAAACAGGCAGTTCACCAGGGCACGATTGTCCAAAGCATGGATCGGATCACTTTCCATCCTGTTTATTCTTACAGCCATTACAGTCATACCCTTCTTAGCTCCGCAAGATCCGTATCATATCCAAATGGGAAGTCGACTTCAACCGATCAGTGCAATGCACTGGCTGGGAACCGATCATTTGGGTAGAGATGTGCTGTCGAGAGTCATAGCAGGACTACGGACGACAGTCGGAACCAGTTTGTTGATTTTGATCGTTTCACTGGTTGTCGGGGTTCCCCTCGGTCTGCTGTCAGGATTTATTGGAGGCTGGGTGGATCGTGTATTTCAACGTGTAGTCGATGCCTTCATGACTTTGCCTGATTATATTTTTGCCATTGTGCTAAGCGGCCTGCTTGGACCAGGCTTAGGGAATCTTATATTTGCGGTGTCTGCAGTAAAATGGGTTGGTTATGCCCGCCTGGTGCGCAGTACCGTTCTGGCTGAAAAGCAAAAGGATTACATTTCGCTATCGATACTTGCGGGTACCTCCTCCCTGCGAATTGTCATGCGGCATATTCTACCCCATGCCATTGGGAATGTACTGGTACTGGCTACGCTGGATATCGGCAAAATCATCTTAATGATCGCCTCTCTATCTTTTTTGGGCTTAGGTCCTCAACCGCCCATTCCCGAATGGGGAACGATGTTGAATGAAGGGCGTGCATATTTTCAAATGGCACCCCATTTAATGCTTGGTCCCGGCATAGCTGTCGTACTCACCGTGCTACTGGCGAACGTGTTTGGAGACAAGCTACGCGACCGATATGATGTTAGAACCCGGTCAGAGGAGTGAACTATACATGCTGACTATTGAAGGCTTAACGATTCGAACAAAAGCAAAAACGATTGTAGAACAACTGGAACTTGCCATTCATCCGGGAGAATGGTGTGCTCTGGCAGGCGAAAGCGGCAGCGGGAAAAGCATGACTGCGTTCGCTATTGGCGGTCTCCTCCCCGCTTCTGTTAGCGCTGAAGGAATCATCATGTGGAATGACGAGAATTTGCTTGCCCTACCTGTTAAACAAAGACGTTCCTTGCTTGGCAGTGAAATATCTTACATTTTTCAAGATTATCACGGGGCTTTTACACCTTTTTTACGTGTAGGCAGCCAACTCGACGAGCTGATGTGTGCTCACGGCAAGCAAGACCGTAAAGCGCGTAAACAGCGTTGTATCGAGGTGCTTGAGCACGTACAGCTTCCCGCCGAACGTGTGTACCGCAGCTATCCATTCGAGCTCAGCGGCGGTCAATTGCAGCGAGCGGCTATTGCAGCTGCACTGCTTCTAAAGCCAAAGCTGCTTATTGCCGACGAGCCCACAACTGCGCTGGATACGCTGACTGCACACCAAGTACTCCAGCTCATTGATCAAATCCGGATGGAAACGGGAATTTCCGTCTTGTGGATTACTCACGATCTACGGCATGTACGGAAGTATGCGGATCGAATTGCCGTAATGCGTACAGGTGTTTTGGTTGAAGCTGGCCAAACGCAAGCGGTGCTAGACCATCCAGTCCATCCCTATACGCGTCGCTTGCTGGCGGCTATTCCGCCGCTGTCTCCAGGCGCTCCTTCGCGTTTGCCATGCAATAGCACTGATGAACAGCTTGCACCGGGAAGGAGCATATTACATGAATAATCAAGCCGCCTGCGCTCAGTGGCAAGACAGCTCTAATCCTGTTGTTACCGTCTCCGGTTTGACGAAGGCTTACACTGGGGGCAAAACTGTGCTGCACGATGTTACTCTGTCGGTCTTGCCCGGAGAATGTCTGGGTGTTGTCGGAGAAAGCGGCAGTGGGAAAAGCACACTCGCTCGCTGTATTTTGACATTGGACCCGTTTGATCAAGGTGAGCTTAGATTGGGCGGACAGTCCATTCGAGGATTAAAGCGAAGTGAATTAAAACGGATTCGCAGCAGACTGGGGGCGGTATTTCAACATCCATCCGCAGCTTTGAACCCCAGACTAACCATTCTGCAATCACTGCTGGAGCCATTGGATCAGCTCAAGTGCTATGTTCCTTCCTTTATGGCGGGTATGCCCTCCGGACGTCGGAATATAGCAGAACAACTGTTAGGTATGGTAAAGCTTCCGGCCAGCTATCTGGATAAGTTCCCACATCAGCTCAGTGGTGGGGAAAAGCAGCGTGTAACCATTGCACGTGCCATTAGCACAGAACCGGATTTTATCGTATTGGACGAGCCGACTGCAAGTTTGGATGTGACCACACAAGCCACGGTTTTGAATCTGCTTAAGGATTTGCAGGATGAGTTTGGACTGGCTTATCTGTTTATCTCGCATGATCTGGCGGCTGTGCACTTTATGAGTGATCGAATCATGGTTATGAAAGATGGCCGTGTGCTTGAGCATTTTTCCAAGGAATCATTATTTCATTCGGATCAGCATCCCTATACACAATCGTTACTGGAGGTTTTTTCAACATGCTGCCTTCCCACCGAGCCTATCTTGCTTTAGCAATCCCTTTAATTATTTCGACGATTACAACCCCGCTACTCGGTGCGGTGGATACAGCAGTAATCGGTCATTTAAGCCACTCTGCCTATTTAGGCGGCGTGGCAGTCGGTACTCTTATTTTCAATACTTTATATTGGCTGTTTGGCTTTCTGCGAGTCAGTACGTCAGCTTTCACAGCACAAGCCGCAGGGGCACAAAATAACGATCAAGGCATAGCTGCTCTCATGCGCCCACTTGCCATAGCTCTACTCATTAGTGCAGTATTTATTGTATTGCAAAAGCCCATTTTGCTAGCTTCTCTCCAGCTCATCCATCCAGCTCAGGATGTGGCAGAGCAAGCAGCAATTTATTTTAACATCCGTATTTGGGGAGCACCCCTTACATTAGTGAACTATGTGCTGCTCGGATGGCTGATGGGATTGTCCCGCGTGAAAGCTACACTATTTTTACAAATATCCATGAATGTGATTAATATGCTATTAGCTATTGTATTTACACAGGTCATGCATTGGAATGTCGCTGGGGTCGCAAGCGCTACCCTGATTGCAGAAGCTCTTGCATGTGTATTGGGTCTTGTACTGGTGTTCCGTTCACCGATTTGGAGAGAATGGAAGCGCAGCGGACAGAGGAATTGGCGAGAATGGTTCGGTGCCTCAGGGTTAAAAAGAGTCATGGCGACGAACCTTGATCTCATGATTCGTACTGCCTGCCTGTTGACGATGTTTAATCTGTTTACGGCGCGCAGTGCGAGCTTTGGAACCGATCAGTTGGCGGCAAATGCTATTTTGTTGCAGATCCATTACATTATGGCTTACTTTTTTGACGGGTTCGCCAACGCCAGTAGCATCATGACGGGTCAGGCTCGTGGTGCCGGGGATCGTAAAATGCTGCAGAGAGTTATTCATTTGTCCTGGTTCTGGACACTGGTTACCAGTGTAGTGACGGGAGGATTGTATCTTGCACTGAAAGATCCGCTGATCTCGCTATTTACGGTGAATGCTACAGTGATTAGCCTGACGACTCCTTACAATGGGTGGCTGGTGGTCTTTCCCCTAGCAGCCGGGCTGGGACTGGTATTCTACGGTGTGTTTACAGGGATGACGGTAACGTATCCGATCCGTAATTCGATGCTGATTTCACTGGTCTGCTTTTTGATTGCTCTCTTCTGGTGCGTTCCTCATTATGGGAATCATGGACTTTGGTTATCCTTTATCATCTTTGCCCTGGGACGGTCACTGTTTCTGGTGGTCTACTTACCTCGGTTGAAGAGGATTTAGTAGCCCCTGCTTTACATGACTCTCAAAAACAAAGGATGTCCCCTCCACCATATATGTGGTGTGGGGACATCCTTTTATTATTTATTCATACGGCTTTCAGGTTAGGCGTTTGCCAATCCTTCTACTCGCCTTGTGGTACGGTCAAGCCCAGACCATCCGCTACACGACGCCCGTATTCAGGATCAGCTTTATAGAAATGACCGATCTGACGCAGTTTGATTTCATCACTTTCTACAGGCTTCATGGCATTTACAATGTTTCGGACCAGACGTGAGCGCTCCTCTTCACTCAGCAAGCGGTACAGGTCCCCTGGTTGTGTGTAGTGATCGTGATGATCATAGGCTACACTTTGTGCCTCGCCAGACACTTCAAAAGGAGCAATTTTGTGAGCAGATGATTCTTTCGGTCCGCCGAGACTATTCGGCTCGTAATAGACAGATCCCCCGCCATTACCGTCACTGCGCAATGCACCATCGCGTTGATAGTTGTGAACTTCCGCATGCGGCCGGTTGATTGGCAACGCATTATGGTTTGCACCGACACGGTAGCGATGTGCGTCACCATAGGCAAACAGGCGTCCTTGCAGCATCTTATCCGGGGAAGCCTCAATACCAGGAACAAATGAACCCGGCGAGAATGTCGCCTGCTCTACCTCAGCAAAGTAGTTCTCAGGATTGCGATTCAGCACCATGCGCCCTACCTCGATCAGCGGGTAATCCTTTTGAGACCATACTTTGGTCACATCAAATGGATCAAAACGGTACGTATCCGCATCTTCTATGGGCATAATCTGCACATAAAGTTTCCATGCCGGGAAATCGCCCTTTTTAATCGCATTAAACAAATCTTGTATATGATAATCAGGATTTTCACCGGCAATTTTCGCAGCTAAATCCACATCGAGATTTTGTATGCCTTGTTCTGTTTTAAAATGATATTTCACCCATACGGCCTGTCCCTCGGCGTTCACCCACTTGAACGTGTGGCTGCCAAAACCATGCATATGTCTAAGTGTAGCGGGAATACCGCGATCAGACATGAGAATACTTACCTGATGCAGCGATTCAGGAGACAAGGACCAGAAATCCCAGACCGCATTCGGGTTTTTCAAATGCGTTTGGGGGTGACGTTTTTGCGTATGAATAAAGTCAGGAAATTTAATGGCATCCCGAATAAAAAAGACAGGTGTATTATTGCCCACGAGATCATAGTTTCCTTCTTCTGTATAAAACTTTACCGCAAATCCACGTGGATCGCGTACAGTATCGGACGAGCCTAGCTCACCTGCCACAGTAGAAAAACGGATAAACATCGGTGTACGCTTACCCACTTCGGACAAAAAGCTTGCTTTTGTATATGAAGACAAATCATTAGTGACTTCAAAATATCCGTGTGCCCCCGCACCTTTGGCATGAACAACCCGTTCCGGCACACGCTCCCGGTTAAAATGCGCCAATTTTTCCAGCAGATGCACATCCTGAATTAGTACAGGCCCCCGTGAGCCTGCTGTAATCGAATTCTGATTATCTCCAACAGGAGCGCCCCAGCTTGTAGTCAGGTTCGTTGGTTGGTTACTCATAATTGAAATCACCTCTTGATTGAATTGGTTGACCTTGTGCCTTTCACTATAAATTGTGCACAAACAAAAATCAATACTTTTTTATAATAATTATAATGTAGGATTTAGAATTAGTTTAAAATCACAAATAAAAAAAGCAAGCCCCTTAAGGCTTGCCGTAATATAGTGCTGTATTTATTTACAATAAAGTGACTTCAATTTCTATATTCTGAAATGATCGCATTGATCACTTCTTTAGGTTTTGCTATAGAGACTTTCAGACAATATTCATATAGAATTCATCATAAAATCATAATAAGAGCTGCTTTCTATCGAGAAAATCCAAAATATCCTGTACCGACTGCTTTACCTCCCGGCCTTCCGTAGATACGATTAAATCAGGTTCCAGCGGTACTTCATATGGAGCATCAATCCCTGTAAAATGTTGGATTTCTCCAGCTCTTGCTTTCTTGTACATGCCTTTTGGATCACGACGCTCGCATTCCTCTAGACTGCATCGGATATAAATCTCGTAACAGCCCTCCTGCTGTAAAATGTCCTTTACCATTTCACGATCCTCACGATAAGGCGAAATGGTGGCGCAAATCGTTAGAACACCCGCATGGGCCATTAGCTTGGACACTTCGGCTATACGACGAATATTTTCTTTGCGGTCAGCGGGCAGGAAACCCAAATTGCGATTCAAACCATGCCGAACATTATCCCCATCCAAAATAAATGTACGTATACCTCTTGCATATAACGCTTTTTCGAGTGTGGAGGATACCGTTGACTTTCCCGAGCCAGACAGCCCCGTAAACCAAAGCACCGGACTCTTATGTCCGTTCAGAAGCTGTCGAGCTTGCTTATCCACTTCTGATACATGCCAGGTAATGTTGGAAGATGGGTTCATTCAGCACTCTCCTATTTCATCAGTATTAATGTTTAATCTGTCTCTAACATCAGGATAGAGCATTTTTAAAACTGTTTAAAGTACGCTGCTCTGCTTTGTGGTCCAATACCGCAAAGACAACCCGTTTAAACAGGAATCCATATCCTTCAGTTACAAGTACTTGCTTAAACCAACTGGCTACCTCCTCCGGCTTATTGCGGAATACTCCACAACCATAAGCACCAAGCACAAGATGTTCTACACCGTTTTGCATGGCCATTCCCAAAATGTAACGAATGCGCTCCAACATAACTTCTCCAATCCGATTGACCTGCTCTGGCTCCCGTTCATGCACGACTCCAGCATTCACAGCAGGCGCGGTCAGGAAATCGACTAGATACGGCTCTTCCAGCAATGTTCCCTGATCATCCCGAAATACAGGAACTCGAGGAGAATAAATCATATAATCTGAATAAAAACAGCTCCGCAGCTTCCGATTATGTTGGTACATTTCCACCATTTGTGAAATACAAGGATACAGTGCTGACGAACGAGCCAAGCTTTCCTCTTGAGCCTGACTGCCTCCGAGGAATCCACCTCCTGGGTTTTTGGCTGATGCAAAATTCAAACATGCTACGTGTTCCCGCTTCTCCTCGACCCGGAGTCTATGTGCGGCCTGCAACGTACTTTCTCCCGTAACTTCCATGTTCCCAATGATCGCCTGTTCGTCAACATGGGAAGAAGCTCCTAATATACTTTTTATTCTTTGCTCTGCCTCTTGCTTTACAGCTACCAGTTGAGAAGGTCTATATAGTTTCGAACCTGTGACCGCATTCCCTACCTCTTTAGCAATATTTACTTGTATCTGTTTGGTATTCGTATAATGCCCATTCTCCATAATGGACAGTGTTTCATGCGCCATATGTGACCTGGCATCCCGCTTACTCCGGGAATTCATTGTGTGATTCATGATAACTAATCCTCCTTTTGCAATAGATCCTCACGTAAATTCGTCAATATTTCGCCGAGCCAGTTCGTACCCCGCCATTGTTTCCGGTACTGTATACGAGCATCATTTTCAGCTAAACCGACACCCCAGATGGTGTCCGTCGGACTAGCCTCAACCAGAGTAGTACCCTTCGTTTTAAGCAGATGCTTGAGCAAATTCGTATTTTGGGTGAACTTGGCATAATTCCCGTCATACACGAATTGCTGACAATTTGCTTCCCATAAGGATTGGTCAAATCCGCGTACACTGCGACCACGGGCTTTTTGCTCCCTTGGGGTAGGAGCTTGCATAATTTTCAGGGCTGCCTCATCATCTCCAAAAAGCTGCGCTTTTTTCAGCATCATATATTGCTCAGCACAGTTAAATTCCAATCCATCCACGACAAATTCACAAGGGTACCATTGCGAAAATGGTGAATGACTGCGATAAAAAAATGTAAACTTCTCCATGACTAATCCTCATTTCTTCTTCCTTTTTATGCTATATAAAACGTGACCGTGGCTTAAATCGGTATAACTTGGACGGACGATGTCCGGCCGCCTTCCTGTATTCATTGGTTTCTTCCACAAGATCTGCTATTTTACGACGAAAAGCCGCGGCCAACAGTTCTTTACCTAAAATAATTTCATACACCTGCTGAAGTTCACTCAGTGTAAATAGAGCTGGCATCAGGTGAAATGCGATATCGGTATATTCAATTTTGCTGCGTAGACGCTCAATACCGTACGCAATAATTTTGGCATGATCAAAAGCAATTCCCTGTGACTCCAAGACTTCTCGCTTGATTTCTATGGTTTTCCCCTTAAGAATTTCAGTTACTTTCACTTTGGCTGACAGAAGGATGTCCGCATGCTTCAATGTGATGTCAATGTTTTGCTCCCACGTATAACCTTCCGGTTGATTCGTCCGCGTCTCCTGAGCCACACTGTAATCCAGCTCAAACCATTGAGCATCTGCGGCATCATCTCCTGCCTGTACCTCCAAAGATTCATGATCGACTAACGCCATATAAGCACAGCTGATCACCCGCATACGCGGATCACGTGCCACATCTCCCCAAGTATACAGCTGTTCCATATAAATCTGATCTACGTTGGTTTCGGTTTTAAGCTCGCGTCGTGCAGCTTCTTCGAGGCTTTCATTCATGCCTACAAAACCACCAGGCAACGCCCATTGCCCTATAAAAGGATGCTCTCCTCTTTGGATCAATAGGAGCTGAAGTGTTTTCTCCGGTAGCTTACGGTAATTCTGCTGGAGCTGATCCATTACAGTAAATAGCAGCATATCTACCGTTACGGATGGACGCTCATATTGATTCGCATCATAAAGGGCCAAAAATTGCTCCTCCGTCAAGCCACTGTCGTTGTATTTCGATCTATCTGTCACTTGTGTCACCTCCTGCTCATATTTGGGACATCATCGCTTTTGCTTCAAAAGCAACGAATACTCTATAAAAATTTCAATTTAAATTATTTGATAAAAACAAAATGTTAATATCAATACGTTAATATATAATTAGCGCTTCGTCAATAGGGTGTATAGACCTATTTTTGGTCATGTGATAGTACTATTAGACTGTTTACTGAATTTTACTTGTTGCTTATTGTCATATCATGTATGATGTTTTGGACAATATAGGAAACACAACATACTAAACACGTAAGGAGAAGATTCAATTGTCTAACCCGTCTAACCCGTTTAATCCGCAATACAATCAACAAGGAGCACCGTCCAGACCCGCCCCTGTTTACCCGCCACCTGTTTCATTCAAGGAGTGGATGATCAGCTTACTCCTGATGGCAATACCAGTAGTTGGAATTGTTATGCTGTTTGTGTGGGCTTTTAGCGGCTCGACAAATCCGAGCAAAGCGAACTACGCTAAAGCAGGCCTGCTATGGGCCGCTATTGTAATTGTTATCTATATCATTATGGCTGTTGCTTTATTGCCTGCGATCATAAGCTCATTAAATTCCAGCAGCTATTATTGATTTCTAGTACATAGCAAAATAACCTTCTGATGAATCCAATTGAATCATCAGAAGGTCTTTAAACTAAAACTGTCGACCCTGTCGGCAGTTTTTTTACTTCACCTTACTTCACTTCACTTCACTTTACTTGTACCAAAGGTCATCGGTTTCAAGCTCCTGTAGACTGCTCAAAAACGATTTTGAGTTATCGACATAAAGTTCGGTATCGATATAGTCAATGAGCATTCGACCATGATCCCGACGGGCTCGTCCTTATCTACACCTTTGACCCGCAAAGCATGTGCAAGCTGATTGGCCTGTTTGTTCAGATCAGCATACGTCAAGTGCTTGTCCCCAAGTACAACCGCCACATGGTCCGGTGTGCGCTCAACCTGCTCCTCAAACAACTGATGAATCGTTTTCTCCCGTGGGTAATCCGCTAACATACCGTGTAACATGCTCAACTTCATCTCCTTCTCCTGTCAGCCATAATCCAGATATTACAATAGATTGGGGATTTAACTGGAGAAAAAGAAATGACATCAGAGCTTGTTTTTCGACTGAACATTTCTTTAAAATAAGTATATAGCTACTTCTTGCTCTACAATAAATACCACAGATTGGTTACTCGACTGGAGGAAAAGAAATGACATCGGAGTGGCAGAGACTACAGACCAAACTGCCGGAATGGGTAGAACAAAGCCGTCATGAGTATATTCATGGCAAGGTAGCAGCGTATATTCCCGAACTGTCCAAGGCCCCGGCCGACGCGCTGGGTATTGTGGTCATGAACGGTGCGGGTGAGACCGTGGTAGCCGGAAATACGGAAATCCAGTTTACGATGCAAAGCATCTCAAAGGTATTTACGCTCATTCTGGCCTTGATGGATAATGGAGAGGACGTTGTCTTCTCTAAGGTAGGTATGGAGCCTACCGGAGACCGTTTTAATTCCATGCTAAAGCTAGAACTAGTCGAGCCGGGGATTCCATTTAACCCACTGATTAATGCCGGAGCAATCGCGGTCTCCTCTCTGATTCGCGGAAACAGTCCAGAAGAGAGATTTGCCCGTGTTCTTCAATTTTTCCGTCTGCTTACTCATAATGACACATTGGAATATGATCAGGATGTCTACGATTCAGAATCAGCCACAGGCCATTTGAACCGTTCCCTTGCTTATTTTCTAATGGAAAAGGGGATTTTAAGAGGTCATGTGGAGGATGTGCTTGACGTCTATTTCAGACATTGTGCTGTCAAATTAAACTGTACAGATTTAGCACGTATGGGACTCATACTAGCCTACAACGGCCGTGATCCGGTCACAGGTATACCTTTAATCCCCCGTCGCTATGTACAGATCGCCAAAACATTTATGACAACATGCGGTATGTATGACGCCTCTGGTGAATTTGCCATTCAAGTCGGACTCCCTGCCAAAAGCGGCGTATCTGGCAGTATAATGACGATGGTACCTGGACGATACGGCATCGGGTTAGTGGGGCCTTCATTGAATCGTATGGGCAACAGTACAGCGGGGGTACACTTGCTGGAGACAATGTCCCGCGATTTGGATTGGAGTTTGTTTTAGGATATAAAAAAGGGTATTCCCAGCCAGTACGGCTCATAGGAATACCCTTTTCTGTTACGTTCTTGCTATGTTAAATGGTTTGACCCTGAACCAATTTGATTTGAATACGGAACGGGTCAGCCACATACAAGGCCCCATCACGTTCTTGTAATCGATAACCTGCCGCAGTCAAACGAGCAGTAATGGCATCCAATTCTTGTTGGTCTGGAACATTCAGTTCAAAATAATCCAATCCAGCAGCCTGCTCGGGAGCTGGTGGCGCTCCTTCACCTGCCCATATATTTAAGCCCATATGGTGGTGGTAACCACCTGCGGAAACGAACAAGGCTGAAGATCCATATCGGCATGTAATGTCAAAGCCAAGCACATCGCAATAAAATTGCTGTGCTGTGAGCAAATTAGACACATGGAAGTGAACATGCCCAATTACCGTTCCCTGTGGCAGTCCCTGCCAAGGTAAATTTTCAGAAATGGCAATCAGGTCTTCTGCATCCACAGGTCCAGTTCCCATCATGTAAAATCCATTTGCATCTTTTTTCCATTGATTACGAGGACGATCCGCATAGATTTCAATTCCGTTATTATCGGGATCATGGATGTATAATGCTTCACTTACATCATGGTCTCCCTGTCCGATTTCAATCTCATGAGCCAGCAGATTACGCAAAGACAAACCCAGAGCTATACGATCCGGTAGAAGAATAGCAAAGTGATACAATCCGGCTGCAGACTGGCGCGGCAGAATAACTGCATTTTCAATATAGTTAAGAATCAGTAGCGCATGCTTTCCGTCAACAGTCAATTCAGCGGTATCCGCTGTTTGACGTAGAAGCTGTAAACCAATGACCTCAGTGTAAAATTGAATAGAGCGCTCCAAGTTACTAACTTTTAATGAAACCTGCCCGATTTTAGTGTTGTCATGAATATGTGCTGTCATGAGATTTCCCTCTTTCTACATGGATTGGAGGACTAAGGCTTAATCAAATTTATTGTTCTGTTGACCCACGACGGCTGAACAAAGAATCCAGAGACCAGCGAGTTGTCGGCGCAAATACGAGATGAAGAGCTACCAGAATAAAAGCAATATCCAGCTCATAGCCAGCGCCTTGACCATTCCCCATCAACCCGCCGGACAATTTGGCCGTGAAAATAGCGCCGATCAATACAATAACTAAAAGTCCGGATACATAGCGAGTAAGCAATCCAAGAATTAATGCAATCCCGCCGACCAACTCAATCACCGCAACGACATAACCTAAAAATCCTGGGACACCAATGCTGGAAAACCAGCCTGCAACATTACCCAATCCCATTTGGAATTTAGCAATTCCGTGCGCCAAAAACAAAATTCCGAGCGCCACCCGCATAATTGTAGAAACATTTCTGCTTGCTGAACTCATCTTTATCTCTCCATTCTGTTTGTTTTAATACACTCATACAAGCGTATATGAATAATTAATTTATATTACTAATAATTTAGCCAAAAAAATAATGACGTCCGAATCTATACTGCAACACATAAGTATGAATTACACTCAAATTATTAGTAATAGTAATAATTATTTTGTAATGTGAATTTAGCATAAGAAACTATAGTCTGTCAACAAATTATTTGGTATGATGAATAATAAATTAGTATATATTATATTTCCCTAAAAGGAGGAACGCTCTATGGGTATAGGATGCAACATTCGTGCGGCTCGTAAACGTAAAAATTTATCCATCCAGCAAATCTGCGAACGAACCGGTCTATCTCAAGGATTTATGAGTCAAGTCGAAAATAATAAAACCTCCCCTTCCATCGCTACATTGGACAGCATCGCTAATGCGCTGAACGTACCTCTCGCTTTTCTGCTTCTTAAAGAAGAGGAACGGATGCAAGTGATTCGTAAGGACGAGCGTCGTAAAACATTGTATGGTAAAAACAAACTCCAGGTCGATCATTTGGGTGGTCAGGGTAATGTCAAAATGATGCTGGTGGACATGCCGCCAGGCTCATCTACAGAAGAAGAACATGCTCATGCAGGGGATGAGATTCATTTTATTTTGGAGGGTACGGTATACGTGGAGCAGGGTGAGGATTCAGCTACTCTGGAAGCAGGAGATTCCTTTAGCTGGAGAGCAGCCATCCCCCACTATGCCAAAAATGTTGGAGAAAACAACGCGCGTATTCTGATCTCCGTGTTTCTCGAAGCAGAAAATGACGCCTAAACAAGATTTGAGCATATCACAATATTCATTACCCATTTCATTGTAAAAAGCGTGTACCGGGAAGTTAAATTAACTTCAACGATACACGCTTTTTTGTAGTAGCTACTCTGCTAAACTTATCCCATCGCCTGCTGGGCATCTGTACGTGATTCCCACGGCAGCTTAAAGGTTTTCATGATCTGCTTGGCATTGGCTGGGAGCCCGCTTACCGGATCACCCGTCGTACCCAACAACTCTTCTTTTTTATCCGTAGTAATACGCCCATAATAAGTAGAGCTGCTGTCCCCCCATCCTGTAGTATACTCGTAGATCAGCGGCTTATTTAATTTCGGATAGGTTCCCCACTGATCTTTGGCTTTATTAGCCAAAAACAGCTCCAGTGGATCGTATTCCATCGTAAAGGTTTTATCAAAGGGAGCTCCCACATACCCTTGATAGGTAACAATCGGAAAACCGTCCTTCACTTCAACCAGACTCAGCACATCCCCGTTCACTGTAAAATACCGCAATGCTTCGCCTTGGGGGAACATATAGACACTGGACAGCAGCTCAGTGTTAGGACGATGTTCTTCTATATAAGGATGGACAGAACGTCTTTCTAAGTGGATTAATGCTTCACGTGCTGCCACGAGATCTCCCTCATATATTTGTTCTTTTAGTTTACCGTGAATCGGTGGCTGGATCTGAATCTGTGTATTTGTCTTCTCTAACGTATAACCTAAATCAAGCGATACATCTCTAAGAGGCACATATACGTCTTTACCTACAACCTCAAATGTAAGCTGCTGCTTGCTCTTACGTAATCGCTCCTTAAGAACTAAGGGTTCTGCCCACTTTTGCAGCGTGACCTGCTTTTTTTTAGCATCCCAATGGTAGCTTGCACCTACAGCTTCAGCCAAAGGTTTAAGCGGTACCATGAGCTTACCGTCAATCAATAGAGATTTGGTCTTGTTGTTTAAGGGTTGACCGGCTATAACAATATCTGTTTGTGGTGTTGATTGAGGTGCTGTGGTTCCCTGTTCAGCCGCTTCGACTTCTCCTTGGTGCATTGTTGTCAAGAGCAATGGTAGCATCAGCAAGGCGACAAACAATCGCTGAAATCCTGTTCGATCTAGCTTCATTATGAGTCTCCGTTCACTTAATAGACTTGTTCATTCCGGCTCTATTTCTTTTTGGCTGCGTCAATGTCTCCAGGTCTCATCCCTGCCCAGATGTTCGGAATACTGACGGTCTCTGGATGCTCAAATACGAGAAACGCAGTCGGCAAATATCGTTCTCCGTATTCAGAGGAAGGCTTGTTGACAATGGTGTTATCCTTGACGAGCACCGTTGATGAACCTCCATCCAAATTAGCACCGATAACCGCTCCATGCTTAAGTAAAATATTTTGCATATCATACAAGTTGGCACCTATGCTGTACCCAGGCTGGCGACCGTCGACGGTTACGAAAAGGATTGCCCCGTCTGCTCTCTGTCCCATCGCGGTACGGGGAGCAATGCCCCATCCCTCGCTTGCATTGCGAATCAGACCTTTTCCATTCACAATTAGGCGTGGTTGGAAAGTAACCGCTTCTTGCACATTCATTTTGGACAACTCGGACAACGAATAGTGACCGGCTATCATTTTTCCCTGTTTATCAATACCTACGATTTGAACAGAGGCATTTTTACCCATATCGTTGTAGTATATCTGGCCCTGAGAAATGACAACACCAATCGGTTTAAAGCCATTTCCGTTCCAGTTGGGATCAGCGAATCCACCGCCGTTTACACCAGCAACGGCCCCCAAACGCTCGACCATACTAGATACATGTTCTCCCCGGCCGACTTTAGCAGGAACCCCGAGCCTAATTTTAGTGGGGTCATGCACCGTCATAACATAGCCATGATAGTTACGACCCGATACCTCTTCCACTTCAACCAACGGCGTCTGTTGTACTTTAGTAGGTATCAGATCAGGCAGATTGATTGTATGTCTATCCTTTTCCTCTCCCATCTCTTCGAACCGGGCCGAATATTCAGCCACGCGCTTCTTCGCCTCTGCTTCGCCGATAAAATATTTCGCCCAGTGACGATGCTGAGTCGTAATCAGCGTATCCGCAGCCAAATAGCGCATCTCCTTGCCAGAAGGGGTTAAAAACAACCATGCACCGCCCCCAATTCCTGCTAACAGGAATACAATAAAAAGTCGCAACATAAAGCGACCAAATTTTCCTTTTCGTTTCTTTTTCTTATTTTTCTGCCTGCGAGCTGCTGCACGCTGTGGCAAGACTTCCGGTTTCATTCATCATCTCTCCTGTTTGGTGACTTCTATCGTATTTCTTCACTATTGCCCATCAAATGATCAGTAGCGATAGGCTGCGACATCTAACGACAATATCATAAACTAATTTTGTAGAATGATAGTGTCAATTTTTTTAACAGATTCATCCACTCTTAAAAAGAATACAGCAAAAAGCCCTTCACATAAATGTGAAGGGCTGTAAATAGGGGGATATCCTATTTACGGAGCAGCCTCCGGTTCGAGTAGCATGAACAGCTCTTTCATCTGCTGGCGCTTAAGTTTGGGACTAAGCACATACAAAGTATCGCCCGGTTCAATCACAGTTGTACCTCTCGGGGCAATAATTTGCTCGTTCCGAATAATGGCTGTGAATAAGATGTCTTCAGGCAGCTGTATATCCTGAATCGCCTTGCCGGCTATCGACATCCCCTTTTGTACCTGAATGTGGTTGATTTCCGAAGTGGTTTTTCCCAAAGAAACTAATTCCAACAGTGAAGGCGACGATGTCTCGTTAGGGTCCATCAAGCCAAGCTTCACCGCTAGCCACGAGATCGTGGTACCTTGAATAATCGCAGAGGTGAGCACAACGAAAAATACGACATTAAAAAACAAAGGTCCTACATCCATTTCGTCCAGTAATGGATAAGTTGCTAGTACAATGGGTACCGCTCCCCGCAGTCCTGCCCAGGATAACAGTGTCTTCTCGCGAACAGAGTACCTGGAAAAAAGCAAGCTTAGGAACACACCTATTGGACGAGCCACCAGCATGAGGATGAAGGAGAGCGCCAAACTTTGCCACGCAATGCCCAGCAATTGATCGGGAAAGACCAATAGGCCGAGCAAGACAAACATCATAATTTGCACCATCCAGGCGAAGCCATTGTTAAAATGGATAATGGATCGCTTGTAGGTCAAGTCGGAATTTCCCAATACAATGGCCATGACATATACCGCCAGCAATCCGCTCGCCTCCAGTAATGATGCCGCCGCATACGTCAAGACTGCAAATGCCAATGCCATTACAGGATACAAACCGGATGAATCAAAATTCATTTTATTAATCGCATATACACCTAAGCGTCCGAGTACAAAACCAACGGCTAGACCAAAACCCATTTCCCATAAAAACAACAAGATATGTATCCAAATGGATTGCTCAGGGTGATGTATCAGCTCAATCAATGTTACTGTGAGAAATACAGCCATCGGGTCATTACTGCCGGATTCCGCTTCAAGCGTCGAGGTAATTCGCTTTTTGATGTTTTTACCTCCTAAAACGGAAAACACAGCTGCCGCATCTGTCGATCCGACAATAGCGCCAAACAGCATGGATTCCATCCAGCTTACGCCTAAAATAAACTTGGCGCACACGCCAATGACTACAGTCGTGATGATGACCCCTAACGTTGATAATGACAACGCAGGTCGAATTACTGGCTTAACATCTGTAAACTTTGTCTGCATCCCGCCTTCAAACAAGATTACAATGAGCGCGAGAATGCCCACCAGCTGTGTGATAAAGGCATTATCAAAATAAATAAACTGACTGAGCACCATGCCTACAGCAATAAACAAAACGAGCGCAGGCATACCGAAACGGCTGGAAAATTTGGTAGTCAGCACACCGACCAGCAGCAAGCCGGACAGCAAAAGCACAATCAAATTAATCACGGTTGTCTGTTCCATACGGCTTCTCCTATCTTGAAAATAAATGTTCATTTTTTCGCCTTCTAACTATATACCCTCAAATCACACAGAATACTAATCATAAGTAAAAAAATATATGAGAAAATCAAAAAATCCAGCTCATGGTCTGTGCTAAATTCCGCACTCCACAAGCTGGTTTGTACATTTTTTTTAAATTTCTCAAGCTGTACCCGTTCGTCGTGCTTAGGCTTTGGGCTGAATCATATGTGCTGGTACAACATATTGGTCAAACTGCTCTTCCGTCAGCAGTCCACTGCGGAGTGCCGCTTCCTTTAGAGACAGCCCTTCTGCATGTGCAAGTTTGGCGATTTTAGCAGCATTTTCATATCCAATATGTGGATTCAATGCTGTCACCAACATTAGTGAATTATTCAAATTGTGCTCAATCTTGGCGAGATCGGGCTCGATGCCAACGGCACAGTTGTCATTAAAAGCAATGATGGAATCGGCCAGTAGATGAACTGATTGCAAAAAGTTGTATATGATTACTGGCTTAAACACATTCAGTTCAAAATTACCTTGACTTGCTGCAAATCCGATAGCTGCATCATTACCCATGACTTGCGTAACGACCATCGTCAGTGCTTCACTCTGGGTGGGATTTACCTTACCTGGCATAATGGAGCTACCCGGCTCGTTAGCAGGAATCGTGATTTCCCCCAAGCCGCTTCGCGGACCACTAGCCAGCCAGCGAACATCATTGGCGATTTTCATCAAATCCGCAGCTAGCGCTTTGATTGCTCCATGTACAGCCACCACTTCATCGTGACTGGTCAGCGCATGAAATTTATTAGGTGCAGAAGTGAACGTTTTGCCAGTGAAGCCGGAAATTTCCGCAGAGGTTCGGGAGCCAAACTCTGGATGAGCATTAATTCCTGTGCCCACTGCTGTTCCGCCAATCGCCAGCTCCTTCATATATTGAACCATGTCGACGATCATTCGCTTGCTTTTGTCCAGCATGGCATACCAGCCGCTAATTTCCTGACCCAGTGTAAGCGGTGTCGCATCCTGCAAATGGGTTCGACCAATTTTGATAATATCCTTGAACTGTTCTGACTTCTGTTGAAAAGTCTCTTTCAGCTTGTCAATGGCAGGCAACAAACGGTCCTCGACCGCAATGACACCCGCTACATGAAGCGCTGTAGGAAACGTATCATTTGAGCTTTGCGACATATTCACATCGTCATTCGGATGCAGCTTCGCATCTTTTCCCTGTTCTTGTAACCATTCGCTGCCTAGATGAGCAATCACTTCATTGACATTCATATTAGACTGCGTACCGCTCCCTGTCTGCCATACAACCAATGGGAAATGGTCATCAACTCGTCCAGCTAGAATTTCATCCGCTGCATAAATAATAGCATCCTGTTTTTCCTGAGATAGCTTACCCAACTTATAATTGCTGATCGCCGCACTTTTTTTTGAGTACCGCGAACGCCTGAATGACCTCTAATGGCATTTTCTCCGAGCCAATCGGGAAATTTTCCTTACTGCGCTGTGTCTGCGCTCCCCACAAACGATCTGCCGGTACTTTGATTTCGCCCAACGTATCCTTTTCAATGCGGTAGTTCAACTCATTTCCTCCTCTTGGCCTATGTAATTCAGACAAAATATGGTGATCTTCTTTGCCTATTATACATTAAATTTCAAATGTTATCATATATTTTGCAAGCGCTTTTTTACGATAAGGTTAGAGGAGATAGAAGAAAAAATTCAGCTATGAGCTTGATTACCAGCCTCAGCTAATCGTGATGTTGCTTTTGGCATGCACTTCTTTTCTGCCCAGTAGCTTATTTAGTGCGTCGATATAAGCTTTAGCGCTAGCTTCCAAAATATCTGTACTAGTACCTCTTCCCAGTGCTGTGTACTCACCTTGCCTCAAAATAGCGTGAACTTCCCCCAACGCATCTTTGCCATACGTTACAGACTGGATGGAGTAATCCTCCAACTCCACCACTTCACCACTAGCCTTGTCAATCGCATGAAAAATCGCATCTACAGAACCATTACCCATCGCAACTTCATCAATTGATGTGCCATCTTGTTTATTCAACCGTATAGAGGCGACTGGAACCGACTGATTACCATAGGACACCTGAATAGAATTTAGTGTGTAAATTTGAGGTGAGGCATTGCGGCTTTCATCCATCAGGACAAGTAAATCCTCATCCAACACCTGTTTTTTCTTATCTGCCAAGGCTTTGAATTTGCGAAATGCAGCCTGAAGTTGTTCCTCTGTCAAAACATCAAACCCCATGTCCGCCAGTTTTTCCTTAAACGCAAGACTTCCCGAATGCTTGCCTAATACAAGTTTACTGGTCTTCAAACCAATGCGCTCAGGGGACACGATCTCATATGTTGTACGCTCCTTCAGCATCCCGTCCTGGTGTATACCGGACTCATGTGCAAATGCGTTGGCCCCAACAATGGCCTTGTTCCCCGGTACCGACATTCCAGTACGCTTGCTTACCAATCGACTGGTAGCATACAGCTCCTCCAAAACCAGACTCGTTTGTGCACCATAGAGATCGGTTCTCGTGTCAAGGGCCAGTGCGACCTCCTCGATAGGTGTATTTCCGGCTCGCTCGCCAATACCATTAATGGTACCTTCAAATTGATCTACACCGTTACGGATAGCTGCCAGCGTATTAGCTGTTGCCATCCCAAGATCATCATGACAGTGTGTGCTAAGCTGTATTTTTTCAATACCTGGTACTTGTTGTTTTACGATTCTAAACATTTCTCCAAACTGATCTGGCGAGGCATAACCTACGGTATCCGGTAAATTGACGACGGTCGCTCCAGCGCGAATTGCCATATCTACAACTTCACAAATAAAGTCCAACTCGGTACGACTGGCATCCTCTGCCGAAAATTCTACCTTGCTGAAATACTTACGTCCATAACGAATGGCAGCAGCAGCGGTCTCTAATACCTTCGCTTTATCCATTCGTAGCTTATGCTGGCGATGAATAGGTGAGGTAGCCAGGAACAAGTGAAGACAAGCGTCCTCCGCTCCCCGTAGAGCTTCTCTGACCGCATCTATATCCTGCTCTTTCGAGCGTGCAAAACCAACCAGTGTTGCTTGGGTGACCTGTTTGGCAATCTCCTGCATGCTGATGATCTCACCAGGTGAGGTTGCCGGAAAGCCGGTCTCAATCCGATCTACGCCTAATTTTTGAAGCTGAAGAGCGATTTCCACCTTTTCTGTGCTGGTTAAGCTAACTCCTGGTGATTGTTCTCCATCTCTTAACGTTGTGTCCAACACCCATATTTTGCGCATACAGATACCACCTTTGGTTTAATTTTAGGAGATGCTCAAAGTAGAAGGTTTATACATCATTTTATTCATCCGATCATCTGATGTTTAGGATTAAAAAAATTAGGAACTTCCCATATGCTTTTGCAGCTCCAGCTTGGTGCCGTCCAAATGCTGAATACTATATAACTCTGCAGCCTTACCATCCTGATCCAAGATCGCTTCATAAATTTTTTCATGCTGAAGTGTAAAATGATTTGGCATCACTGGATTGGTAATCAGATTGCTCAGCGCCTTGCGAATAGCCTCTACAAAGCTGCGGTATACGTCCGTAAGCACCTTATTGCCTGTAGCTGCTGCAACAGCCAAGTGAAAAGTGATATCCGCATCCAAGTACCCATTCATATCTCCAGCGGCCAATGTCGCAGCTCGACGGTCCAGTGCCTCTCGCATCAAGCGTAAATCTTCGTCATTACGACGTAATGCAGCTAATCTGGCAATCTCCAGTTCCAGCACGCTCCGCACTTCATAAACTTCAATAATTTCAGCACGGCTTAGTCGGTAATCCAATGGTTCTTGAGAAGTCGTCGGTTGGCAGACAAAGGTCCCGTGTCCTTGCTTTTTCTCTAATAGACCGGCATGCACCAGTACGCTAACCGCCTCCCGAACTGTAGATCGCCCGACTCCAAATAGCTTCATAAGCTCGGGCTCAGTTGGAATCTTAGTGCCTACATTCCATTCACCAGCAGCAATTTTTCGTTGCAACTGCTCAGCCACTTCATCTGCAATTTGCTTGCGTTTAACAGCTTGAAAAGGCATCATTCCATGATTCATCTGATCATCTCCTGTTTCGTATCATACTATGACACATTGCTTTTCTGCAACCTTTTTTTTCATAATCTTTCTTAGTGGTCTTGTAACTGGAGCCTTAGCAATCGAAAAAGCCTGCACCGTTCACCACGATGCAAGCTTATTTGGATAAAAAACATATTAAGATTTCGTTTTATTCGGAGTAACACAATACAGACGGCTGGTTGTTTCAAAAATATGTCCCGGAGCCAGTGCAATTAACCCGATGTCTTCCGCAGGCAAGTCTGGTCGATTCGGTGCATTGATCATGTTCATTTGCGGTTCAGGACAGATGAATTCCTGGTTCGCTTTGTTGTTCCAGATCATCCAGTGCTTATAAGCAGTGCCTACATCGTATACAAGGGTAGCACCTGTCTTACTGTGTGTGAGTTCCATATAGTTACGTCCATTTTGCGGAGCCGCCGTATAATGATTATCCATAGAGGCAAAATAAGGGCTAACTCCTGTTGTCTTCATCAGTTCCTCTTCCGGGGATAAAGGTTGGAACTGTCCAGTGGCCAACAACCGATCTGTCAGCTCACGCCGCTCACCGATCGTAACCTTAATCTTGTAATCCTCAGGCGAGCTATCAGGTACAAACGGTACCCGAATGGCTGTGTGAAAGGCAAACAAGTTGGGAATCGGCTGATCCCCCTCGTTATGGATCACATAACGCTGATGCAGGCCAAATTCGTCAAGGCTGTACGTCAGCTTCATCGTAAAGGTGAAGGGTAGATAACGGAACATAGGATGCCCTTCCCTTACATGCTGATTCATTACCACATAACTACCTTGCTCCCCGGAACCGTAATCCTCAACCTCCCACCGAACGGTGTGTAAAAAGCCGTGCAAATGGTTATGGGTAGCCTCTTCATTAATTGGCAGCTCATATGTAACACCATTCCACAGGAATTTTCCATCCTCATATCGATTCGGAGGGAATAAGAAAGGAATTCCGTAAACGGATGGGCTTTGCTTAAAAGCCTCTATGCTCTCAGCATCTGGCTCACGTAAAAAAGAATATCCCGTCTCATTGTCACGAAAAGAAATCAGATTTGCGCCGTTTCCTGGCAGGGCAACCGCTTCATATCGTCCAAATTTAAGACGAATCGCCGGTATTCCATAATAAAGATCACCAATTGCAGTATGCTGTTGTGTCATCAAAAATCCTCCTTGATGAAATGACGATGTTTAATGAAAGCGTTTAGCTTTTGGCTTGACTATACCATGTCCAGCAAAAAAAATTCCACGTCCACGCAAAAAAACGATGCCCCGCAAGGCATCGTCCTTCACACATATTACACATAACGTCCCTGTTTGGGTACTGCCATGTGTTCAAAATTTCCAGCCAGCTTTTCCAACTGATCAGTCAGCTCGGTACCTTGCATGAAATGTCCATGCCCTGTAACTGCAATTGCAGGCTTTAAGCCTGCTAACATCCTCACTGACCGCTGTGCAGCTTGCCAATCTGTTGTAAAATACGCAGGCGGTCCGTGGATTTCTTTTTCCTGTAAAAGCACAGCCAAGGCCGATTCCTGCTTTACCGTGATAAAAGCATCACCAGCTACCATTAAGCGTCTCCGCTCATGAAAAAGCGATACATGACCAGGCGTATGTCCTGGTGTATGCAGCCACTTCCAACCAGGGGCGCCGGGGACACTACCATCTTGGGGCAAGGAGGTGATGCGATCATCGAGATCTATAGCATCATTGGGGTACAAGAAGGAAATTCCCGACATCAAGCCTCCCCCAACACTAGGGTCAGGTTTTTGATAATCTTTCATTCCCGTTAAATAAGGTAATTCCAAAGGGTGTGCATAAACAGGTGTACCCCAATGCTGAACCAACTCAATAACCGAACCTACATGGTCAAAATGACCGTGAGTAAGCACAATAGCAACCGGAGGACCCGTAAACCGTTCTTCAGCTAGGCGTATAATCGAGTCTGTGAATCCTGCCATCCCCGTATCCACCAGCACCCAGGATCGACTTCCCGGCTCTCCGATAAAACACACATTTACAAACAGCGTCCGTAAGCTCAGGAGATCGGGAGCAGCCTCTTCATTTGCCGTCATTCCTTCGGTGAACAGATGATTTGCCAAAGCTTCACCCTCCTATTCACATGGAATTTCCTGTTATACTCGACCTTTAGGCTTCCCCCATGTCAGCAGATTATGCGGACACTGCTAAATATAATCCGCTTGTCACGAAAATAGACCATGTTTACATTACTCGGGTAATTTACTCCATGCCGCATCCAGCAAATAGTCGAAAAGATCATCGTTCTCTTCAATCCAGCTATCCATCTGTAGCATCTCTTCCTCCAAGCGTGGCTCTCCTGCAAAATGGAGACTATAATCCCACTCCTTTCCCTTTTTACTGTGGAAGGTGATTTCATATATAGAACTCTGTCCGTCTACTCCAAATACCACTTGGCCTAAATATGCACCGTTCTCATCTCTAGTCATTTGCGCCTGCTGAATATGTACTTCTTTCAATTCCTGAGAAGAATTTTGCTCCGTCATTTATTTATCCGCCCTTTCATTTTCACTAAAAAGTACCAAAACTGATTTGTGAACCTTTTCGTTACATTGTACAATATATAAGCTATGTGTGGAATTTGCAAAAAAACTGTGCGAATTACCCTATTCTTATTTGAGGCTTTTTCGTGAAATGGAGGAAAGTTACATGTCAGATTTTCAACAAAAATTGCAGAAATATGCGGAATTAGCCGTTCGAGTGGGCGCCAATGTCCAACCTGGGCAGACACTTATCGTTCATGCGCCAATCTTGTCCGCCGAACTCGTACGACTTATCGTTAAATCAGCGTATACTGTCGGAGCTAAGCTGGTAAAAGTAAAATGGAGTGATGAGACGGTTACCCGATTACAGTATGAACTAGCTCCTGATGAAACTTTTAATATTGCTCCCAAATGGTACGCAGCCGAAATGACTGAAGAAGTCGAAAATGGCGCTGCAGTGCTCCATGTCATTGCCGAGAATCCTGATTTGCTTCAAGGGATTCCGTCCAGCAGAATTACCGCTGCTCAGCGTGTGCGATCCCATGAGTTACGTCAATACCGTGAATACCAAATGGCTGACAAGTTTAGCTGGTCTCTGATTGCTTATCCTTCAGCAGAATGGGCAGCCAAAGTATTCCCTGATCTGCCAGCTTCCGAGCAAATGGATAAACTGTGGGAAGCCATTTTCAGCACTGTACGTGTGGATCTGGACAACCCTGTGGAGGCGTGGAATGAGCATTTGAAAACCCTCTCCAGCAAAGCTGATATTTTAAATTCCAAACGCTATAAAAAGCTGCATTATCTGGCGCCAGGTACAGACCTCACTATCGAACTGGCAAAAGACCATCTATGGGTAGCAGCCGAAAGCGTCAACCAACAGGGACATACTTTTGTAGCCAACATGCCTACTGAAGAGGTATTTACTGCTCCACTTAAAACGGGAGTAAACGGTAAAGTCAGCAGCACCAAGCCACTCAGCTACAGTGGCAATATCATCGACAACTTCTCACTGACCTTTGAAAATGGTCGTATTGTCGAAGTACAGGCCGAGACTGGTCTGGAGACTCTCCAGCATCTCGTAGAAATGGACGAAGGTTCACACTACCTGGGCGAGGTTGCGCTCGTGCCTCATAAGTCACCGATCTCTGATAAAAATATTTTATTCTACAATACATTGTTTGATGAAAATGCCTCTAACCATCTGGCTATCGGTAATGCTTATGCATTCAATCTTAAAGGCGGTAAGGATATGACTCAAGAGGAGTTGGCTGCCAACGGTCTGAACTCCAGTCTGACTCACGTCGATTTTATGATTGGTTCAGGTGAAATGGATATCAACGGTGTTACCGAAGACGGTACTGAGGAACCGATCTTCCGTAAAGGAAATTGGGCGATTTAACACGGTAAAAAAGGCTCTCACCGCTTCATGCGAGAGAGCCTTCTTGCTTCATCTTTAAATTATGTTACATACATTTACAGTGTATTAATCCAATAATTCGCTGCAAGTCCAAATACGATTTGTACTATGCTGATGATGAAAAAGACAATAAAGCAGCTTACAACTCTTCGATTAATGGTTTGATGTAAGGATAAAGATGATTTCACATAAAACATGCTGCCTAATATCCCCAAACACAGACCAAAGATACCTGCAAATAGCCACCCTATAACCAAGCTGACCACGACAAAAGCCCAGCTCCAGCCCGGAGCTTTACTTACTGGAACATAAGGTTGATTGGACCCCAGATATATACCGTCCACAGCTAAATCTGCTTTGTTGCCAATGACCACAACATTCACAGCTTTCTCCTTCAATCGAATTGGAAAATCAATCAAGTTCAAAAATGCGTTCTGGCTTTTCACCTTCTGCTCGCTACCATTCACAATAATTTTTCCTCCGGTAAAGCCACGCTTGTACTCAATACTATATTGAATACCTTGATCTTCTACATTCCATTTGGCCATCGCTAAACCCCTCTCAAATTTTAGGTAATTTTCTAATTATGTACCATGAAAATCATACCATAAGCCGCAAGTTAAATAATGGAAAAAGGCCGCTTATCAGCGACCTTTGAATCTACTTATTTCGTATGTGATTAGTTTCTATGTCCAATTTTAGTCTTGTAGGCAACTGAATACTGATCAGCCGCTATAATCGCATCAAGCACATCATCCGCTGTAACAGCAAATGGTAAATTGTGAGCGGTTTCGCCTTCTTTGGTAGCAGCCTGAGCTACCCGGTACAAATCCTCTCGGGAAGCTTCCTGCAGCTTAATGTCTTCCAGCGTAACCGGCAGATCGAGTTTTAGGTAAAAATCAATATACCGCTCCACCTCAGTTAAAGGTCTTTTTTCCAAGGCAAGCTGTACTAAGGTGCCAAAAGCTACTTTTTGGCCATGCGTCAGGTGATGAATGTCTCCCTCGAGTACGGTAAAACCATTGTGAATGGCATGTGCACCTGCCAAGCCGCCGCTTTCAAAGCCCAAACCGCTTAGCAATGTATTGGCTTCTACCACCGCTTCAAGCGCTGGTGTAACGACTTTGCGCTTCACAGATTCATAAGCTTGCAGTCCGTAATCGAAAAGAACCTCCTCGCACTTGGACGCAATGGCTTCTGCCGCCAAGGTTGGCAAGCCGCCAGCCATAGTTGTAGCACGAGCTTCAATGACTGCACGGGCTTCAATCCACGTTGCCATGGCATCCGCAATACCTGAGGAGAGGAACAAAGGCGGTGCCTGAGATATGACCTTCGTGTCAACCAGGATTAAGCTCGGATTTTTACTGAAAAAGGTATACGTATCAAATGCACCCTCATCCGTGTACAAAACAGATAGAGCACTGGTAGGGGCATCTGTAGAGGCGGTTGTTGGAACAATCACCACCGAGGAACCGAGTAGCTCATTAACGGCTTTGGCGGTATCCAGTGTTTTACCGCCACCTACACCAATGACAATATCGACCTGGCCGCTTCGTCCCTCATCAGCAATACGGTTTACTTCATTTTTGGATGCTTCTCCTTGAAACTCAACCTTTATAGCAGTGATATCAGCCTGTTCCAGACTTTTGACCACTCGATCGGCTGCAATCTCCCAAACCAGCTTGTCCGCAATAACCAAAGCCGTATGGCCTAAAGGCTTAACATATTCACCTGTTTTATCAATCACATTTTTCCCTTGCACATATTTACCTGGACTAATAAATACTTTTTCGCTCATCATTCAACTCTCCCTTCCATGTTTGTACAATCTCTATTATACGGCTGAAAGGGCACACATCTCAATTTCAAAGCCAAAATCTTCTATCATTTGATGATCAGCGGTAACTTCTTGGCCTGCTGTCGTTAAATAATCTCCTACAAAAATCGAATTTGCTGCATAAAGGGCTAGCGGTTGTAATGAGCGTAAATTCAATTCCCTTCCGCCTGCGACGCGTATTTCTTTGGATGGACAGATGAACCGAAACAGTGCCAACACCTTTAAAGCTTGGATCGGCGAGATCCGCTGTGCTTCTCCCAAAGGGGTTCCGGGGATTGGATTTAGGAAATTAATCGGAATAGAGTCGGCATCCAACTCTCGTAAGGCATAAGCCATTTGAACGATTTCCTCATTCGTCTCCCCCATACCGATAATAACGCCAGAGCATGGAGACATTCCGTGTGATTGAGCCATTTTCACAGTTTCGATGCGTTGGTCATATGTATGTGTGGTCGTAATCGAGGGATAGTTGGCTTTGCTTGTATTTAAATTATGATTGTAACGGTGTACCCCAGCATCTGCCAATCGCTGTGCTTGATCTCCCTTGAGAATCCCCAAGCAAGCGCAAATTTTGAGCGGCATGGTACGACTAATTTCTTGTACAGCATCAATCACCTGATCCAGCTCCCGATCTGTCGGACCTTTGCCGGAAGCTACAATGCAATATGTCCCCGCTTTTCGTGCTAGGGCTTCCCTTGCCCCAGCCAACAATGATTCCTTATCCAGCATACTATACTTGCTGACAGGTGCCGTAGAAACGATGGATTGTGAGCAATAACCACAATCCTCCGGGCACAGACCACTTTTAGCGTTCATGATCATATTGAGCTTTACTTTTTTTCCGTAAAAATGATGCCTTACCTGAAATGCAGCTTGCATAATCGGTAATATTTCCACATCGTCCGCTTCCAGTACCGCCGTGCCTTCTTCCAGCGTCAGATTGCTGAAATGTATCGCTTTTTCAGCTAATGAGTCCCAATTTACAGCCTTATTGAATAAATTCATACTTCATCCTCCCTCATTTAGATGGTTATGTAAGCAGATAAGATTTTTACCGTAAGGAAATCCGCTCTATTGTCAACTTAATAATTATGTATTAGGTTGACAATAACACAGATATCATATCAATTCACATCCTTTATGTAAAGAAGACAAATTAAAAAGCGACCCCACATCATTAAAGGTCGCTTTCCATATTTATTCCATTATGAGACTCCTGCTTCCTCCACGATGATAGGCTGTTTGATTAGCCGAATACGTGAAATCCGCTTGTTTTCAACTTCTTCTACAATGAACATACATCCTTCAAACACTACAGACTGACCTGGCTGTGGAGGGATAACCTCTACATGTGAGTAGAGCCAGCCCCCTACTGTATCATAATCCTCATGATCAAGATCTAGCCCGAAACGATCGTTCACTTCATCAATTAATAACATACCGTCAATGGAAAATTCCTCGTCATTAATCTGCTCACAACTCGGACGTTCTTGGTCGAACTCATCCTGAATTTCACCGACGATTTCTTCCATAATATCTTCCAATGTTACCATACCCGATGTGCCACCGTATTCATCAATCAAAATTGCAATTTGCGTCTTGCTACGCTGCATGCGTTTGAGCAGATCACTAATTTGCGTTGATTCAGGAACAGCAAGAATCGGGCGAATCATCGTACGGGTATCCAGCGTGTTCGCACGTAGAAGATCTTTAATATGGATAAAGCCGATAATATGGTCCTTATCTTCGGCGCAGATTGGATAACGGGTTCTCATGCTTTCCGTTGCAATCGCGAGATTTTCTTCTGTGGACTCATTACTGTATAAACAGATCATCTCCGTGCGCGGAATCATGATTTCCCTGGCGGTCGTGTCGGCAAAATCAAATATATTATCAACAAGCGCCAATTCCGTATTATCAATTAGTCCGCTCTTATTGCTTTCTTTCATCAGAATGCGTATTTCATCCCCCGTATGCGCGGAATCATCATACTCGGATACCGGCTCCAGACGGAACAAACGCAACAGGCTGTTCGCCATTCCATTCAACGCCCATATGAATGGATACATCAACTTGTAAAACCAAGTCATCAGCATGGCCGAATACAGTGTAATAGTCTCAGATTTACGAATAGCTATCGTTTTGGGTGCCAATTCACCCAACACAATATGCAGAATCGTAATGACAATAAATGCAATCACCACGGCAGTACCGTGTACGTATACCGCTCCCAAGCCAGCGGCAGTAAATATAGGCTCAATCAAATGTGCGATGGCCGGCTCTCCGATCCATCCCAGTCCCAACGATGCTAAGGTGATAC
This sequence comes from Paenibacillus sp. ICGEB2008, assembly GCF_000307675.1. Lineage (NCBI taxonomy): Bacteria > Bacillati > Bacillota > Bacilli > Caryophanales > Paenibacillaceae > Paenibacillus > Paenibacillus sp. ICGEB2008. The sequence continues at coordinate 249,544 of NZ_AMQU01000009.1, forward strand.
CCAATTGGCAGGCAGACAAATAAGCATCCAAATTGTGTATCATATTGGCGGCGTATACGGCCTTTTTATTGCCCGCCTCCACCAAGGTTTCGATACGGCTGCCCCTGACCTTCACCATGGCAAATTCCGCAGATACAAAAAATCCATTCAATAATACTAATGCAAAAACAATAATTAAGTTAAACATACTCGGTAAAGGGTCACTCAATATGCTCCCCATCAGCCGTCATTACGGCAGACAGGCGCACCTCCTTCGGATATTTTCATCATAGACAGAACGATAACACATCATAAGCAGCGTCAACTTCCCAACACATTCACCCCTTCCGGCTTCCATAAGCCATATTCCGCATAAATGTTTAAATCATTCATCAGCTTATATTTAATTATATAACTATACTCTATACAGTCAAACTACAAGCAATGTCAGAAAAATCAATCCCTCTATCATTTAGGTCGAAAAGCTCTCATTTTCGCCTCTTACCACCAAGAAAGCAACTATATTTGAGAAAGAATATAAACAAAATACATCCCCTGCCGTCTGGCAGAGGATGTAAACTCATATATATGAAGGCATCAGCGAACCGGAGATCCGCCCGGGTTCCCGATGACGCCGGGATATTGGTACAACAATGGCTCATCAAAAGTTGCATAATCCAGGTTTAACATCAGCAGAATGGTCCGTTTGCCTGTCGCCGGATCACTAATAATAATGTGGTCCCGACCTGCTGCTTCCAGAATGCCTTTGAATATTTTAGCATTCCATTCTCGGTTATTTTCATAGGTCATATAAAAAGTTCCCGTTTTGCCCAAGTTCAAGCGTAAAATATTCTCGATGTATGATTGCTCGTATTGAGGAGTCTGAACCTGCACTACCGTACCCGTTGGTGTCATAGGGCTGCCACTACTTACTTGAGGTGGAAAGCCAGTCATAGGTTGCATGGTTCCGGCTGGAGCCATTCCTCTTGGCCATTCGGGATATCCATTGCCGGAAGCATAAGATACGGGACGGTAAGCTTGCTGTGAAATCATTTAAATTCCTCCTAAAATGGTTTTAATTTTTAATTCTTCAAGCCATCCTGAAAGGTGTCTAATATACATTAGGACAGTCCTGTGCAGTCGGGCTAAAAAAGCAATGGGCTTTAAAGCGTCCGGTATTGGTCTGGTTATACCAGGTACCCGGGCAGTCTCCAGCCGGTCTGAAAAACCATAATGCATTGGATGCTGGACGTATTTTTTCACCATTGATTACACGCTGGGCAAGTCGAATGTCCCGATCACGGGCCCTCTGATAAAAATACCCCTTCTGAGTAGCCTCAAAACCTCCGGGGCTTTGAAACACCATGTCATTCATGAGGCGTATCCCTTGGAAATCTAGGCAATTGGCTAAAATTCGGTTCACACCGACATTGCCAACCATGAGCATTCCTGACTCGCCTTCACCTTCAGCCTCAGCCCGCATCAGCCGGGCGAGGGTCCTCACATCCTCTGAGTTGGTCTTGATTACAGCCACCGCGTCCCCTCCTTGCTTCTCCTTCACATACCCTATCCTATGGTACAAATGCCCAATAGGTGACAGTCCAGAAAATAAAAAAATAGCCCCATGAATGGGACTACTCATTTAGGCTTTTATCATGGCTCGTAGATCATCTTACGCGTCATGCCACCATCGACCACTAGATTCGTGCCTGTTACAAAATCATTGCCGGGTTGTGTTAAATACAGACAGGCTCGTGCGATGTCTTTAGGGGTCCCTACTCGCCCAGCCGGATGCCGTTGATGGTCTTCCGCACGCAATTGCTCGTAATCCCCGGTTTCAATCCATCCTGGACTAATACAATTGACCTGAATCCTATCCTTTCCTAGCGATATGGCCATCGCGTGTGTAAGGGCTGCTATGGCTCCTTTGGATGCTGCGTAGGCTTCTGTATCCGGCTCTGACATGAAAGCTCGTGTAGAGGTCATATTAACCACTGAGCCCCCTTCTGCGTTTCGCTTCATTACCTTAGCCGCTTCTCTGGTTGCAATAAAACAACTGCGTACGTTTGTATTCAGAATGTCATCCCATTCTGCTACGGTTAACTCATATGGAGATTTCCATCTGGATACGCCTGCATTGTTAATCAACGTATGAATTGTACCGTATTCTTCTTCCGTGGCACGGATCAGCGCTACAATATCTGCTTCCTTACGCACACATCACAAGGAATAAAAATAGCCTGATGACCCTCGTTCCGGGCTGCTGCAGCGGCTGCGGCGCCCTCTTCCTCATTGTAGTCAGCAAATACAACTTTGGCACCCTGAGCAGCATAGGCAAAAGCGACCTCTTTCCCGATGCCATGCGCCGCTCCTGTTACAATAACAACTTGTCCTTCAAATGACACGACTTATTCCTCCTCTGAACTACTCTGTTTTAGTATATATGTACCAAAATGTGCCGTACAAGAAACATTCACAGCCCCCTACCCTGGCTCCTCGCAGAAGGCTGTAAATGAGCATGAATGTTTTTGACTGAATCCTACATTTTAACCTGCTCCAAGCTATAACGATTAAGACGCTGAAACCCGATATACCTTGTACCTTGAAAAGTAAGCCGTCCCTCATCCCCTTCAGCACATTGACCATATTCTTCCCCTGATACCTTGAACTCCATCCGGTCGCCACTCTCCACTTCAAAGGTTACATAATAGAAAGTATAGGTACGACTCCCTTGTTCCTCTTGGCGCCTCTGTTGGAGATGTGTCCTTCTGGCCGTAATGCGGGAACCCACCGTCAACACAGGCTGCCGCTTGTTCCGGCTCCATTCCATGACTTCCCTGCCCGCAGACAACACGACAATACCCAACACAACTACGAAAAATACGGGCAATACCGTACCCAGCCAATCGAACATCCATAATGACTCAAATCCCATGCACCGCACTCCTCTCCGCCAGGCATTCCACAGGGAAACCACTGGGCATCCTGACCTGCCTCAAGCCTTCTATAACAGTATATGTATGTTGCTGCCCAAATTTGATAGCAACCCTCAAGAACGCCAAGAGCCTCCACGGATTAATCCGGGAGGCTCAAGATATGGCGATATCAGAATGGCTCATCGATTTACACATGTACAAGCTGGAGATAACGTTGTGTTTCATCCAGAACTTCATGATCTTCTTCTTCGGCGTAACGCTCTGCGCATTGCTTGCAGTCCTCTTCCGTCGTGCAACCGTAGGCATCCTGACAAGTGTAGCAAAATTGAAGGTAGTATTGGGTTAACATATGATCCTGATTCGCTCTCATGATTATCACTCCTATCGTTGTTTACAGGTTTAGTATAACAGTGGCTCATTTGTTAGTTTGTGATTTTTTTCACATGTCGTCGTATAAAATTTAAATTTTTTAAAAATAAAACGCCCTGGGAAGACATCCCAGGGCAATCACCTTTATCGTGATTATAAAATTCTCCAGTTTGCACCACCATCTGTTGTTTTTAACAGCAGTGATTTCTTGTCGTCGAGTCGTTCCAAAAGCAGCCAACCTACCGATGAAGAAGCAAAACGCAGCTTGACTGATCGTGGGTAGTCTTTTAGCTTCGAAGGCAGCACCTTGTTGCCTTTGAGACTTGTCCACGTCTTGCCTCCATCTATTGTACGGCTCATTCCGTTTATGGTTATAACCCATCCTTCTTTATCGCTTAGAAAGGTACGCCCAGGAGTTATAGAATTATTATTGCTACTCAGACCCAATGGCACATCATTCCATTGTGTTCCTGTATTATTCGTAAACAGCCCGTTATATTTGGTACCGTTATCCCCATAGCAGAAAACCGGAATCCAGTATGAGGAACTGTTACCTTTAAGAGACTGCTGAGCTTCTGCCTTAGCCTGAGGGCACCCTTGCATGCTGTTAGCGACTGGAGTCCACGTTTTCCCTTGATTCGAAGTTTTATACAACTTCACGCTATTGTCCACGTTAATCGCCACAAAACCCTGATTGTTGGAAGAAAAGCTCATTCCCGCCATACTGCCTTGATCGGGTAAACCTGAGCCTGATTTGTTGGAAGTCATACCAGAACTTTGCGCAACTTTATTCCACGTGGCTCCTCCGTCCGTGGTGTGATACAACATTTTTTGTTGATCCTGCTCATTCAGTTTTGTATAAGCCATGATCCAGCCTATGGTTGGATTTACATATTGAATCGAGCTTACATGGTCTCCGCTAGGTAGCGCTGAAACATCCCAGCTCTGCCCTCCATCTGCCGTTCTTAGAATGACTGTTGCTGTTTGGTCCAAATTTTGGCGGACGACCCAACCGTGACGTGAATCTGTGAAACTGATATCCTTGCCATATTCAAGCTTGTCTTGAAATTGGACGTTTTCAGAAGGAGAAATATTATTCCATGTTTTCCCACCATCATGGGTATCATAAAGTCGAAGCTCATTATGGGTAACTCCCCAAACCAACCCTTTATTGTTATCGATTAAATGAAAATCCGCGATTCGTGTCTGTACTACATATTTGGCGTTTGGATCGCCAGCCTTTGGGGTTCCCGGCGGATTAATAGTTATCGTTTGTCCCTGGTCATCTGGTTCCTCAATCGGAGGTTTAGTTACAGTTTTTGGGGGTTCAGCAGAACAGGCAGTTAGCAGGATGCCCGTCAATAGCATTACTCCTCCCAAGAGCGCACGCCAGCGCAGTTTCATATCAAAATCCTCCCTCGATGGCATGCGGTAATCACGTGCCAAAAGCTTATCTGAAACAGAATTATACCATAAACACCCCTATGTGACACTTTTCGCGTAATGACAAAAAAAACCGGCTCCTTCACAAATTGAAGAATGCCGGCTTTTTTCATACTAATATTGTTTAGGATTTATGATTCAACAAACTTTTGTGATATCCATAAAAGAAATAAATCAGTAATCCAAGCAGTAGCCACACGATAAATCCGATCCAGGTGCTGATATGAAGCTGAAGCATCAGACCGATGCAAACCAAAGCACTCAGTAGCGGAAGTAACGGAACCCATGGTACGGTAAACCCTCTTTTTAAATCTGGTCGTGTCTTCCGCAAAACGATGACCCCAACCGAAACTACAGCAAAAGCGAACAGGGTTCCAATACTCGTCAAGTTGGTCAGTGCATGTAACGGGAACAAACCACTTGCCAATGCGATAATGCTACCCACCAGCCATGTGCTTCGAATCGGTGTTTGAGTTTTGGCATTTATCTTAGAAAGAAAAACGGGTAAAAGACCATCTCGTGACATAGAAAAAATTAATCGTGTCTGGCCGTACAACAGCACCAGCAAAACGGTCGTCATCCCTGCAATCGCACCAACTGAAATTAATCCAGCTACAAAATCCTGATGAATAAAGCGGAGAGCAAACGCAACCGGATCACTAACGCCCAACTGCGTATAAGGTACCATTCCCGTTAACACAACTGAAACGGCAATATACAATATCGTGCAGATCGCTAAAGAGGAAATAATGCCGATGGGCATGTTCCGTTGCGGATTGCGTACCTCTTCAGCAGCAGTTGAGATAGCATCAAAGCCTAGATAAGCAAAAAATACGATTGCCGCAGCACTCAATACACCAGAAAATCCATAAGGCAAGAACGGTGTCCAGTTGGCAGGCTTAACATAAAAGATTCCAATTCCAATAAATAGCAGTACGACCCCGACTTTGACACAAACCATAATGAAATTGAATCGGACCGTTTCCTTGGCTCCGAGACTAAGCAACAGTGTGATGAGCATGATGATGCACACCGCTGGCAGATCAATAATGGTCCCCTTGGTCGAATCGAAGGCTGCGGTTAAAGCTAACGGTAGATGTATATCAAATCCGGCCAGCAAGCCTTGAAAGTAAGCAGACCAGCCACTACTCACAGAGGCGGCCGCCACTCCATATTCCAAAATCAAGTCCCAACCTAGTACCCAGGCCAGAACTTCTCCAAAAACAATATAACTATATGCATAAGCGCTCCCAGCCGCGGGAACTGTAGATGAAAGCTCTGCATAGCACAAGGCTGCCAATACGCAGGCAATCCCTGCAATAACAAAAGAAAGCATCAAGCCGGGACCTGCATTTTCTGCTGCTGCCTTGCCAGTAATAACAAAAATCCCTGTCCCGATGATGCATCCTACTCCTAGCATGGTGAGATCAAAAGGCCCCATTGTTCTCTTTAAGCGACCTGTAGATCTGCTTTCCTCGTGCGAGAGCAGTCCTGTTTTTTTTCGAAATAAGTCCATATTCCTAATCCTCTTTCCATAATTTCTTACGTCAATATCGGTGCTGCAACGCTTTAGTGCATGTTCCTATCGTTCGATTAATTATTAGCGAGCTCGCCTTTGAAGTCAAGGAAAAATGTCATAATTCTTTACGGTGGGTAAATATATACGGTACACTGAGTTAGAAACATAAATTTTAAAGAAATACCCCAAAATGAAAAGGTATACAACCCGAGAAGGAGATGAGGATTTAATGAGCTTAAAACCTTACAAACGAAGTAGAGTGGCTATTGTCGGCATGGGAGCGGTCGGTACAACAACTGGCTATACCCTACTGCTGCGCCAACGCATGCAAGAACTTGTCTTTATTGATGTCAACGTCAAAAAGGCGAAGGGGGAAATGCTCGATATGAATCATGGGCTTCCTTTTCTCGGCGGTGTCAAAGTATGGGCGGGTGATTATGAAGACTGCCGTAATGCAGATATCATCATTGTTGCAGCGGGAGCTTCACAAAAGCCGGGAGAAACACGTATTGATCTTCTCAAGCGTAATGCCGAAATTTTTGAAAGTATCATTGATAATATCGTCAAGGTCAATACACATGGCATTTTGCTGATCGCAACCAATCCTGTGGACATTCTCTCCTACATCTCTTGGAAACGCAGTGGTTGGCCTTCAAGCAGAGTCATTGGATCAGGAACGTTGCTGGACAGCGCACGTTTCCGCTATCTGATCGGGAAGCAAAAGGGTATCGACCCACGAAGCATCCACGCCCATATTATTGGTGAACATGGTGACTCTGAATTACCTGTATGGAGCACAGCTAACGTTGCTGGAACACCTCTGGAACTGGGCGAAGAAACGAAAAATGAAATTTTTGAAAACACCAAAAATGCTGCCTATGAAATTATAGATGCCAAAGGCGCAACATCATATGCCATCGGACTGGCTCTCGACCGTATCGTAGCCGCTATTCTTGGAGATGAGGGGTCGGTACTTAATGTGTCCACCCTGCTGGAAGATTATAACGGTGTATCTGATGTTTATTTAGGTGTACCAAGTATCGTCGATCACAATGGAGTACGTGAAATTTTGGATCTTCCACTCAATGACGAGGAACGTGCAAGGTTGATTCAATCTGCGGACAAGCTAAGAGATCAAATTAGTAAAGTGCATATGTAATTCAGTAAGTTAGGAACATAAAAGCTAAACAAAAACGGGCCTCCACAGCGGATACATCCGTTGTGAGGTCCGTTTTTTGATAATAAAATTCAGTTTGTCGCCCTGCTATACGTTCCAAATTACCAAGGTGGTGTATCGCCATCCATACCCTCATTTTCATGTTGCCGTTTCTCTTTGAGTCGCTCAGCCACCGTTTCAAAGGATTCAGGTTGTAGCAGCTCAATCGGAGAAAATCCCTTTTCAAACGTAAATGCATCACCTTCAATAATAAGTGCATATCTATCATGAAGTTTCGTGATATGCAGCTTGGCACCAAAGTCGGATAGTAACCCACGCACAGCCGTATCATCCAGTTTGAAACGAACTTCAATTTCCGGTTTTAGCTCGACAATATGCTGCGCAGCTTCTACGACCTGAAGAGGCTCCCATTTTCCTTGTAGATCCCGTTTTTCGCTGGCCGCCCACAGTTCCAGATCGCGCTCTTCCTGCTGTCTTTCCTCATTAGATGCATCCGGCCATTTGGTTTCTACATAGTTCTGAACAAAGCCCATGACATGTTCATTAACAATTTCCGGCATGGATTGCTCATAAGTGACGAATTTCAAAAAGTCTTCAAAATACCGCGCATGCGAAGACTGATGTATTTTAAGCTCCCACTCATCGTTCATACCCTCCTCCAGCATGTATGGATACATGATGGATTTCATATTACGGGCTGAAATTGCCATTTCGACCTCACTGACCAGGCTGCTTTCAGTAATTCGTGCAATTTTAGGTTCAAAATCACATTTGAGTACAAAAATAAACGGGTCGTCAGAGTGGGTATTTAATGTAGCCTGTACAATGATCAGTGCTCCACCTCGTACCGCGCTTGTATCCAGATACATCCGCACCAGGTCATCACATGCATTTTTAAAATCTTCCTTATCCTCTGCTGCTCGTAGTCGAGCGAACATATTGAAATTCGGATTACTGCTCAGCTCATGTTCCGGTTCGACGATAAAGCGGCCGATTTTAGTCGGTGCCTGCTCTGTGCTTGGATTTTTTTCAACCTTTTCGCTTGCTAATGCGAGCAAATTCCCCGTCCAAAAATTTTTTGACATCACTCTCGTCGTAATCATAGTCATCCATTGTAGCATAATGCTTGTAGGACTTACCGCCTTGTCCTTCTTTCCCGTCTACCTGAATCACAAAAAAAGATAAAAAGTCCACTTGAAAGTTCATTTACGTTCTATACGCTCCTTTTCAGGCATGTACGCGTAATTATATCACTATGATTTTAAAAGGTACATCGGATTCAGATTCTGATAGATAATAGACACGTAATAGTTAACATAATATTTATTATGTAATTTTATTTCTTTATTTGGATATCCCATCCAATTTGTAAATATGTAGTGATCCACCCCTCTTCTATTCTAATCCGCTTTTTTTGCATGATTGGCTATTTCCTTTTCTATCCTCTATTTTATTCAGGGATTACAAAAAACATTTGACTAAATAGCAGTATATTTATTATATTATCTATTATTATATAGACAAATTATAATTTTGTTTATAAAAATATTCAAGGAAATACTCTGAAAATAAGAAAGGAGAGTTTGTTGTTGTTTAAAAATCCATATATAAGGACCATTATCGCCTCCAATGCGTTGCTAAATTTGGGCATCTGGGTGCGGAACTTTGCCATACTGTTGTATGTAACAGATCTGACCCATAATGATCCTGTATACGTATCGCTCATTTCGGTCGCTGAATTTGCGCCTATCTTTCTGTTTGCCATCATTGGAGGTACATTTGCAGATCGTTGGCGGCCTAAACGGACAATGGTTAGTTGCGATCTGCTGTCGGCCGCGTCTATTTTTATCGTGTTGCTCGCATTATGGTACGGGTCATGGCAGGTGCTCTTGCTATCCACTTTCTTCTCGGCCATTCTATCTCAATTTTCTCAGCCATCTGCGATGAAAATATTAAAGCAGCATGTAGCACCAGAACAGCTTCAGGGAGTGATGGCTCTTTTTCAGTCTCTCATGGCATTATTTATGGTTATCGGTCCTGTCGTCGGTACATTTATTTACCAACACTTTGGAATTTTCTCTTCATTGTCTATAACCGGAATGTTGTTTCTTATCTCTGCGCTTGTTCTAACTCGTATCCCACAAGATGAGCAAGTAATTGAGATAGATCGACCAACACATTTCATTGAAGAGCTTAAAGAAGGAATACGTTATGTATGGAATAACCGTACACTTCGCACGCTTGGAGGAACATTTACCATAATTGGGCTAGCGGTCGGACTTATTCAACCATTAATGGTTTTTGTCGCCATCGAGAACCTTGGGCAAAACAAGGAATTTTTACAATGGCCGTTAATGGCGAACGGAGCGGCTATGCTGTTGGGCGGCGGTCTGATTATGGGGGTTGCCAAAAAAGTTCAGCCGCAATTGCTGCTGGCGACTGGACTTCTGGTCAGCACACTGACAACCTTTGGAGTCGGATGGTCGCACAATATTGTGCTGACAATGGCATTGCAAGTACTCAGCGGTCTATTTTATCCTTGCATTCATATTGGTATCAACACGATGATGATGAAAAATGCCGAAGCTGCTTTTATCGGCCGCGTCGGTGGTGCCCTCTCTCCCCTGTTCTCGGGGATGATGGTCGTGGGTATGAGCATCGGCGGTACACTCAAACGCGAATCCTCCCTGAACACCGTATATACCGTGAGTGCCGGTTTATTTTTACTGGGAGCGATGCTGTTGTTACCATTGCTACGTGACAGGCAGCCTGTACAAGCTGTCATAGCCGATGATTCTGAATAACAATCACAAGAAACCGCCCTTGGTAGATATGACATCTCCCGGGGCGGTTTCTTAATGTTTGTATCCTGAGTTCATACAGACTATTACTCTCTTACCTCATGCTGTCTGTTCCACAATCGTGCATATAGGCCGTTGTTATCCAACAGTTCATCATGTCTTCCCTGCTCCACGACCCTTCCTTTGTCCAACACTACAATACGGTCTGCGTTTCGAATCGTTTTGAGCCGATGAGCAATCGCAATAACTGTTCGACCTTGTACAAGACGATTAATAGCCTGCTGAATATCCCTTTCATTCTCAGGGTCCAGCGAAGACGTAGCTTCATCTAGCAAAACAATCGGCGAATTTTTAAGTATAGCGCGGGCAATGGATATCCTCTGTTTCTCGCCGCCCGATAACGTACTGCCTCCCTCACCTACCCGGGTATCATATCCCTTGGGTAGCCTGGATATAAAATCATGGCAACAAGCTTGGCGAGCAGCAGCTTCGATTTCTTCCTGTGTAGCATCGCTTTTGCCAAATCGAATATTGTTCGCAATGGTATCTTGAAACAGATATACATCCTGGAACACCATAGATATCTTGCGCAATAGCGCTTCCGTATTCATCTGTTGTATGTTGTTTCCACCTAATAGCACGCTGCCCTGATCCGGGTCGTAAAAGCGGGCAATCATCCGCAATACCGTACTTTTTCCGCTGCCGGAGGGTCCTACTAGTGCTGTGAAAGAACGAAACGGCATAGACATACTCACATTCCGCAATACTGGCTGATCACCATATCCAAAACTTACGTTTCTTAGTTCAATATCGTGTCTCTCCGAAGGCAACTGGTCACCCGGCATCACTGGCTCGTTCAGCAATTGGACGATACGTTCACCTGCCTGCTCGTGGTATCTAAATTCAGCGAAGTTTACAAGTGCAGTGGTTAGGGGATCATAAATACGTGTTCCTACAATCAGAAAAGAAACAAACACAATAACATCCATCTGACCCGCCAGCAGTAGATATACACCGATCATAACCATCCACGTCAAGCCAGACCGCATGAAAGCAATAGCAGCCAATACAATCGGTCCTAACAACCCTTCAATACGGATGCTGTGCCGCATCAGTTCTCTAAACGCAAGCTCCAGCCGGACAAAACGCTCACCAGTTAGCTGGTAGGCTTTAATCACCCGAATACCATTTAAATACTCCTGTAGACGATTCGCAGCATTGATTTTGGCACGCATATGATTGGCCCCCAGCCGCCGCTGGATACGGGAAGTAAGCAATACCAAGCAAATAGCCACCGGAAAAGCAGCAAACAATGCCAGCGCCATCCGCCAATCTAAAAAGGATAATCCAATTAATGCCAGAAGTGGCATCGTCACCGCCCCGATCATCTGTGGCACCAAATGGGAAATTCCATGTTCCACCATTGTAAAATCACCCATCATCATATTGGCTAGGTCACCGGGATCGCGTTTGTTCAGAAATCCCAGAGATAGTCTTCGCAAATGCTCAGCTAGACGCGACCTCCCGGTTACCGAGGCATCATAGGCTCCACGGTATTGGGAACGATAGGCCGGAATCTCACACAGAAACAGCAGAAGTAGCGACAGGAGCAGACCTCCACTAATCCACCATAAGCCAGCAGATTGGAGCGAAGCTCCCGGATGGATGAAAGGCTCGAAAATCAGACGGGCCGCCCCTACCAGCAAGGCAAAAGGAACCAACCCTGCGATATTGGCTAAGGTTGTGTATAATACCGGTTTTAACAGTACCCTTGGATTTCCAGCCGTGATACTTTGCAACATTCTCATCATTGAGCCGCCTCCTCTTCCCGTGCCCCAATCTGCCATTGTCCGACATCCGTATAGGCCTGCCATAAGTGGGCATACAGGCCGTTTACTTCCAGCAACTCACTGTGCTGACCCCGTTCAGCAATACGTCCTTCCTGAAGCACCAGAATCTGATCCGCATGCTGAATAGTAGACAAACGGTGTGCAATAACAATAACCGTCTTGTTTTTCATTAGTTCTTTTAATGCCAGCTGCATTTCATATTCATTTTCAGGATCAGCAAATGCCGTAGCTTCATCCAATACGAGAATAGGTGCATTTTTGAGAATGGCACGTGCTACCGCAAGTCGCTGCTCTTCTCCGCCCGATAGGTATACCCCTCCAGCTCCGATGAGCGTATCATAGCCGTTTGGCAGCTTACAAATGAACTCATGACACTGTGCTGCCTTTGCAGCCGCTATAACCTGCTCCATAGAAGCCTTCGCATCACCTACGGCAATATTGTTAAATACGGAGTCATAAAACAAAAAAAGTTTCCTGAAATACAAAAGCAACCGTATCCATCAGGTTAGATGTGCTCATCAGGCGGATATCGGCCCCACCAATGCGGACTGCACCTTTCTGTACATCCCAAAAACGCGGCACCAAATTGGCGATCGTCGATTTACCGGAACCAGACGGGCCGACTAAAGCGGTCATTTTCCCTTGTCTTGCCGTAAAAGTGATATTAGACAGCACATAGGTCGATGGATTGTCATCTCCGTCCTCATGCTTGTTAACCTCTTCTGTGTTTCCATAGGAAAAGAAAACTTGCTCGAACTGCACATCATAAGTAGTCGGCTTTTGCGGATGTGCTGGCTCTTGTATTGCAGGTTCTTTAAAAATACGGTCAATCCGATCAACGCCTTCATTAATATCACGCATTGAAGACATGAGATGCATAATTTTAAACATGGGTGCTGACACCCCGGGGGCCATTACCAGAAAAAATAGTAACACCGAGGCAAATGCAACATTCTGCGGGTTACCACTCAACAGGTATACACCGACAGGAAGTACAAAAGCAGCGAATGAGCCAATAATTACCTTAAAGACGAGAAAACCAGTTTCAAATTGGTCAGTGAATCTCATGCAATATTCACGATAATGCACCATATCGGAATAAAACTTACGAAACGAATGCACCGTCTGTCCAAACACCTTGATTGCGGGTATACCACGGACATACTGCACAGCCGATCCGTTTAGACGTTCCAGTGAGTTGTAATATTCCTTGATGTTATCCTGTGTTTTGGAGCCACCGATCAGCCTCATTTGAACGGTGAAAGCAAGCAGAATCGGCACGATACAAGCAAACGCCAACCATATATTCAAGCTAAACATGGTGACAATCATCACTACTGCTGTCACGATAACCTGCACCAGATCCGGTAATTGGTGAGCGACAAACGTCTCTACTTTTTCCACATTTTGCTCCAAAGTCTTTTTGACAGCCCCCGTGGAAGTGCCATTAAGCCATCCTAAGGGGATCTTACCGATGTGCGCAGACAGCTTGACGCGTAAGCCGTATAAAATACGGAAAGCCGCAATATGTGAGATAAGCCCGCCGATGTACATTGTAATAAGGCTGGCTAATAAACCTGCTAAAGCAATCAGTCCCCATTGAATCATCAATGGCCCGTCTGCTGTTGTAGGTTGTGCAGCGTGCTCAAGTAGCTCCTTGAGTACAAAATAAACTGAAGCATAAGGCACCAACATGAAAATGGCACTTAAACCGGAAAATAAAGCGGAAACAGCAAGTAATCCGCGTTTTTCCCCAGCGATTTGAAGTAATCGGGCAATGCCCGTTTTTGGTTGCATGAATCATTTCTCCTTTCCAAATACGGCAGTTGCAGAATGCATGAGCCTGTGTCTATTGTAGGCCCACATTCTGCTTCCTACCGCCAATTCCGGGAGAAACATCACCACTGGAAGGAGAGTTTTATAAAGATGAAGGTTTTATAAGGAGCATAAATTCTTATTTTTTCGGTAGGCACTTGGATTGTAGCCATATGTTTTACGGAATAGTGCGGCAAAATGACTAAAGTTACTATAGCCGACTATCGCTGACGCTTCACTGACTGAAATCTGCTCCTGTTCTAGCAGTTGCTTGGCTTTTTCCAGTCTCTGCTGGCGCACAAAGCCAAATACTGTTGTGCCGAATAGCTCTTTAAAGCCATTTTTCAGTTTTTGCTCATTAATATGTACCATCTGTGCCAACCGAATCAGACTGGGAGGCTGCACCAGTGTACGGAGTAAAATGTCTCGCGCCTCGTGAATACATTGCACATCAGTGGGTTTAATTGTCATAGAAAGTTTAGGTGGAGAAGTGCGTATTTCTTGCAAAAACAGAGCCATCAATTCCAGCGTCTTGCTCTCCAAGAAAAGCTGACGGGTTATGCCCTCATAAGAATGAGACGACAATTCCTGAGCAATAGCCCGCATATCAGTAGTAATCAACGCTTCTATGCAAGCAAAAGATTGCTCCAAACGAATACCCAGTTCCTGTAGTAACTCTTGCCATAGCAATGGATTAAAACGCAGCTCTAGATGATTCATCACATTACTAGCTGCTATCTCTGCGTGAATTTTCACATCATTCATGTAGACGAGCTGTACATGTCCCCCGTGCTCACGATCTGAACGAAAATCATCCACAGACCAAGTGGCGGAATAATCGATGTTTAGTGCCAACTCCAGATAAGGCTTATCAATTCTTCTTGATATCTGGACTGGCTCATGAAATAACATTTTGCTTTGTGATAGCTCAAGGCCATTGCGCAAAAAATGTGTTCGATGTATTCCGTCTCCCCACTTTTCGGGTATCTGATAAAAATGTTCGTGCTGTATTCCTGCTGGAGTGGAGCTATTTTCATGAATCATTAAGTTGGAATCGATTATCTGATTAAAATATTCATTAAAAGTAGACGGTGAAGTTTGTGTCTTCATCTTGTCATCACTTCCTTCTTATAGCTGGATTCGCAGGACATACGAGTTTCATTCTCCATTACAATTATAATGATTATCATTCTCAATTAAAAGATGATAATCATTCATCGAGTAGTTAGTTTACATAATATATATTACATAAACCCCTTATCCTCATGGTCACTTTTACATCGAATTGAAGAAGTCGCCCTTGACTTCATTACCTGTCTGATCGTATATTATGGATAGATCTTCAATTAAGGGAGAGATTTTAATGTCGGTGAACGTTCTTAACTAAGCAATTGCATATTCAGGGAAGACCATCAGGCTCTTGTACCCTTTAGGGACAGGTTTGTTTCTTGCTGAGTTTTTACCCTGGTATTAGTTAAGAACATGCGGATATCATAAATCGCCTTAGGGATTATTTTCATCTAGGCCTTATTCCGTGCTGTGTTCAGCACGGTTTTTTTGTTTCCAACTTTTGTGAACTCCTTTTACACGTTTTTCTATTCATAAGCCAATGAACTGATATGTTGGTTGGCCTGTGGATTAAAACGCAGAATTGATGAGAGCACATGCTGGATTATAGGCTTATTTGATGATACACTCCCTCTCCCTTAAAGGGCGGAGAATGAACGTTTTGTTCATTCTCCGCCCTTTTTTTGTTTTTCAGAAAGGTTTTAAAAAATCCTGTCAATACACAACTAAAGGAGAGATTTATCCATGAATGAAACTACAATGTTGCGTTTGGAATATGATCAGATTACAACAAGAGTGTCTGAATGTGCTTTTTCGTACCTAGGTAAGCAGCATGCCGCTTCCATGCAGCCAATTACAGATATCCGTACAATCAAAATTCGTCTTAACGAAACGAGCGAAGCTTTACAGCTCATTCGCCACGGAGCTAGCGTACCTGTTCCTTCATTGGAAGGAATGGAGCACATTCTGCACCTCTTGGGAACTGGCTATATGTTCAGCGAGCGTGATTTTTCTCATTTGGCCCAATTCATCAGAAGCTGCATGCAGCTGATGAAATATATGCATGCCAAGGCGGATTCAGCTCCAACCGTCAGTGCTTATGCCTCTTCCATGTATGACATGGAGTCACTCCTATCCGAAATCGAGAGATGCATTTATTCGGGTCGAGTAACGGATAATGCCAGTAAAGAACTAGCTAAAATTCGCAAAAAAATTGCAGTTACTGAAGAACGTATCAAGAGGAAACTAGATTCTCTTATCAGCCGTCACCGAGCCATCATGCAGGAAAATATGATCAGTCAGCGCAATGGCCGTTACGTCCTTCCGATCAAAAAAGAATTCCGCAAACAAGTGAAAGGCAATGTACTGGATGAGTCAGGTAGCGGTCAGACCGTCTATGTGGAACCTGCCGAGATCATAAATCTGCAATTCGAACAGAGCGCAAATATGGCAGAAGAATCAAAAGAGGAAATGAAAGTGCTAGGAGACCTGACTGCAATGGCTGAGTCATACAACCGTGAACTAAGCATTAATACAGAGACGGTAGGCATACTGGATTTTTTATTAGCTAAAGCCAAATACGCTATGACTCTGGATGCTGTCTCTGTCGAGCTTAACGATGATGGGATAATAGATATCTATGGTGCACGTCACCCATTGATGGCCCATACTATGGTGCCGCTTGATTTCTCAATTGGTGAAGGTTATTCTTCACTTATTATTACCGGGCCAAATACAGGCGGAAAAACGATGGCTCTCAAAAGCGTAGGTTTGTTAACACTCATGGTGCAATCCGGCCTGCTGGTACCTGTTTTGCAAGGTAGCCGAATGGCTGTATTCGAGGACATTGTGGTAGACATCGGGGATGGCCAAAGCATTGAACATGCTTTGAGCACCTTTTCTGCTCATATTCGCAATATGATTGGCATTTTGGAAACGGCAGGCAGCTCTACTCTGATCCTGATCGACGAAATGGCCTCTGGTACTGATCCGGGAGAAGGCGTAGGCCTATCTATCGCGTTACTGGAAGAATTTCATCGTCGCCGTGCGACAGTAGTGGCTACCACGCACTTTAGCGAAATCAAGCATTTTGCTGAAAACACACCGGGGTTCCAAAATGCTCGCATGGAGTTTGATACCGAAACATTGCAACCCTTGTACCGACTTCGCATTGGCGAGGCCGGGGAAAGCTACGCATACGCAATTGCTTTGAAGCTAGGCATGTGGACTCGCATTATCGAGCGTTCTGAGGCCATTTCTGCTGGAAGAACGTCTCAGGATGCACAGGAGTTTTTGGTTATTCCCCCTTCTTTTGATGATAAAAAGTCTGACGATGTATATAAACCTGCCTCTAAAAAAGCATCTACAGACCGCACAGTCGCAAAACAGGGAAAACAAGAGCACCCGCTCATAACCAAGCCATTTGCTCTTGGAGATAGTGTTTATGCCAGCTACCTAGATCGAACCGGTATTGTTTACAAAACCGAGGATGAACGAGGCAATGTTGGAATTTTGATTCAAGGACAAAAGCTGATCATAAATAAAAAGAGGCTCACTCTTCACATCGCTGCAACAGAATTGTATCCTGACGACTATGATTTGGATATTGTTTTAGAAACAAAGGAAAACCGCAAAAAACGGAAGCTTCTAACGCGCAAGCATGTTCAGGGGCTGATAATTGAATCTCCCCCGGAAAATGAAAAATAAGTTGCTTTGAAATGTTATACGTATCAAATAAATAAACATAATATATATTATGTAAACTTAAAAAAGCAAAAAGGCGTGTCTTAAGTTCAAGGCACGCTCTTTTACTTTTATTTTATCTTATACCTCAAGATGGTGTGACTGCATGTAGTTGTATATAGCACCTAGCAAATTCGCTTCATTGCCTAACTTACTTTGTTCAATATCTGCACGCACAAAATTTAAGATCGAATGCAGGTAAAGTTTCTCTAATTCTTCTTTAATGGTAGCAACCAGCAAAGGATTGGCAGATATGCCTCCCCCGATCACAAACTTTTGAGGGTCAAGAATTGTTTGTAAATTAATAATTTGTGTTGCGATGTTCCTACAGTATTCTTGAAAAATCTTTTGTACCGTGTGATCACCTTCTTCAATAAGCTTGAATATTTTTTCACCTGTTATAGCATCTTCAGGAAGTCCTTTAGCCTTGGCAACAGTTTTAGCTAAAACAGAACTACTCCCTTGCATACCAAGCAGATAATCAACATTGTCTGCATGCTCATTGTTAGTTCTGATGAAGGAGAATTCCCCAGCCGATAAATGATGGCCTTTCAGCAATTTCCCTTGAGAGATGATTCCACCGCCCATTCCTGTTCCAACTACCAAAACTACACCATCAGCGATCCCCTGTAGTGAGCCGCGCCATACTTCTCCAAGAGCTGCACACTTCCCATCATTTTCAATAGCTACAGGCAAATGAAACGCTTTCTTGAAAACTTCGATCATATTGATATCGTTTATATACCTTAACGAACCACCATGCACCATATGACCAGTGACCGAGTCCACAATACCTGGCATGCTGACGGCTACTCCTTCACATTCATCTATAAACTGATTATGAATTTGCTTCAAGACTATAAGCAGATTCTCTAGTGAATCTAATGGTGTAGCAACTTTACCTTTCGTCATAAATTTATCTTGAAAATATAAACTGAATTTAATAAAAGAGCCACCAATATCAAAAACCAGTATTTTATTTTTCATGCTGCTTATAGTCCTCTCATTGGGTAGTGTGAAATCTGGAGTGTATCTCTTAAAAACGATAATTAATATTAATGCTTTTGTAAATCCATCATTTTCTTTATCGTTAATAACACACCGTTCTCTTCATTGGATTTGGTGATAAAACTTGCTGCATTTTTAGTATTCTCACAAGCATTTTTTACAGCAAAACTGTATTTGGCAATACTCATAAGCTCCACGTCATTTTCACCATCTCCAAAAGACATGGTTTCGTCCATAGTAACACCCAATATCTCTTGGAGTTTTCTTACCGTCTCCCCTTTATGGGTATGAAGGGCTGTAATATCCAGCCAATTTGCTTCAGAATCTACAATATAAATTTGGTCTAGTAGCGTCTTTTCAACATGTTTTCTTAAAATGGAACTTCTCCCTGATGGATCGTAAACAGTTATTTTAAGAAAGTTGCTATTTATTTGATCAAACGAATCAATCTTCAGCACTTCCTTGTAGGAGCCCTTCACAATCTTGTAATATTCCTCTTGAATTTGAGAGTGGACATAGGCTGCTTCAGTTGTACATGCGATGATAATAAAATCCTTAGCGAAAGCTTCAATTTGACCGATCGCTTGTAAAGCCAAATTACGTTCAATTGTAAACTCTTTTACAACGACTCCATCCCTTTTAATGCGAGTAGCACTGTCTCCCAAGATCCAGATTCCTTTTCCGTGCTCATCAAACAACTCTTCTACTCTTTCACATTGCTTACCTGTACAAGCAACAAAGGCGATATTATTTTCTTTCATCTCTCCGTACACCTGATTAAATAATTCAACATCAAAAGTACCACTATTGTTCAGAAAAGTACCATCCAAATCACTTACTACCAGTTTAAACATAAATAAGCCTCCCTTAATTGTTAGAGTTTCCTACCGGTCAGTTCATACTTACGGTTTTTTATGTTCTTTCCAGGGATCAATATCAAAGTCTCTATTAACCTAAGACATTTTCAATCCCCACATTGTCCCACTCCCTTGTATTCGTATCTCGACCTTTAGCAAAACCTATCCAATGTAATGGGCTCGAAACAGATTCGATTCACTTCATAAATCACTTAATTAAACATGTTAATAAAGTTAGTAAAAAAAAGACCTTTATTAAGTGGATACAAAGC